>NZ_CP024770.1:0-300000 GCF_011395035.1 Pantoea cypripedii
GCGTTTTTGTTTTACGCCCCCGGGGCTTAGCGACGCGGCCCTCATTTTTCCAGAGACGCATCCATTTAAAGAGGAGGTTGTCGTTAACATTATGCTGTCGTGCCAGGGCGGCAACGCTGCCGTTTTCCTCAAGGGTTTTAAGCGCCATGTGAACCAGCCGGAGCTTAAATTCGGGCGTATAGCGCTGGCGTGTCAGAGATGTAGAGTCAGTCATCAGGTGTCCACCTAACCGGAATAAGTGGACGCTTAAATTACAGGGAGAGACGAAATTAACCAGACGGTGCTGGCTGCACGCTTACTGATAGCAGGAGGTTGGCATGAATGATAATAGACCAGTTCCCTGGCCCTGGGCGCAGGAAATTAAGAACAACCCCAGGATACTGAAAGACGGTGAGTCAATCATAATTGTTTGGCCATTGTCGGTTCAGAAGGATAGCCCTTTAGTGCAGGACTTACTTGGAAAAGTATGTCAGATACATCGTAAAGGTGATGTTCTTATCCAGGACATTGTTCCGGGTAGAATTACTATCTGTCTCGATGAAGATAGCAGGGTGATCGAGGTGTTTGAGGAGTCTCCCCTCCCACAGAGTTAAATTCAAAGTTGAGCCAGATCTTACCCAACAATGAATTTAAAGCCCGGAATTTATCAAGATGACGCAATACCAACCTGCACGTGGCGGACAGGTATCACAGCGTCATCTGTTCCTACTGGCACTGATAGAAAGACAGTAGATTAGCCCCTTAGATCATCAAGCGGACGGCAAATCCGATAAGAATGACGCTGAAAAAGAGTTGCTGAATGCGCTGAAAGCGGACGTTTCTATCAGGAAAACGGCCATAGATACCAGTGAGTAAACCCCGTAAGGACAAGAGCCAGACCCAGCCCATACAGATAGATAGCTCCTGCCCGATTCACGATATCTAACGTCCATGATTGCATCCTGAATAATGTCCTCAGTCCAAATGCTGCTGCTGTTAGCGTTAGTTTCTGTTAAACGGTGGTTTAGTGTTAAATTTGCATAAGTAACGTATTCGTCAAGAGCATTAGTAATAGGGACATTATGAAAATCAGTGAAGAACAACTTTTACAGTCTGGTTTTACCTGCAATGACCTGCAAAAGCTAAAGCGGTATCTTGTTAAGAAAGAACTGACCCTGGATATGGTGGTCAGTGACTTATCAAGACGTTTCCAGGCTGCAGTATGCCTAACCATAGGAATTGTGGCGATTTACATCGCCATCCTGCTGCTCGCCTCAAGAGAAAACATAATCTCTACAGGTATTGCGATGATTTTTGCGTTTCTCGTAGTCTGGTTCTTTCAGCCGCCGATTCTGGCCTGGAAATCCTGGTGTTTCCAAAAAAAGTGCCTTAGCGGGAAGAGCCATCCGTAGAGAGAAAATCAAAAATGATTTTTGCTTTCAGACCATAACCAACGATTCTCTAAAGGTGTTTGTTAATCTGGAGCAGATTCTAAGTTATTGTCCAGTATCTTATTGATATGATGGACCAATGTATAAGGCCGGGAACAGACCATGAGCACACAAACCATCGTTACAATGCTTAAATACAAGCGCTGGATCGATATCGAAACGTTAAAAGCGATTAAAGAAGTCGACACCTCTGCTAATGCAGAAAAACGACATCTGACGCTCCGCCTGATGAACCATATTTATGTCGTTGATATGATTTTCAGGGCCAACCTGACAGGGCAGCAGCATGGGTACACTGCGCTCAATACTCCGGAGACTCCCTCTGCTGATGAGCTGCTGAGTAAAATGGCCGCATGCACAGATTGGTATATCGAAGCGGTTAACGCCATGGCTGCAGAGGATCTCGCTGCTACGATAAAGTTCCAGTTCGTAGACGGCGGTGAGGGTGAAATGAAGGCCGTGGATATGCTTAATCATGTTTTGTTCCACGGGACATATCATCGCGGTGCGGTGGGCTGGCTACTTTCAGAGTGTGGAGTCACGCCTCCCAAAGACGTTTTGACGGTTTTCCTCAGAGACCATAATCAGTAGATCCGCCTGACTGCGCTCCTGATTTTCCAGATACTGGGTGGGTTTTTTAAACTACCCAGATGTCCGCTTCACACCCCGATACAGGCGATATATTTCTCCCCTGAACGACGTACAATTTCCCCCGCATTTCCCGTGATATTCCTTCCTTCAAACGCACCATAAAGTCTTGCAAACTTCACGGCACTCAGGCGCTGCACGATGTCCCGGACCGTTGCCGCCGGTAGCGGCAGCATGTTGGGGTAGCTCCACATAAAGGAGACGGCATTCGCCCCCGGGGTGACCTGGACAGTGTCCCCGCTAAGCAGTATCCCTTCATCCCACGCCCAGTGCAGCACGCAGCTACCTGCGAAATGCCCTCCGAGATGCATGACGGTGACGTCAGCAGCCAGTTTAATCGCGTCGCCTTCCCAGAGTCTGATATATGGGCTATCGCGCATGATCCACTGACGATCGCTGGTGTGCAGATATACCGGGGCGTCAAATTCGGCTGCCCATTCCTGCATGGTGGTGTAGAAATGCGGATGCGATATGGCGATGGCTTTGAGTCCACCCAGCGCGGAAATTAACGTTTTCGTGGCGTCGTCGAGAGTGGCTATGCAGTCCCACAAAATATTCCCTTCCGCTGTTCTCAGCAGGAACGCGCGTTGACCAATCGCAAAATCAGGCACGGTGGTGATGCTGAAGAGGCTGGTTTCGTGTTGTTGCCACTTATTGGTGTGTGAGGCGAGGAGGCCAGGTAAATCGACCCATTGCTGTCCTGTGTCAGGCACAAACTGCCTTGCATCTTCGCAGATTTTACATAGGTCCGGGGGAGTGCCGGTGATCGCATAGGATGTGCCGCAGGCTTTGCATAACATGATCATCGCGTCGTCCTCTCTGTCTCATGAGTATCCAATCAACATGGCATATCAACGCACCAGGGTGTGCCGGTTAGTGCTGCTTTTGCGTCCGATGTTCGTTATCCACCTGACCAGAAAACCGACTTAATAAGGCGAACGAAATGCTGAGGCGGGAAATATATGAGGGTATCGATAGCGGATCTCGGGGCCTAACTACCGACATTGCGCACAGAAAGCTGTATGAATAACCAGTAATCTATCAAAATTCTGCGGTTCAGGATCCTTTATTGAAATGCCCATAAGATCAAATGCATAGCAGATTTTTCGTCAATAGCAGGTGAGCACCATCCCCATCAAGGAGAAGGACATGTCGTACAGGAAAGCCAGGAGAGGGAAAAATGCCACCCCAACCCCGCATGACCTTGTATTTAAGCAGTTTCTGACTCACCCCGATACCGCCCGGGATTTCATGCAGCTTCACCTCCCGGCAGAGCTGCAGTCCGTCTGTGACTTCAGAACCCTTAAGCTGGAATCAGGAAGTTTTGTTGAGGAAAGTCTGCGTCCCTACTTTAGTGACGTTCTCTACAGTCTGAAGACCACAACCGGTGATGATGGCTACGTGCATGTGCTCATCGAGCATCAGTCTTCCCCGGACAGACATATGGCTTTCAGGCTTCTTCGCTACGCAGTGGCAGCCATGCAACGCCACCTGGACGCCGGGCACAAAAAACTTCCGCTGGTGATACCGGTATTGTTTTACACCGGTAAGCGCAGCCCTTATCCGTATTCAACCCGCTGGCTGGATGAATTCAGCGATCCGATTCTGGCCGGGAAGCTCTACAACAAGGGGTTCCCGCTGGTTGATGTCACCGTCATTCCTGATGCTGAAATCATGGAACACCGCAGTATGGCGGCCCTGACTTTGATACAGAAACACATTCACCGACGCGATCTGGCTGAGCTGCTGGATAATCTGGCCACTCTTTTGCAGACGAAACCCATGACAGGACAGCAGTTTGTTTCGCTGATAAACTACGTTGTGCAGGCAGGCGAAACTTCAAACGCAGAAGCCTTTGTACGTAAACTGGCACGGCAAGTGCCGAAACACGAGGACGAACTGATGACTATCGCGGAACAACTTGAACAGAAGGGCTTCGAGAAAGGTAAACTCGAAGTTGCCCGTAATATGTTGCTGAACGGCATGGACCGTAGCACCGTCATGAGAATGACCGGTCTGACCGAAGAACAGCTGTCACAGATTAAGCACTAATCTATACCTCGCCTGTATCCTCCCCGAACAACCGTTTTTCTGATACTGACAGGACGGGGAGGTAACCACATTAAACCTGGTGTTCTGCCTTACTATCGGAGGCATTTATTGAATTTACAGGTGGACGGGCACAGTGAGTGCCAAATTTCGAGGATGAACTGATGACTATCGCGGAACAGCTTGAACAGAAGGGCTTCGAGAAGGGCATCCAGCTCGGTGAACAACGCGGAATCGAGAAAGGCGAACAACGCGGAATCGAGAAAGGTGAACAACGCGGAATCGAGAAAGTTGCCCGAAGTCTGTTGCTGAACGGCATGGACCTTTGCACCGTCATGAGAATGACCGGTCTGACCGAAGAACAATTATCACAGATAAAGCACTAATCTATACCTCGCCTCTATCCTCCCTGAACAACCGTTTTTCTGATACTGACAGGACGGGGAGGTAACCACATTAAACCTGATATTCTGCCTTACTATCGGAAGCATTAATTGAATTTACAGGCGCACTGAGTGCCAAATTTTGAGGATAAACTGATGACAATCGCACAACAACTTGAAATGAAGGGCTTCGTAATTGGATTCGTAATTGGCTTCAAACGGGGTATGTGGATCGGTGAACAAAAAGGTAAACGTCAAGTTGCCCGAAATATGTTGCTGAACGGCATGGATCGCATCACCGTGATGCAAATGACCGGCCTGACCGAAGACGACTTGTCACAGATTGACCACTGATCGGTCCCTGTCGCCATCAGATTGTTGCCAAACTCTGCTCAGCCAGACTAGAAAAACTCCATCCCGTCATAAGGATGAGCCATGCAGGCGCTGAGTCGGCTCTCCAAATCCCCGTCATGAACTTCCAGCTTGTGTCCATCCGGATCCAAAAAATAGATCGATTAACATCACTCACGGCGATGGTTAGGCGATTTATTCCGTTAAGCACGCGAAACCTCGTTAGCAGGATGGAGGAGGATGTCATTGAGCCATAAAACGCTCCATATTCAAACGGGTGTCTGTGATAATGCCACCAGGAATATTATTGACGTGTCAAAATGCCCATTGCAGAGGCATACAAATAAACAACGATAAGTGATTTACGACAACAGGGGTGTAGGTGTGCAGGATAATAAAAATAAGACCATCTGGCGTCGCGTTGGGATTATCGCGGTGCTGTTGCCCGTCTGCTTCTTCTTTCCATTTATGTTGCTGGTTATCGGCTGGCTGATATGGACTATCTATCAAGATTTGAAGACCCCCTCAGTCATCAGCGTTCCACCCGCGCCCACCTGGCGTGATGTGAAAGCGGGCGATGAGGACTGGCTCAGTCAATTCTGTGCTGGTTGTGAGTCACCCGCTGAAGAACAGTTTCTTCGTGCGATGGTTACCGCGTTTAATCTCACACCGGATAACGGAAAATTAATCTCCGCCACATTAACGCTGGAAATGCAGGTAAGCGTAGGGAACTACCGCTTTGATTTTCTGGCGAACGGTCGCCAGGTGATTGAGATTGACGGTGCTGCGTGGCACTCGTCCCCGGAACAAAAGGAGCGCGATCGCATCCGTGATGAGTTTTCTGTTGGCGAGGGTTACGGCGTTTTACGTATTCCGGCGAAAGTGGTTTTCAACACCCCCGACCAGGCCATCAGCCAGGTCAAAGACGCTATTGCGGCGACACCACGCTATACCCGGCCAGTCAAACCGCAGTCTGCAGCACCACGCAAAAGTTTCTCTCAACACCTCAGTGCAATTGCAGACGGAGTGAACGCGCTGGATCGCTTCGTAGACGATGCCAGTACGAAGCAGAAGGCGCTGGCTGAGTTTAAGTCGGCCATCCGCAACGAGCAGATGTTACTCGAAGCACTGGTATCGGAAACAGAGCGCGACATAAGTCGTGATGCCATGCCGCCATTAGCCCGCAAAAATTACGAGAATCTTAAGGCTAAACTTGAAGCGCAAGACGATGGCAAGGTGAAAGTATCGCGTGAAGAGATTTACCGATGGAAAACGATTATTCAAGCCGCTCCGAACGATGATCTGGAAATACAGGGGCAGATCGAAAGGGAATATCAGCATGAAATGGTTCAGCGGCACCAGCGGATGACGCAGCTCAAACAGCGCTGCGCGGATGATCCGGATTTTGCGTGGCGTTTTCGCCTGAAAGTTGAAGAAACCCACTTCCCTGAAGCAGACGTTATTTTTGGTGTGTGAAAAACGTTAAAACGGGTTCAGATGCGAAAAAGGCCGCCCCATGGGGCGACCTCTTCCGGCACTTCCTTTTGCGACCATCTGTTATTTGTACAGTTCAGCGGTCATGTGCACACGGTTATTGGTGTTGGCTTCGGTAATTTTATACTGATCGCCATGCTGCGCGGCCTGAGCGGCAACCTGAGCTTCAGCACCGTCCAGAGTATCGGCGGTAACAGAGATGCTCTGTGCGAAGCTGGCAGCTGACATCAGAGAAAGAGCGGCGGCAGCGGCGATGGTCATTGCTTTGATAGTTTTCATGGTCTTATTCCTTAGTTTGTTTGGTGGAAGACAGTGTGTCTTCGATGGGAATAATGATAACCATGGTAACCATTAGCATATTAACAATAAATGCGGGTATTGTGATCATGCTAACTATCACGGTGATAGGGCATACCTATATGCGCTGTACGGATTGAAGGAACACTCCCCGGCAAACCTTCGTTCAGGCTAACCCTGGTCATCAACAAAGTTTTCCCACAACGCCTCTATAGTCCGGGACATTCTCGCTGCTGGCCGGAAAAGCCTGATATCAATCGGTACCCGGAGTGCGCTTTTTTTACCAGCAGCGGCAATCGTACCAGCTTCAACATCCGGACCTTTCCCACTAATATACTAAACGATATATATGTTGACGGGCTGACTTTTACGTTATTAATATACCGATTGATACACATGTGAACGCCAGTCGACTCGCCTTCACATTTCAGTTCAATCTTGCCTTTAAGGATGTCAGTCCATAATCAGTGAGTGGCTGACAACATAACGCTGTCAAAAGCTTCACGATTTCTCACCTCATTAAGATAGAAGGATCATGATATGGAGATAGGAATCATTGGTCTGGGGGCGATGGCGCGCGCAATGGCCCTCAACCTGGTGGCTGCGGGCAATAAAGTCAGGTGCTGGAACCGCTCCGGTGGAGAAGTGCAGGGCGTGCAGATGGTGGATACGCCCGCCGAAGCCTTTCAGGCTGATGCCGTGCTGACGATGCTATCGGATGATGCGGCGATACGCAGCGTGCTGCTGGAAGGAAATGTACTCGCGCAGGCGAAACCGGGCGTTGTGCATGTCGTGAGTTCGACCATCTCGGTGGCATTTTCACATGAGCTGGCAGAACACCATCACCAGGCAGGAGTCACCTATGTGGCGGCGCCCGTACTGGGTCGGCCCGATGTGGCCGCAAAAGGCGAGCTTAACATCCTGGCTGCCGGCGATCCGGCGGCATTGCAACGTCTGCAGCCGGTGCTGGATGTAATCGGCAAGCGCACCTGGCAGCTCGGAGAGCACCCGCCGGGGGCACATGCAGCCAAAATCGCCTGCAATATGATGATTGCGATGGCGATTGAATCAATGGCCGAAGCCGTTGCTCTGACGGACGCCAATAATGTGCCGCGCAGTGACTTCTTTGAGTTGATGCTGGGAACGCTGTTTGGCAGTCGTTCCTATCAGGTGTATTCGGCGATCATCACTGAAGGAAAATACCAGCCGGGTTTTAAAGCTGAGCTGGGACTCAAAGACCTGCGTCTGGCGAGCGAGGCGGCGCAGCACCTGGCCGCACCGCTTCCTGCTCTGGCGGCAGTACATGAACAGATGCGCAAGGCCGTCGAGGCGGGAGGCGCAGAGCGTGACTGGTCGATAATGGCTGATTACACACTGCGGCAAGCACGCGGACCATATTAAAGCGGTCGGGCTGACCGCGTTAGCCCACGGAGCGACTGTAAATCCTAAAGCCACTCAAAGTGACTTAGGTAGGTTGCAGTGAAGTGGGAATCCTCGCCCTTTAGGGCGGGGAGCAGTGAAATCAGTATCCGCGGATCCGCGAGTTGTTGCCGACGCGTTTGGTTATCCGTCAGTCAACCTGGCCTTGCGTAGGAGATACCGGGGATGAGAAAGAATCTGTCATTGCGCAATTAAAATCGCTGGTGGAAAAATTATGAAGATGTTGCGTTCAGAGGAACGATCTGCAAGACACTTCTCCCTTACCGGCTTCAGGGACGATTTTATTTACCGCAGATAAACGACGCTTAGCCAGGCATAATGATATTACTTAACAATAAATCATGAATGCGAGACAGGGGTTATTAAAATCCATTAATGTTCATTCATAACCTAAATGACGTGGGTATAGGCATGACCTTGTTATAAAGCATGCTATTAAGATAAATCGCAACGACAGTTAATTAAACATTAAAAGGAAATAAAGTAATGAGAGCGAGGGATATCGAATGGACACCAGATAAGAATCGCTATGGCTGCGGATACATGGGAGTGCAATAGTCAACGATGACTACTTTAGAGTGGGGGTAATAAGCGCGTAAAATCCCCGGAAACAGGAAGCTGAAGACATTATCTTCCCGATCAGTTTTGACCTGAGTCTCATTCAATTCGGCGAATTGTAACACTCTGTTGTCAGATGGTTTTTTTGAGATTTATCACCTCATGGCCTTGAGCCTGCATACCCTGTCATATCAAGGCCTATCACCTCTTTCCCACAATCGCTATAAGATAATCACTAAATCAAATACCGTCTCATGGATGCCTGAAAAAGCCGATATGTTCGGCGAATTGTTGTGCAAAGAGAATATTCAGTGCATCTAATGTCGTTATGGATTAATTCCTAAAAGCATCAAAATTCCCAAAAATTCTCTCTTTAAAAACCGAAGGTTAGTCATTTTTATATGCCGGGCGTCTCTGTTTTATTACCCGGCAATCTATTCTATGGAAAGAAATGCAACCTGCTGGTAAACGATGGTTAGATGTCAGGAGCAGGTTGTTATTTACTCTGCGATGTCAGCATTTCTTGTATTTTCGGAAAGAGGCTATATTCTTTTCAACTTAATAGGCAGATAGTGCCATCCAGGACGAAGACATTTTCTTGCAGGCTATCTGGTATGGCGATCTCTATTTTATTTTTTCTGCCTGCGTCCTGGTTCCTGAACATTTTTTACCGGTGAGTAGTAAATAATGGGTTAAGTAAATGGATGAAAACAGTGTGGCGAAAAATATCTGGCTACCAATCCATTGATACCAATAATTAATAGAGTCATTGCAGCCGAAACGGTGATTTCCAGACAATAGCTGGAAGGTGAAATTATAAAATATCCCTACCGTATCGGCATTCGTGATGTGCTGATGGTTGCGCGTTCGCCTCAGGTAAGAGGAAAAAATCATGCTATTTGGGCACGGGTTAGGCCAGCGGGTCGTTAACAATCCCTGGCACCAAAACACGGAAGCTTGCGAACCGTTTATCAACTTATCGATCAGGCCTGTAAACGTGGGGCAAAAAGGCTCACTGGCTGATTACACAGGAATCATGGCATGACAACGGCTATCAAACATAAAATCGTCACCGCCGAATCAGATGAAATCGATTTGGGGCGCGCATACGGTGAGCTGCTCGATCATCGTAAATTGATTATTGGTGCGGTAATCGTTTCTACCATGATTGCCATAACCTATGCGTTATTTGCCACGCCGGTTTATCAGGCAAATGCGATGGTCCGGATTGAGAAAAATCAGGGTAATGCCATCCTTGAAAGTATTAACCAGATACTGCCGGATACTCAGTCAGTTGCCAAACCCGAAATAGCCTTGCTGCAATCGCGGATGATCCTGGGGAAAACTGTTGATGATTTGAATTTACAGGCCGTCATTAGCCAGAACTATTTTCCCATCTTTGGCCGCGGCTGGGCGAGGATGACCGGAGAGGTGCCGGGTAAAATCAGCATCAACCGGTTATATATGCCGCGAACTTCTGCTGGCGTCCCGCGTATTACCTTGACGGTTCTGGATAACAACCGCTTTCACGTTGCGGGTGACAACGTTCAGTTTGATGGTGAAGTGGGAAAACTCATTACCCGTGATGGCATTGCACTGAATGTTGACGCGATGAACGCGCAACCGGGTACCCAATTTACTATTACCTGGCTCTCACGTCTGGCCGCCATTGCTAACCTGCAGGATGCATTCAGTGTCGAGGACCAGGGGAAAGATACCGGGATCCTGCTGCTGAGATTGAGCAGTGACGACAAAGCCTGGGCAGCTTCGACCCTCAACAATATCACCCAGAACTATTTAGATCAGAACGTCATCCGACAATCGGCCCAGGATTCGCAAAGTCTCAATTTTATCGGCCAGCAACTGCCCCAGGTGCGTAGTGACCTCGATGCCGCCGAAGATAAACTGAATCATTATCGTAGCCAGAAAGATTCAGTGGATTTATCGCTGGAAGCAAAATCCCTGCTTGATCAGATGGTGAATGTCGATAGCCAGCTGAATGAGCTGACTTTCCTCGAAGCGGATATTTCCAAGCTGTATACCAAAGGTCATCCAACCTATAAGACGCTACTTGAAAAGCGTCAGACCTTATTGCAGGAACGCGATAACCTGAATAAGCGCGCCGCAGAAATGCCCGCTACCCAGCAGGAAGTTGAACGCCTGAGCCGCGATGTGGATTCTGGCCGCGCAGTTTACATGCAACTGATCAATCGTCAACAGGAGCTGGATATTTCGAAGAACAGCGTTATCGGCAATGTACGTATTATTGATTCGGCCGTCACGCAACCGAAACCCGTCCAGCCACAAAAACCGATGGTGGTTGTCACTGGTCTGCTTTTAGGTTTGATGTTTGCACTCCTTGTGATCGTGCTGAAAATTCTGCTGCGCCGCAGAATTGAATCTCCTGAGCAGTTGGAAGAACAGGGTATTAGCGTGTATGCCAGTGTCCCTATGTCCGAATGGCTAAGTAAGCTGAATAACAGCGGGAAAGTAAAACGCTTCAAAGGGAAAAGCTCCGTCGCAGAGAGCAAGTTCCTGGCGATCGAAAATCCTGCTGATATCGCTATTGAAGCATTGCGCAGCCTGCGCACCAGCCTTTACTTTGCCATGCTGCAGGCGAGAAATAATGTTCTGATGATCTCGGGTCCCACACAACATGCGGGTAAGACATTTATCGCCAGTAACTTAGCGGCGGTGATGGCTCAGTCAGGCAAGAGAGTTTTATTTATTGATGCCGATATGCGCAGAGGCTATGTCCATAAACTGTTCAACCATAAAGGCACGAAAGGGCTGTCAGACATTATCAGTGGCAACGTCAACCCTGACGAGTTAGATAAGAAGATTCCCTGCGTCGGCTTCGATTTTATATGTCGCGGGAGCATTCCACCTAACCCTGCGGAATTATTGTCACATTACAGATTTGAAAGATTTTTAGCATGGGCATCCAGTAATTATGATCTGGTTCTTGTCGATACCGCCCCCATTCTGGCCGTGACTGATGCAGCAATTATTGGACGCCATGCAGGTACATCCATGCTGGTGGCACGTTTTGAGGTCAACACGCTCAAGGAAGTTGACGTCAGTATTAAACGTTTCGAAAGTGCAGGGGTGGAAATTAAAGGATGCATTCTTAATGGTGTGGTCAATAAGGCCAGTAGTTATTATGTCTACGGATATAGCCAATATAACTACGCATATGCGGAAAACAAAAATGGATAATCGCTGCGGGTAAATGACATTGTCGTCCCGAAAAAGTGGCTGCTTCTAAACGCTAAACTCAATAGTTAAGGGTTTCCTATGCGTAAAACAATTTTCGTCGTAATTTTAAGCGGTAAAAATTATAAAGACTCACAAGTACTGAATTGCATGATGAACAGAACCTACGCTGATACCGATCTTCTGATCATCAATAGGGGACCGAATCCATTACAATTTGATAAAGACTTTATTCATACGCTGGGCTTTTTTGTGAATAGTATCGATATTAAAGAGTCGATTGGTGACCTGCCACTCGGGGAAGTGTGCAACAATGTCATCAGGATGAATGACAGATATGAAAGATTCATATTTTTTGATGATGACAGCATTCTGAACAAAGAATATATAAAAAGATTGGATCGTTACCATCAACATGGCGTGGATTTACAAATACCCAGCATTCGTGGTCGGCTTGATGGTAAGGTTTATTTTCCCATCATTAATGATTCGGTTTGTAAAACCAGCGATGGTTTGACGATTAACACAGAAGTGAACGTAAAATCATTAGGTTTGGGGTTGGTGATCTATCGTTCTTTGGTGGAAAAGTTTTCTGCAATAAGTGCGGGTGTGTTCGACAACCATTTCACCCTGAATGGTTGTGATACCGGTTTTTTTAGTCGGCTCGAATTGCTGAAAATGGAAAAGATTGATGTAGCGATACAGGTGGTCAATACGCTGAACTACTCACTGGCGCAATCTCACGATTTAACCAGTAAATGGCGTTTGCTCGATAAGATAAGGGACGGATTCTTATCCGTGAAAGTCAGTCGGTTTCGCTATTGAAACGAGTTGTTATCAATGATGTTTTTGCGAAAGAGATGGTTTTGTATTTATAAAGTTTTTACAACAAACACTTAAAATAATCAGTGATGTAATTGATTGGATTTACTTTATATGACTACTTTACAGCAGCGCATACACGTTAACGCCGCCTTGTTAATCTCTCTGGCATTGATTCATTTTATGGCGCACTCGCCACTGGCAGCCATTACTGCGAAATATCTCAATCTGGAGATTGCCGCAGATATTTGCCTGTCTGTCATGTGGCGCGGGCTATGCCTGTAAATTATGCAGCAAGATAACAGGATGAAATCATGGCCACAAAACCCGTTGTGAGTATTTATAGGCAAGAAGAAGATGGCATTGAGGTAAACCGACTCTGTGCAGAGTTGCTTGACTCCCGTCATTTAATTCTGGGGATCACCACTGGTTTTATGCTAATGGCTTTGGGCTACGCCTTTCTATTGCCCGCCACCTACCAGGCAAACGCGCTGATTCAGGTAGAACCAGAACCGACCAACACCGTGCTGGCCGGCCGCAGCAGTCTGTTGCCAGACGGTAAGCCGGTCTCTTCGATAGATGTGAAGATGTTACAGTCAAGACAGATCATCGGTGAGACAGTTGACGACCTGAATTTGCAGGCCAGTGTTCAGCCGAAGCGTTTACCTCTGATTGGTAATGTACTGGCGCGGTTGACGGGTGAAACCGGGGGCGAAATGGAGGTAAGCCAGCTCTATCTCCCCGGAGCAACGGACGATAAAACTGACCAGGCAACATTAACGGTCATTGATAGTCACCACTACCAGGTTGATTATCATAATAAATCCTTTATTGGTGAAACCGGTAAGGTGGCCGGTCAGGCGGGGATGAAGATTCTGGTAGAAAGAATGAGTGCCCTGCCTGGTGCGCAATTTATCGCAACCTATACCTCACGGTTGAATGCAATCAACGCGGTGATGCGTAATCTGACGGTACTGGACCCTGTTATAAATAGCGGCATGCTGAACCTGACACTAACAGGTAATAGCCGCAGCGAAACCATTAAGATTCTGGACAATATTGCATCGCATTATCTGAGCCAGAATATCAGCGAGCAGTCTGCGCAGGATAGTCAAAGCCTGGCGTATTTAGATCAGCAACTGCCGATTGTCCGCAGTGATTTAGATCACTTTGAAGATAAACTCAATGCTGCCAGGGAGATGAATGGGACGATTGATCTGCCGTTAGAAGCGCAGTCAGTTCTCGACCAGTCGGTCGCTATTGATAGCCAGCTGAATGACCTCACCATCAGCGAATCTGAAATCGCACAGCTTTATACCCGGGATCATCCGGCTTATAAGATCCTGCTCGATAAACGTAATACGCTGCTGACAGCGAAAGCGAAGTTGAATGAGAAAATTTCCGCGATGCCACTTATCCAGCAGGAGATATTGCGTCTGACGCGCAACGTGGATTCTAAGCACGAAATTTACATGCGGTTACTGGCCAGGCAGCAGGAACTTAAAGTCGCGGTCTCCGGAGCGATTGGCAATGTACGTATCGTCGATAGCGCGGCAGATGATTCCGACTCACTTTCATTACAAAAACTGATTATTGTTGTGCAGGGGTTGCTGCTGGGGCTTTTTGTTTCAGCGACGGTTATTTTTATCAGAATAGCGATGAATAAAGCGGTGGAAGCTGCAGATGAGCTGGAACAACGGGGACTGGCGGTGTATGCCAGCATTCCGTTTTCAGAATGGCTGGAAAAGAGAAACCGGAAAAAAACTTATCAAAAGTCATCGGCTTTTCTGCTTCGGGAAAATCCCGGCGATCTGGCAATTGAGGCGATGCGCAGCCTGCGCACTAACCTGTATTTCGCCATGCTTGAAGCTCGCAATAATATTCTGATGATTTCCGGTGCCAGTGCGAGCGCAGGGAAAACCTTTGTCAGTACCAACTTCAGTGCGGTGATGGCACAAGCCGGGAAAAAAGTGTTGTTGATTGATGCGGATTTAAGAAGGGGAACAGCGCATCAGATCTTCAATATTCAGGGGAATGCAGGGCTATCGGAGATACTCACTGCGGATTATCCGATTTCATCAATCCTGCCTGCTGAAATTAGTGACAGTCTGCATTTTATCGGACGTGGAAAAGTTGTTCAGGGTTTTACTGAGCTCCTGATGAGCAAAAGATTTGGTGAGCTAATGCGCTGGGCAGAGAAAAATTACGATTTAGTGGTGGTAGATACTCCACCGGTTCTGGCGGTTACGGATGCGGAAATTATTGGTACCTATGCCGGAACAACCATGATAGTCGTGCGATGTGCAAAAAATACGTTAAAGGAAATTGAAATCAGCCAGCGACGTTTTGAACGCAACGGTATTACCGTTAATGGCTTTATTCTGAATGGGGCGAAAATCCGTGCCAATGGTTATTACAGCTACAGCGATATCCAATATTCTTATGAATCCGTAGGGAAAGGTTAACAATGATTTTTCGCGAATAATTACGCAGCCTGGATAACCGGGAACTGGTGAATTCAATTTAAACAGCAACTTTTCACATAAAAAACGAAAGTGCATGTTGATTATGCATGGAGATAAGATTATGAATGCTAAACACGCAGCACAACCACTGGTGACAGTTTATATTCCCACGCATAACCGTTCGTCACTGGTCAAGAGCGCAATAGCATCCGTCCAAAATCAGACCTATAAAAATCTGGAAATTATTATTTGTGATGATGGTTCATCAGACGATACCGAAGCTGTAATAGGGGAGATGCAAAAGAGTGATAATCGGATCGTTTATCTGAAAAATGACGTGCCAATGGGGGCCTGTTATGCCCGCAATCGCTGTATTGAAATTGCAAAAGGTGAGTTTATCACTGGCCTTGATGATGATGATTATTTCCTCAGTGCAAGGGTAGCTAACTTTGTTGAAGCCAGCAGAAGGCTGAATAAATCGTTCCTGTGCGCCAATATGATCTTCAAAAACCGTGATATCGAGCGTAAATGGAAAGAATACACCGGTGATGTCACGCTGAATATGATGGGTTTTAAAAACTGGGTGGGTAACCAGGTTTTCATCAGGACAACGATGATGAAAAATATCGGAGGTTTTGATACCAGTTTCCCGGCCTGGCAGGATTATGACCTCTGGTATCGTATGATTCTGCGCTACGGTGCCTGTTACAGAATGAATGATGCAACTTATGTGGTAAATATTGAGGATGACCGGCCGCGTATTACCACCGGAAGCAAAGCATGGCAGGGCTATCAGAAATTCATCGCAACGCATAAAGCACACTTGAGCCGTCAGCACCTTAACTCACTTTATTTTCAGGATAAACAAAACAGGAAAGATGAAATAAATTTCAAAGAATTTATCAACTATCCTGGCATAGATAACCTGCTGATTCTGGCTAAACATAAGGTCAGAAAGCTTATTGGCATCCAGAAGTAAGTGAATTTGTGACAACAATCTAAGGTACTCTCATGACTATGAGAATGAATAAGCTAATGCCCCTGAGCTTAGCCATGAGCATGACTATTCCATTGGGTGGTTTGGTGCTGTCCTTTTTTTCTCTGGATAAAAAAGGAATGAACCGCTTGCCATTTTTTGTTATGTCGATGTTCTATTTCTTCCTGCTGATTAAGATCCCGCCATTAGGTGATCTCTACCGGCGTTATCTTGAGATCAGCGCATATGGTCCGGGGACGCGATTTTCAGATATTGCCGGTGCGCATACGGATGTTCTGCTTTATGTGAATGGCTGGATATTTCAGTTGCTGAAAATACCTTTCTTTTTCATTCCTGCTTTTTATGGCGGAGTGATGTGCTATTTATTGCTGGCATCTTTCAGAAATGTAACGCTGATAAAAAACAAAGAAAATGAGAGTCGCTCGATCTCTTCCGGAAGACTCGCGTTAACCTATTTTACAATATTTTCAACTCTCAATATCCTGAACCTGGTGTTGGGCATCCGCTACGGGGCCTCACTGGTATTTATGATTTACGCTGTCACCTGTTATTACAGCCGCAGCAAGTTGCGGTGTGGTGTATTTGTCACACTTGCGGTACTGATGCATTTTTCCATGATGTTTGTGCTATTGATTTTTCTGGCCAGCCTTGTGGTTAAAGTTGAAAAGAAATATGTACTGCCACTCAGCATATTTTTCTGGCTTTTGAGTGCAGTGGCGTTGCGCTCGATTCTGCCCAGCATCGCTTTTATGGGGATTGGCGATTACGCGATGGGAGGGTATGTTGATGGGTCCTTTAGTGCCACACCAAACGATAGTAATACCATCGCTGTGGCGTTTATTACCCGTTTGCTTGGGTTAGGTTCTTTAGTTTTCTACCTTCTGAGCAGAAGTGAAGTGAAAGGGTTCGACCGGTTCCTGAACCTATTTATTCCCTGCTGTTTTATTATGTCAATTTCATACACGGCGATGGGACGCTATCTCAATATTGCGCAGTATCTGCTGGCGATCAGGATTTGCTATGTCTATTTATTTTCAGCGGGAATCAACTCGGCAAAATTTCGCATTCTGCTCAGGAATTTTCTGGTCGCATTCGCTCTGCTTAGTCTGATTGTTATCAATATCTATACGCAGCGAAGGACATTATCGATGGGCGGCTTATGGTCTTACGCCTGGACAAGCCCGGTGTTTCTGCTGAGTTATACCGAGAAAGATTTTGATAAGTACCTCAACGATATCGACTATGACGGGTACTGGATAAAACATAGATAACTTTATTCATTTTTTAAAAAGACACCATAAAATGAAAAATAAGATCCTTTTTATTGTCCCGAGTCTGAAAAACGCGGGTCCCGTAAACGTATGTCTCACTATAATAAAAAATTTACCTGTGTTTTATGACATCGAAGTTCTGGCTCTTAATGATGGCGAACGTAAAGGGGAGTTTGCTACACGCGCTAAAGTGACTATTTTCAAACGGACAGCCGTATTACAGGCTCTGACTTTTATCAGAAAAGGCGGCTTTTCGGTCGTACATAGTCATTGCACAGTTTCGGACATCTTCAATTATTTATCGTTCGTTTCAGCTCCGCAGGTCACTACGATACATAATTACTTTGAAGTCGATTTCGTTCAGACCAAAGGGTTCGTTAAAGGAATGCTTGAAGGTCTGGTCGGACGCTTCATGATCCGTCATTTCCATAAAGTTGCCTGTTCCTATGCGGTTATGAGACATTGCGTAAGTCACCACGCGATGAAGCAGGTGACTGCCATCCCCAATGGTGTGGAACAACCGCGTTCGCAGAATAATCAGAATCATGACAATGTGGTTCATTATTTTTATTTAGGCGTGCTAAACAAAAGGAAAAATGTTCAGCAAATTCTCGAAGCGTTTAGTCACTGGTGTGAAGGCAAGCACGCGGAGCTTCATATTATTGGTTCAGGCAGCGATGAATCGTACCTTCGTGACACATTCAAAAACGATCAGATTATTTTTCATGGTAGCACTGATCAACCCCATGATCTTTATAAAGACTTCGATTGTTTTATTTCAGCATCTCATGCTGAAGGCCTCCCATTAGCACTTATCGAATCAATGGCTTCAGGTAAAACGTTTATTTGTTCAGATATCGAGCCACATAAAGAAGTCCTTGATGCTCACGAGGAGAAAAGTGGATTTTTATTTAATAAAACAACATCAGGGCTGATTGATTGCCTTGATGAGCACTATTTTTTCAACGACAAGGTCAGTCTGTCAGTCAACGCTAAAAACAATTATTCGAAAAACTATTCCGCAAAAAAAATGGCACTTAGCTATAGCGAACTTTATCAGGAGATTTGATTGCAATGATTACTGATTACACACAGCAAAAGGTGACGTATGTTACAACAACAATTCTCTGTACTAATGTCCTTATACTTTAAAGAAACACCAGAAAATCTGGAAAGTTGTTTTCTCAGCCTGGAACAGCAAACACTCCAGCCTAAGGAAATCATTCTGGTTATCGATGGCCCTATTGATAATGTACTGGAGGAAGTGGTGACACGGTGGGAAAGTAAACTCGCCGTTCAGCGGGTACAACTGGAAAAAAATATCGGGTTGGGATTAGCGCTGGCGGAAGGCATGAAGCACTGTTCCTGTGAATACATCGCCCGTATGGATACAGATGATATCTGTCTTCCGGAACGTTTTCAGCGACAGATGGCATTTCTGGCAGAAAATGGTGATGTTGCTTTACTGGGAGCAGCGGTTATTGAGTTTGACGAAACCGGACAGCAACGACTTAAACGTTTACCTGAAAGTCATGTGGATATTAAACGCTTTTCACGGCTTAAGAATCCATTCAACCATATGAGTGTGATTTTTAAAAAGTCGGTAGTTGAGCAGGTTGGTGGTTATCAACATCATTTATTTATGGAGGACTACAACCTGTGGTTAAGAATAATCGCAGAGAATTTCACAACACATAATTTAACAGATATTCTGTTGAATGTCCGGGTCGGTTCTGGCATGTTAAAGAAACGCCGAGGCATTAACTACATCAAAAGTGAAGCGTCTCTCTTTAATCTGAAAAGAAAGCTGAAGACGGTTTCAATAGTTAACAACCTTGCCGCTTTTCTTGTTCGGGTTTCCACCCGGGTTGCGCCAGAGAAGTTCCTGAACTTTCTTTATCGTGTTGATAGAGTGAAAATTTAATCTTTACCTTTCCATCCCACCATATTTATTTTTGACGTGAAACAGTTTTGCTCTTACAGGAGATTGCTGTGAACAGGCGAGTGGTCACTAATGCTTTCTGGATCATATCCGAAAAGCTGATAGCTGTATTTGGCCTGATTTTCGTTACGTCCTTCGTAGCAAAATATGTAGGGCCAGAGATATTTGGAGAAATCGCGTTTGCGACTTCAATTTTTCAGATAACGCAAATTGTTGCCCAGATGGGTAGTGATGTCATCATTTTCAAAAGGATGAGCAGGAACCAGCAGTCGGGGATTAAGATCACACTCACCACAGCCTGGTTTAGGTTGTTGATTTTTGCTGTCCTCTGTATTCCCTTTATTGCATTTACCTGGTGGCGTTTGGGTGAAGAGGGGATCTATTTTGTCTTTGCATGTTGTCTGGCCTGCTTATTCACCACGCTGGATGTGTATAACCTGTTCTTTGATGCAAAGCTGGAGTCAAAAAAGAACACGTTGATCAATGTGATTGGCCTGGTAGTGAGCCTGCTTTGTCGCTGGGGGATTGCCTGGCTGGAAATGGATCCCGTCTGGTTATGTGTACCGATAATCCTGACTGGCCTGATACCTTATGTTCTGCGACGGTTTCTTTTCCATCTGGAAATTGACAGGCCAACTGTGGTCTGGAGAAATCAGATGCGTTATGCAAAATACCTGTTTTATTCCGGTATGGCATTTGTTATCTCCTCAATCTCAGTTGCACTCTATACACGACTCTCGATGATGGGGCTGGAATTTATGGAGGGTCATGGGAGTGTCGGGGTGTTCTCGGTTGCAGCCACGCTCGCAGGCGCATGGTCATTTGTGTTCAATGCCTTTACAACTTCTGCTTTTCCTGCAATTTTTTCAGAAAATGATGATGAAGAAGCATTGAACAAAACGGCTAAGCTTAATATCACAGTCATTGCCTTATCATTACCTGTTTTTATCATTTCATTCTTTTTTGCCCGGTATTTCATCGATTATTTCTACGGTGATAAATATGAGGATGCGTATATTCCCTTGTTAATTATCTTTGGCTCAACCGTGCTCTCGGCGTTGGGGACTGTGTCTGGACGATTTATTGCCAGGTATTCAGGCTATTCATTTTTATCTAAAAAAACACCTTTGGTTCTGCTTACCAGTGTGATTCTAAATCTCCCGCTCATCTGGTTCTATGGCATTTACGGTGCTGCGTTAGCGACGCTATTAACAGAACTGATCTCTTTAACTGTGTTTAATTATTTCTTCAAAAATGGGATCATCTTTAGATTACATGTCAGAACATTTCAGATTAACTGTTTTGGTTTTCTTAACAATAAACAAATCAGGATTAATTACCATCCTGGATCAGGTGAGTAATGATGAATATTTTTCGCAGCATGAGACTGACGTTGTCAGAAATCAAAATGAATCCAGGCATCAAATCGAAGCTGGTTGTACTGTTGTATCGGCTGGCAACGCTGCATGCACGGAGAGTAAAGATATTTTATCCGATAACACTGCTCTTTGTTATCATGCATAAGTTCTTCAATGAGTTTATGTTTGGTGTCGAGATTTCATACCGGACAAAAATTGGTCACGGATTTGTTATCTGGCATGCCTATTCGGTTATCATCAATAGCGGTTGCGTGATTGGCAAGAATTTCAATATCAGACAATGTTGTACCGTAGGAGGGAACAGGCTGTCATACCCGGAACATTTTATCATTGGTGATAATGTTTCGATGGGTGTTAATTCCTGTATTCTCGGTGATGATATTGAAATTGGTCATAATGTTGTTATTGGCGCGGGTGCGATAGCGATGACCAATGTTGCTGATGATCACTATGTGATAGCGCAGAAGCCGTTTATCAAAACCCGTAAATATCAACCTGAGAATGTTCGTGTAGCCTGAGATAATGTGTAGCTTATCCTGTTGATTGAATTCATAAAATGAGCTGTTTCATCTTTAGGAGAGTAAGAAATGAAGAAGATATTTTGTATTCTTTGCCATAAAGTTACGAACCCACTTTTGTATACGGTGAATTATTTATCTTCTTTCGACGAAAATATCATCCTAATCCATGTGGACGCCAAGTCCACTATGGAGGAATTTGAGGCTTTCACTGCGAAGAATGTTTTTTTCGTCAAAGAACGTGTCGACATCTCCTGGGGCGGATTCAGTCTGGTCGATTCTACGATTAAAATTTTCAATGAAGCATTAAATTTTGATTTTGATTATATGTTCCTGATTTCGGGTGATGATCTACCTTGCATGAACAATCAGGAAATTAATGATTTATTATCCTCCATTGAAATGCGGAATCTGGTCCATTATCAGGATCAACGCAATACTTATGTTGATCCTCTGCTCAGAGTCAGGTATGACTACCCGAAATATTTCTATAAGAAAGATAAGAATTTTGTTGAGAAGGTGAAGGCACGAACATTCAGACTTATCATGCCATTTTATGTCAGCAGACGTTTTAAACAGGATGCTCATAAGGTTGCGCAGTTTTACAAAGGTACCAACTGGATTTCTTTGAACCAGAAAACGCTGCATGCTTTAATGGCCTTTATTAACACCAATGATTGGTATCGTGATTTATTTCATCATTCCTTTATTTCTGATGAGGTTTTTTTTCATACCGCACTCAAGCAGATCGGTGTGACCGATAATTATCATGACGAAAATAAACTGAATGACGCCCTAAGATATATCGACTGGACAACCGGACCGGATTATCCGAGAACTCTTGATAGCAGTGACCTTGCGAAGATCAAAGCTTCAGGCTGTGTTTTTACAAGGAAAATATCATCAGGCATTCCCTATGAGTTCTTCGAAAAACTGATCCAATAAATATTACAGGGCGTGCCTGCTGGCTCGCTCATTATCAGGGTATTTCAGAATGAAGTATATTTATGTTGATCCCTCATCAACTGTGCGTGGTGACGGGAGTCTGGCGCACCCCTTTCGTTCGATGGATGAAGTCATCGCCTCCGGAGTTACCCATCCGGTCACCGTCTCAATCAAACGCGGCACGCGTTTTTACTGGTCCTATCTGAGCCAGAATCTACTCGCTTTTTTCCTCAATCGATCGGGTACGCAAAGTGTCCTGACGTCCTATGGCGAAGGTGCCTGGCCGATCTGGTTTCCTAAAGACGCCGCCACGCGTCATACCGACACCATTTTCCAGAACTTTAATATCAACTCGTTGCAACTTTCCTCTCCCCCCGGCGAGCAACATACCGGCGGTTATCTATATGGCACGGTCCGGGGCGACGAAAACGGGGTATGCAATCTGGAAATTCACCATATCAACTTTATTGGTGATCCTGCCGCCATTTCTGGCTCAGCGCCGACAAAAGAAGTCGCCTGTATTCATCTGGCTGTCAGAGACAAAACGAATATTGCCCATAAAGTCTTTATTCATGATATTTACGGCGACCACATCAACTGTGGCATATTCTTTCGTGGTAATCCCAATCTTTCCGATCCGGCAACCTATTACGGCGATCAGCGCAAGAGTTATGGGGTACGTATCCTCGATGTTTCATTCACCAATATCGTCAACTATGGTGTTTTACTTTCCGGTGCCGCCAGTAAAAATAAAAGCCGCGATGTGCGTGGCGATGAATGGGAGTCAGGCTGGGATAATATTTATTATTCTTCCTACCGCACCAATGTTTATAACCCGGTAAAAGATCCACAAGCCTGGACCACGGCGCGTGCTGATGTCCCGCTCTGGATGACCATGTGCGCTTATGCAACCGGTCAGAATTTTGAGGTGCATGGTTCCGGCCCGGCCGCCCCCGATCGTTATGCGCTGGATTTAGATTATCACTGCAATAACTGCCTGTTACGCTGGGGTTATCTGACCAACAACGCCAAGCCATTTATGTTGGTTCAGGGACCTTTTTCTAACAGCTGGTACAACGCTAACGGTTATAAACCGCTCAGCACGGACACTTATACCCTGTACCACACCTATGGTGTCGGCTGTGTCGATAACGTGATTGAATATATTGTGTCATACAACGATGGGGTAGCGCGGACACAGCGTACCTCTGATATTTACTGGAAAAAGGCCTGTTGTTTTCGCTACTGCTATAACAACGTGGTGCGTAATTGCCTGTTCATTGACACTGTTTCTCAGGCGAATGACCATGTTCTTTATTGCAATCCGCGTAAAGAAGATAATCCTGCTGCCACCGCTCTGACGCTTGAAAATTGTATTTTTTACTGGAAACACCGGGATAATTCAGATCTCATCAGCCCGGAACATGTGTCGAAGTTTGGCAGTTTACTGACTAAATACGCTTTTAAAAATTGTATTTTCTTCTCGGAAGCCTGGCCAGCTGACGCCCCCGCGGCTTTACCTGGGGTCTCGACCAGCGACTTACACTATGTCGATCCTAAATTCCGCTTCACCGTACCCCTGGTGCCTCCAGCGGGAATGAAAGAGGCAAAAAATATCCTTCAGCTCGCCATCGATTCACCTGCGCTGAAAACGGGAAGTGCCAACACCAGTCCCGATATATGGGGACGAACAGGAAATAACATTGGCTGGCAGCAGTAACCATCGGCTTATAACCATGATGTCCGGGACTCTTTTTCGTGCTGTAGAGTTTTTTTAAAATTACCAGCATAGGCAGTAATTGATTATGACGATATCACGCAGAAATCTTTTGAACTGGCTTCTTCCTTCAGCGGTTCTCACGCTTTTCTCAACCCGTAGTTCGGCGGCAGGTACGGGTGAGGCCAGGTTAAATACGCATCCGGCAGCTGGCCACTCTCCCGCTGCGGCGGCGGAACAGACTGCTGACTTCTTTCGCGGTGAAGGGAAGGAGAGCGTTGGTAGTGGAACCGCCTCCGTGTTCGAACGGGTAAAACAACGCGGCCAGTTTGATGTTGTACAAGGGGTTTCGGATCCCAAAGGCATCGCCGGAATGGTTTTTGGCGGCCCGAACAACCGCGCGGCTTTAATTATTGATGAACGCGGCCGTATGCAGACTTATGCGACAAAAGATGGTCGACCCTCTGCGGCCAGAGTCGCCATTCCGTTCAGTGAACCCTATGGGCAGGGCGTCGCGGCCTGGAATGGCAGTATATTGCGTATGCCCTTTGCCGGTGCCGAGGATGATACGCTGCATTCTTCGCTGATATTTATCCCGAAAACTGACGGCTCCGCTGACATGTATATTGCTGGTCCCGGACAATATACCGACTACGGCGCACCTTATGGCGGGGCTGGGGTGGTTGCGCCGCGTGCCTTAACGGAGAAGGATTTAATCGCGCCATTGAGAATGGGAAGTGTCTATCCCACTGGCTGGAACAGTCAGCCTTATTGGGTCAAATTATTCACCATCAGGACCGGTGTCAGAAGCTCCGGTCCTAACTTCACCGGGCTTTATATCTCCGGCGGGACGCTAGCAGAATCAATCTATACCTATCTTATCCAGTGTAATGATGTGCTGGTTTCATCTCTGAATACCTCTACATCAAAGCATGTTTTGCGTATTACCAACCTGCGCGATCCATCCGACTCCCGGCATGACATTTCAGATCTGACCCAATTTGGCTATGTGTATGATGTTGCGAACAACATGCTGATGGTTTATGCAAAAATTGCAGCACGTAATGAAGGCGCAACGTTTATTCCACTGCGCTATACGGATGCGGCAAATTCAGGTGTGGATAAAGTCATCATCAACAGTTCAGATGATGAACACGTCACCAGTGAACCTGAAGGCATTGTGTATGTGGAGACCGCCAATTCATTGACATCAAATACCTATGTCCCACTCAATGATGGACGCGTGGTCAAGACGCTGGGAGCAGTGATCCGTATTTCTGATGCTATATCCGCTGCAACCCGATCGCCGGTACAGGATGGTTTTAAACAAAACGATAATTTGAGTGCGATTAATCGCGGTTATGCGCAGTCAGGTAAAGTCACGGTGACAAAGGAATCGACGGGAAAATATAAGGTCACAGGCGCATCAGCCATAACGAAAAATTCCGCCTGGAGAGTCAGCAATCCGATGATTGCCGGTGGG
Organism: Pantoea cypripedii; assembly: GCF_011395035.1. NCBI lineage: Bacteria > Pseudomonadati > Pseudomonadota > Gammaproteobacteria > Enterobacterales > Erwiniaceae > Pantoea > Pantoea cypripedii. The sequence goes on from NZ_CP024770.1 coordinate 25,406, forward strand.
GCAGGAATACAACACCTGGTAGCCGCTATCGAGTCAGACGCTGCAAATACCCTTGTGATTGGTGTCCGGGCGCTGAAGTACGTGTACAACAGTTCCGAGGGTTTAGTCACCCCTGTCGCCAGTGACTATACGGATATTCCCGCTGACAGCTGGGTTGATATACACACAACCCTGTTGTGATGGCGACAGTTGCCTCCCCACTGACAGCGGGGAGGCATGGGGGCTTAGCGGTTATTCGCTTGCAATGTCAGGGCCTGCCAATGCAATGCGCGCTCCTTCCGACGTCTGTGCGTACTGACTGAAGTTTGTCACGAACAGACGACCCAGTTTGGCCGCTTCTTCCTGCCATTTTTCTTCTGATCCCCAGCCATTGCGTGGATCGAGCTGGCTGGTTTGTACTTCCGGCACCGCATCCGGGATCAGCAGTCCAAATACCGGTAGCGTGTTATCACCGAGCACAATGGTGTCATTCAGAATGCCACGAATGATATTACGCGTGTCGCGCAGGGAGAGTCGCTCACCGGCACCGTTCCAGCCGGTGTTAACCAGCCAGGCTTCCGCACCTGTTTCGGCCATTTTTCCCGCCAGCACTTCAGCGTATTGCGTTGGATGCAGCATCAGGAATGCTGCGCCATAGCAGGCAGAAAACGTCGGGGTGGGTCGGGTAATTCCCCGTTCGGTGCCTGCCAGTTTTGACGTGAATCCAGACAGGAAGTGATACTTCATCTGATCGGTGGTCAGGCGTGATACCGGTGGTAATACGCCAAAGGCGTCAGCCGCGAGGAAAATCACTTTGGACGGATTTCCGGCACGCGATACCGGTTTGACGATATTTTCAATATGCGACAACGGGTAGGAGACACGCGTGTTTTCGGTTTTACGTCCATCGGCATAGTCGACGCTGCCGTCAGCCCTGACGACCACATTCTCCAGCAGTGCATCGCGACGAATAGCGCGGTAGATCTCCGGTTCGGCGGCTTCACTCAGATTGATGGTTTTAGCGTAGCAGCCACCTTCAAAGTTAAACACGCCTTCATGGTCCCAGCCGTGTTCATCATCACCGATTAGCTCGCGCTGTGGATCGGTGGAGAGGGTGGTTTTGCCGGTGCCTGACAGGCCGAAGAACAGCGCCACATCGCCCTCAGCACCCCGGTTGGCTGAGCAGTGCATCGAGGCAATGCCCCGCTGTGGCAGAAAGTAGTTCATCACCGAGAACAAACCTTTCTTCATTTCACCGCCATACCAGGTGCCGCCGATCAGTTGCATTTTCTCGGAGAGGTTAAAGGCGACGAAATTCTCAGAGTTAAGCCCCTGTGCCTGCCAGTTCTGATTGGTACATTTGGAGCCGTTCATCACGATAAAATCAGGTGTGAAATTCTCCAGTTCTTCAGCCAGAGGCGGGATAAACATGTTTTTCACAAAGTGAGCCTGCCAGGCTACCTCGGTGATAAAACGTACCGCCAGGCGAGAGTCGTTGCTGGCACCACACCAGGCATCAACGACATACAGTTTTTTGCCGGATAACTGGTTGGATACCAGATGACGTAATTCAGCCCAGACCGAAGGGGAAAGGGGTTTGTTATCATTGCGACCGGTGCCCGCGTCAGACCACCACACGCTGTCCTGAGTCAGTTCATCGCGGACAATATATTTGTCTTTCGGGGAACGACCAGTGAACTCGCCAGTATCAACCGCGACGGCACCGGATGCAGTCATCATTCCGCGCTCATAGCCGCTGAGTTCAGATGAAGTTTCATGCTCGATAAGCAGATCATAATCCGGGTTATAGATCACTTCCGAAACGTCAGTGATCCCTAAATCTGACAGGGCAGTTTTAATAATCGCAGTGCTGGACATGTTATACCTGACTGATAGCTGGCTGAATATTGGGTTGCATTAAGCTGCGACCGTTTGTTGAGCGTGATAGTTAACTGAGCTGTTAATGAGTTTGCGGAAATCAGTTAATCAACTGTTCTGGATACTAGCACCATCAATCAGATGCAATGATTGCATAATTTCTATATGCCATGCATAATTTGCATAGCGCCGGTTATGGTTTTGTGAGATTCCGCACTGTGGTCAGTAATCTTGAAGTTAAATGGTTTTATGACGTCATTGCGCTGGAAGAGACCCGCAGCTTCACCTTAGCGGCGGAAAAAAGAAACATTTCTCAGTCCTCGTTCAGCCGTCGTATTCAGTCACTTGAGTCTGCCATCGGCTTTGCCATCTTCGATCGCAGCGTCAATCCACTGCAACTCACCCGGCAGGGGAAGAGTTTTGTCGGTTATGCACGCAATATGCTGGACGATATGGATTACCAGCTGAATCGAATCAAAGGGCTCGACAACTTCCGGCAAAGTATCAAATTCGATGCCGCGCCCTCACTTTCCGTCCTGCTGCTGCCTAATCTGATCGCCGGATACACCGACAGCGCCGAAAGGATCCATTATGTTGAGTCGATCAACGTGGACGAGGCGGTTTATAACCTGAAAGAAGGGAAAAGCGACTTTATTCTGACCTTCTACAATGAAGAGTTTATGAATTATCCCTTTATTCATCATAAGGTTTTCGATTCCTTCCTTCATTTAGTCAGCCCCTGTGATGTCGATGGCAGACCCTTATTCAGTCTGAATGGCGATGTTTTGCCGCTGATGAAATATGCGAACGACAGTTACATGGGACGTCAGGTTAATCAGGTTATCGACAAAATTCCCGAGAATACCTTTACCCTCAGCTTTGTGTCTTCCATGAGTGAACTGCTGAAACGCATGATCGTAAACGGCCATGGGGTGGGGTGGTTACCGCAGTATTCGATTCAGCGTGAGTTGAGAGAAGGTAAACTGGCCATTATGGATGGTTCGCTGTCTTTGCCTATCTCAGCATATGTTTATCGTTCGGGAGCGAGGTTAAATCTTGCGGCAGAGCGCTTCTGGCAGCATATAAAATCGCAAAATATCAGGCTGGATTAGTGTTAATCTTGTTCAGGTTCATGCCAGGTTGAGTATGAGTGGTATATATTACCTGACTTATAAATCTGTTGTACTTCTGGATCATCCAAACTTTGGTATGAAACTTCTCCCTTATCCAGACCATCCAGGCCTTTGATTCCGCTGATCGTGTCAGGCCAATCGTCTCGGCTTGAAATTTCTACAAGAGAGTTGCTGCATCATAGATTGCCACCTGCTTACTGACGCGCCCGACCCCGTCATTTATCCCTCCAAAACGCGCAATGTATTGTGTCGTTAATTCACCCCGTGTTTTTGAATTTTCCTGGGATACGGCAGAATAATGGTAATAAGAATGAGAATCGTAGCGGTGTGAATGAGTAACTAAACCTGCCGATGTTTTTATTAAAGTGTTTCACAGTTATGCATAATTGCATCCAAATGAAAGCGATAAGAGATAATATTTTCTTATCCCTCGTGTTTATCGGGTGAGTTGAGTTTTCTGATAAAAGTTCACTGCGACTGGGGATTTTTTTCAATGAATTATCTATTTAACTGCCATTTAATCTTGATGGAATAACGTGTGCCGGATAGCCACTATTTACACATCATCATTAGACTAAATCCATGCAAAATATATTAATCACCGGCGCAACAGGTTTTCTTGGCGGGGCAGTCACCGTTAATTTGTTAAAGAAAGGTCAAATAAATAATCTGCTGCTGCTTGTCAGGGGAGAAACGTCTGAAGAGGGGCTGGAGCGGGTTAAAAAAAATCTGGCGAAATTCGGGGTGGACCGCATTCTGCTGGAGTCCCTGACCACGCAACACATCCTGCCCGGTGATCTCTCAGAACCGGAGCATTTTGTTGCGGCTCCCCGGCTTGATAGCGTTACCCATGTCCTGAATTGTGCCGCGGTCGCATCGTTTGGCAATAACCCCTATATCTGGAAGGTGAATGTCGAGGGGACCTTTAAGTTTGCCAGCCGGATGAGCAAGGTGACTGGACTTAAACGCTTTGTCCATGTGGGAACCGCGATGTCCTGTGCTCCGCGCGCCAATAGCCTGGTGACGGAAAGTGAACTGACAACATCCCGCCAGCAGCACATCGTCGAGTACACCTGGAGTAAAGCGACGATTGAAAGAATGATGATGGAATCCTTACCCACGCTGCCACTGGTGATTGCACGTCCTTCCATCGTGGTCGGCCATTCGCAATACGGCTGTGAACCCTCTGCCAGCATCTTCTGGGTGTTCCGCATGGCACTGATGCTGGGTAAATTTATGTGTGATCTGGATGACCGCATTGATGTTGTTCCGGTGGATTATTGTGCCGATGCGCTTGAGCTGCTGCTGACAGCCGAGAAAGTTGAGAAGGATGTGTTTCACATTTCTGCCGGGGTGGACAGTAGCGTAACCTTTGCCGAAATCGACCTCGCGATGGCAAAAGCCTCGGGAGACTCCCCCGTTTCTGCCAGTTACCAGAAAGTAAATTACAAAGAATTAAGTGCCGATAAGAAAAATTTTGCTGCTCTTTTCGGCCCCTGTAACGAACGCATCATGTTGCGGGCGATGAATCTTTATGGCCATTTTTCAATGCTTAACGTAGTGTTCAGTAATGAGAAGTTACTCAAATTAGGCATGCCGCAATCATCCAAATTTACTGATTATCTCGATCGCTGCGTGGCTTCAACTAAGGGTTCTACGATTGCGGAGTTGATGGCGATTGATTTTAAATAAGGCGGCGTGACATCCGTTTTCTCCCTTATTCTGCTCCTCCACATTCCCTGCTACGGATTTTCTCTGCTTTGCTGCCGCGCAAAGCAGAGTCACGGCAATAATATTCCCACCAAAGAAATGATACGGGCATCTTAAGCGTCAACAGTTTCGCTTATAAATCGAGCGAAATTCGATAGTTCAGGTCTTTTCCCGATAATCCCGCCGGAGTGTTACCGGTAATCTCCCCTGATTGTTTTTTTACTTTCTTAACATCAGGGATTTCCATGAATCGCAACACCCTCAGTAACATTCCATCTTCAGCTACACACAAGATTGACCTCACGACAAGCAATCCGGATATATCCAAAATTCCTTCCCAGTCAGATTATTCATTTGTCGATGAGGAGTCGCTGGCCCTGATGGACGTCATGATGAACAGGGCCCTGTTCCTTGAGACTCAGGCCAAAAACGGGGAGGGTGAGAATAATGACTGGCTGCGTGATCCTGTCATCGGTGGCTTGTTTAACGAGCTGATGAAGAACAATGACATGCGCTGTTTTCTGGAGCAGCAGACGGAGCTGGAGATTACGCCGGACGCCGGGGATACACTGGCGTCAATGGTCACCTGTAAAAGCGGGTTACTGACATTTGAAGATGACATCAAGCTGGGTGGTGTGCTGGTGAAACTGCTGCGTAAGTCGGAAGCGCTGCTGATGAATAGCCCGCCAACTGAGACGATGGAAGCGCCGGAGACACCACTGCGGGCGAACCTGCCGGATGTGCCGGACCTGCTGGAGCAACGCGAGAAGCTGAAAGAGTTCCGTCAGCTGGGGGAAAACCGTAAGTTTCTGGTGGTGGACAGAGAGCGGCTGCCAGAGAAAGCTTCGGAGCTGGGAAAACAGGTGTGGACACCCTATACGCCCGCGTTGGGGGGGCAGCTGAGGCATTGCAGACTCTGTGCCTGACGCTGTCAGCTCACCCGCCCAAAACGGGCGATCAGAATGTGGGGATGATGAACGCGGTGGTATCACTGAGCGACCTGGCGGAGGCGCTGATAAAGGCGAATAAAGTGCTGGCTGGGGTGGCTGCACATAAAGCCAGCGGGGGAGAAGTGAAGCTGGAAGCTGGACCGGAGGCGGCACTGCGTGGGTTGCGACAGGCGCTATCAAAGAGTGACTGGAAGCACGTATGGGATGCCGTGGAGAAGAAAGAGAATGATGAGAATAATGAGAATAAGAAGCTTACGTGGCAGGGCAAACTGCGTGGCACGCTGAAAACGGCCTGGGAGGCCAAGGAGCAGCAGTGCGGGGAGGTGACGAAAGCCCTGAAGAAAGAACGTGAAACCTATCTCAGGAATGTATCACATGAGCTGAAGTGGCTGGAAGATGAAGACGAGGCACTGAGAACCGCCTGTTCTGGCAGCAGTAGCGCAACGGTCCGTGAGGCACAATGGGAGCTAAGAGCACTGTGCCGGGAAATCAGGGTTGAACTGGAGTTGGCAAAAACGGGTGACAAAAATCTCTTACAGGATTTGAAAAAAGTCGCGTCAGACCTGTGTGATATGTCAGCAGCATTGCAGAGCATGTCAGCTATTCAACAGGCGGTGAAGGACGGGCAGATGGCGAGTCCGGAAGATCCAGTAGCAGTACTGGCGGGTAAGGCGCTGAAAACAGTGAGGTATGACCTGGAGAAGGCGCGAGGAAAACTGGAAAAGCACCTCAGGGAGAGGCGTCTGTGCCGAAAGGGTAACGGGAGCCTGTCAGAGCAACTGAAAAAAACCAGTGAAGCGGCAAAGAAAGCGGCCGGAATGATGGACCTCAGGCGTGAAATGTTGAAACCGAAGCTGCCAGAGGCGACGATGGCAATACTGACGCGCGGGCTTAAACACAATAAAGGCGTACATGCCATAGGCCAGACGTGCGCCAGCGCGGGAGAAGTGCTGGCAGCGCTGAAGTTTATGGCAGTGAAGGGCTGGTACGGGGTAGAGAACGGCTTTGCCCACTGGTTCCACGGGGCAAAACACAGCCCACATGATCAGCAGATAAGGCTGGCGGCGACCGGTCCGCTGGGGATGATGGTTAACCTCTACCGGGCAACGGAGGATCTGGCTGCAGCGTCACTGGAGGCATCGGGGAAGCAGGCGACGGTGACGCGGCAGGTGCACGACGGAAACAGCCGGCTAAAGGCGGATGCGCAGGCGGAGACGGTGGAGCATTACCGCGCCACAAAGCTGGAGGAGCTGGATAAGAAGCGTCAGGCGACAGATCAGCAGATGGCGAATCTGAGCAACGAACTGATCGCGACACGACAGGAGCTGGACGGTATGTGGTCGCGGACGAGCAACCTGGAGCATAAGAGTGATATCACCCGGTTGCGTGATATGTGCGGTAAAACGGTAAAGGCGTGTCAGGATTCCGCGGCAAAAATGGGGCGGGAAATGGATCAGCTGGTTAATCCGGCCGGAGACAAGGCAGACATAAAAGCGAATGCGCTGAACGATAAAGACTCATACCAAAAGGCACTGTACGCCATTCAGGGATGTCAGCGTGATATCCAGCAGGCGATGAAACAGCTGGAGCTGACGGTTGCGCATATTACAGGAAAGAGTTTTGCGCTGTTTTCAAAGGATGCGCAACTGGCGAAATACTGCGCGGATATGCTCTATCAGTCGGAAACCATGCTGCCAGAAGATCTGACGGATGCAGAGCGTGATAAGTATCGTCTGCTGATAGATCATGCGGCCGAAGAGGCGGGTGCGGCTTTTCCGAAAAAATCGGACCCGGAAGGGACGGCACTGAAAAACCGGATAAAACGCGAGATCAGTCTGCGGCGGGCGGGGAGGGAACTGAAACCGGAAACGCTGGAATGTGCGACAAAGTATCGGAAGGGCTGGGCGCAGAAGCTGGCGGATAAGGCGTCAGGGAAAGTGTCGTCAGATTTCTCGAGGTGGATAATGAAATCCGCATTTAAGCAGGCACTGCCGGAGTTGTTTGGCGTGTCGTTCCCGTTGATCAAGGTGCTGAAACTGGCCTGGGGGGCCTCGCGACTGCTGGAGGCGTTTCATGAGGATATGAAACGCGTGAATGCGACGGTGACGCCGGGAACAAAGGTGCCAACGGAAGTGATAAGTGCCATGCGAAAGGCAGTGGTGCTGGGGCTGGCGGAAAAGCTTGTTACAACAGTGGGTGGGACCCCGGTGAAACTGATAAAGGACATCGCAGCGTTAGCACTGAGGGTACGCAGTAGCGGTTGCGAAGAGGCGTTCTCAGCCACGATTAAGGCACTGCCGAAAGAGTCACTGATTAACCTGGGCTTTGAGGCACCTTTCCGCGCGGGCACGGAAGTGGTGCGGCTGGTGCGTGAAGGGTTGAATGACGCGGCACAGGCAACCGCCAGCGATGAAGAAAGGGCAGGTGAGGTGGAGAAGATCCCAGTGGGGAATAGCCGCCCGGCAGAGGAGCAGGTAAAGAGCCGTCGCAAACGAAGTACACAGCCCGATATGGAACAGGCTGCTGCAGCACAGCCACCGGTAACCGGCGTACCTGAAGATGCAGAAGACGATAACCAGGTGAATGCCAGCCAGAGGACGTCCGTCGGCAGTACCGACGCCAGCGAATTCTCGATGACCGAAGCGGAATATAACGATACGCAAATCGGTATTGACGTCCGGAATAACAGCAAAATCAGAACATTTATCGAGAAAGATATTCAGAAAGTCATAGACAGGCATCCGGATGGACATGGAAAAATAACGTCGCCCTACAGCTATGTGGATACCGTTAATTACAAAACACAGCCGCCTACTTTTAAGCGCATGCGCGTGATTGATATTTACACCGGTAACGGTGCTCCTGATGATGTTAAGATATTATGGGAAGGTGGAACGGGTAAACGTGATTCAACTGACACCAGTGAGGCATTCCGCAGGGAGCTTTTTGGGCATAAGCCGTATAAATCAAACAAGGAAAAACCTTTTGAAATTATTCCTCTTGAAGTTGGAGAAATAGATGTAGAGAAATATCCGCGTTCATACACCAGGCTGCGTCAGGAATGGGCGAAGCATATGACGGAAATGCGCAAACGCATGCCAGAACTGGCAACCCTTTACCGCAGCATATTTAAACTTGGTTTTACCAATGCACTCGATTCGCCAGAAAACGATCTTTCCGCAACTGAAAAAGCAACGATAAGGGAGTACTTAAAGGGTAACACTAACCGTGTTATTACTCTGAGATATAATGGCGAGCGAGTGCCGGACGTTATTGCTTTGGTGGTGCCTGGTACCCCGGAGAATAAAACACATATATTAATTATGGATTATGATGGTAACTTCAAACGGGTTAAGGCCACTCGTGTACTTGGTGAGGTTGAAGACACTAATGTTCGCTACTCGTTTGAGCCTGATGAAGAAACTCAGCAATTTATTTCTCGCCATTTAGTCCTGGGTGACAGGGAAAAAGCCGCAGAACAGAAGACGCCAAAGATAATAATGGATCCTTCCAGTCATTACGACACAAAACTGGCAGATCGGTATTTTACTGCTCAGGAGAGAGAATTCGACCGAGTAGTGGCTGATGCACAGAAGGAGAATCTCGATAACGTATATAAAGTTATTGATACCACCGCAGGATATGTGGGTATGGCGTTGGGGATGGCGGGTTTTCCTAAATCAACTCCGATGGGAATGATTGCTTCTGCAGTAATAACCACCGCTAAGGGACTGGTAAAATATATAATTACGCCGGCTGATGATACGGTCAGGTTGCGGAATATCCGCAATCAAACTGTCAGAGATGTCATTACAGGTGGTATTGCCGATGGAACGGTCGGTAAGACGATGGATAACATGCCAAAGAACTTTAATAAGACAGCTAAAAGCGGTCTGACCTGGTATCAAAAATCAACAACGATGTCTGGGGATGCGGGTAAGATAATCAATCAAGGTGCAGATCCGATATATGACTGGATGGGGTTGACCATAGAAGATACTGAGAGATCCGATACCCTCTTTTCAAATGCTGAGCGAAGTTCAGCACTCTCAGAGGAAGCGCTGACTTCAACTTCCGGTGACGGAGTGGATAAATCAAGGACTGAAAAGCTGTGGGACCGGACCATGGCTAATCTTAGTAAGGGATTTGATGAGCTTAGATATAATAGGCTATCAACAGACACCCTGAGAGACCTGGAAGAATTAGGCATCGGTTATAAAAAAATTCTGGATAAGCATGGTAAAGAAGATTCCATTAAAGAGGCTACCGTCGACGGCGTGACGGATTATAGCCAGGTAGAATATGATCAGCACGGCGTTAATGAGCTTTGGGGTGATGCCTCGAAAGCTTATAAGAAATGGGCCCAGTCTGAGCGTCTTAAAAGAATGATCGGCAAACTGGAAGAGCTGGAGAGTAAAGTAACGGGTGATCAAACCATCCAGATTCCTTTCGATTTATTGAAGGATTTTCGCGATTCGGGGTTTAATATAGATGAGCACCTGTTAGGAAATGCTGACAATGATGATAATAACACGCAAACTCAATACCGTCGAAAACCTGAGCATACCCGGTTGAATCACACTGAGCTAAAAAGATTAAAATTCATAGCGAAAGCGAAACAGCTAAAACCCTCAGACATTAACGGCGCTCTAAGATTGCTTGATGAAATAAGATATTCTTTGAGTGGAGATGAGAAAACTACCATACCCAATGAGTTGCAGGAAATACTCGAGAAACATGGAATAAAGGTTAAGGATTATATCCGCGTTCATGGCGACGTCAAGCCTGCCCATAAGGATGTAGGTCAACAAGGATCTGCAGAACCAGAGCAACATGTACGCTTATCCCTAAAGTTATCCGATCGTATCATGGATAAACATCAATTCGGGGACCTGGCTGTCATGGCTCGTCTTAAACTCCTCGAGAAAAACGTGCAGGCACCTAAAAACGAGGTTGAGTCGCTTATTAGCAGGGGAACTCCGGGGCGGTTAAGCACGGCGACAATCAAGACTCTGAGGGATAATGGTATAAATATTGATGCTATTGCTCAACGTTATGGTACTCCGTCTTCAAAAGAGGCGGCAATAAGCGGTGCAGGCGAACTTAACGTTGCAGAGGTTGACATTGATACGACCGGTGCCAGATTACTCAAAACAAAAATTGATCAAAAAATCAGGCAATATAAAATAAGTATAATGATTGAGAGAATGAAGTCTCTTAAGAAAACGCCAGCTGGTGGCTATCGCTTGCCAAATGATATTACTGACTTCATTAAACAAGGTCAGGCAACCCCTGATGGTGAACTCTTTCTGGAGCATCTCAGACATAAAAATATCAGCGATTCGCAATTGAAATCGCTGCGCTGGATGTTAGAAGCTGAAGTTGAGTTATCGCACGAAAGTACCTATGAAGAACTCGTTGCATTTGTACAAAAAATGGAAAGCGACACTGCGCCAGGAGAGAAAGTGACTCTTCCCTCTGATTTAATTCATTATCTCAGAGCGCGTGGTGTGAATATCGATAAGTTTCTGCAGGAAAAGGGTGACTTAGTTGTTGCGAAAGATTATGCCAGAATAAGAGGTGATGAAAGTCGACTTAACAAGGCAGAAATTGAGATAGATAAAAATCATCTCAGGGAAATAGAGGACATGATTGTTGCTCAGAAAAGAAAGGCTGAGGCTACTGACATGATGAAGAGGTTAAATGGTCTCAAGACGTCAATAGATGCAAATGGTGACGTTGCCCTGCCTGAAGATATAAGGAAGTTTGTCCTTGCCAGTCAGGAAATTGATGATAATGACCCATATCTGGAAGAGTTGAAATCGAGGCCCGTTACCAAAGCTGAACTGGACTGGCTATACTGGGTATTAAAATCTGAAACTGAGCTAGACACGGACAGTACGCCGGAACAAACAATTGCCTTTATGCGGAAAATGGAAAGTTCAATGGTCGGGGATGAGACAAAACCGTTACCTCCGCGTTTAACTAACCGCTTGAGGAGCCATGGTATCAATGTTGATGATTACCTTGAACGGTCTCGCGATATCGACCCGGCGAAAAACTTTGCGGTATCACGAACTATAGATAAAAGTCGTCTCAGGGAAATAGAGGATATGATTGTTGCTCAGAAAAGAAAGACTGAGGCTACTGACATGATGAAGAGGTTAAATGATCTCAGAACGTCAATAGATGCAAATGGCGAAGTTGACCTGCCTGAAGATATAAGGAAGTTTGTACTTGCCAGTAAGGAAATGGATGATAACAACCTGTATCTGGCGGAGTTTAAATGGAGGACCGTTACCCGAGCTGAACTGGACTGGCTATACTGGTCATTAAAAGCTGAAACTGAGCTAGGCACGGACAGTACGCCGGAACAAACAATTGCCTTTATGCGGAAAATGGAAAGTTCAATGGTTGGGGATGAGACCAGGCCGTTACCTCCGCGTTTAATTGACCGCTTGAATAGCCATGGTATCAATGTTGATGATTATCTTAAAAGGTTTGGCGATACCGGCCCGGCGAAAAATTTTGCGGTACTACGAGGCAATGAAAACATTCTCGACTCGAGAGATATTAAACTGAGTAAGCCGGGACTCACGAAGTTGAGAGAGATGCTTGCCGCCCTGCCAGCTGCGCAGCCGGCCGCTGCAACGTGAGTTTGCCATGGTTTAACTCTGTTCTGACAGCGAGTGCATGCAGCAAAGGTTATGGCAGATACCCGCAAGACAAGTCATATGGCCTGGGGAAGGCAATATAGCGTACACTGGCAAGCGGTCCCGACCTCGTCTCTGAGATTGTTCAGCCTGCCTTGTAAGGTGAAGCCAGTCTCGTGAGAGTTAGCTTCCTGGTGTTATTCAACCTGGACAAGGCGGCGGGAGCCATTCTGGAAACGAAGCCGCGGTGCCAGTGACTTCCGGCGGCGCGCGGATTTCAGGTTGTCGCACAATGTTGCATGGAGGAAGGTGCTGCCGGTGAAAGCAGTGATAACACAAAGGAAGTGATTATGGACAAAACGTTTATGCCCGCTCTGATATGGGGTACCGTTTGCTTTTTGCTGTTGTATTGCACGCTGCCTTCTGACTTCGCTCAATGGTGGCAGGTTCACCAGCAGTTCGGCGTTCCCATGCTGCAACTGCTGGCGAATAGCATGATCGCCATCATTCCAGCGCTGATGCCGTTGGTGTGCTATGTGATATTAAGTGAACGGGTTACCAGCAATAAAGTATTTATCCTTGTCATCCCCGTGGTGGCGTGGTTAATCGCGAAATTAGTGATTCTGGGGGTACTTTATTTTATTGCTGCGAAAACCGGTGATATGCCGCTGTATGCAGAAGGTTTTTTCAGCCTGGTGAGAAGGATGATTACCCTTCACTGGCTGATTAATGCATTGGCGTACATCCTGGCAATTATGGCCTGCAGTTACGCCTTCTGGCGTGAGTGTCGGCGATAATAAGGAACGCCCTGCCTCTGGCAGGGCGTTCATGTTTTGCGGTTCACTCCGGGAAATGTCGCACGGGTACTGGCGTAATTCTGGGGCTGGAAATATTGTAATGACGTCGTTTTAGAATACATTGTGCGCAGGGCGTGACCTTTCTGAAATTATTCCGCGAAATACCTAATGCGATGACGAGCTGTTCATAACGACCAATCAAAATCATATCCTCTTTATTTTCGCTATAAATACGGCAGGTGGCATTATGGAGAATATGATTGTCATTAGTTTTAGATATGCTGATGTAGTATGTATTTTTCATTGTTATTATCTCTGAGGTATTGGGAAGTGGTAGGATGACTTAGACATCCTGAAATGTGTAATTATTTTGTATGTTTTGTGACCGCACTCTTATTACGTTTTGTTACATGATTAACTAACTCTTTGAAATGCCGGAAGTCACTTTTTTCTGAGAAACGTACTTTTCATACCATGGTTATACGAAATTTATATGAATCAAAATTTGTGATGAATGAAACGATCAATCAGACAATTAATTTGTATTAGCAGCGCATGGCTGAACGATGCTGCATCACTCAAACGTCATTTAACTTAAATATTTTCTTCATTATCCGCAGCTAACTTACCGCCATTCTGATTCCGGGCCAGAGGGCGCATGAGCTACCTTTCTCTTCACCATATCACCAAAGCCTGGGGCGAAAAAATTGCCCTGAATGACATCAGTTTTACGGCTGAGGAAGGGACTTTTGTGGCGTTACTTGGACCATCTGGCTGTGGTAAATCGACATTACTGCGTACCATTGCCGGTCTGGAAACCGCCGATCACGGCGAAATACATTGTCGCAATACCCTCATTACCCATCTGCCACCGTCACAGCGCAAATTGTCTATGGTATTCCAGTCCTACGCCTTGTTTCCGCACCTCAGCGTGCGGGAAAACCTGTTGTTTGGTCTGAAGGCACGCGGTGAAGACAAACAGACGTTTGCCTCGCGACTGGCTGACGTGAGTAAACTGATGGAGCTGGACAAACTGCTGGATCGCCAGCCGTCGCAGCTCTCCGGTGGACAGCAACAACGCGTGGCGCTGGGCAGGGCGGTGATCGCTAATCATCGCCTCTGTCTGATGGATGAACCACTTTCCAATCTCGACGCGAAGCTGCGTCAGAGCATGCGCCGGGAAATCCGTGCGCTCCAGAAAAAGCTGGGTCTGACCATGCTGTATGTGACGCATGATCAGACTGAAGCCATGAGCATGGCCGACAGCATTATTCTGCTCAACGACGGCTGTATCGAACAGCACGCCACGCCAGACGATCTCTACAACAATCCTGCCAGTGTGTTCGCGGCGCAATTTATTGGTGCGCCGCCGATGAACATTCTGCCGTTGCAACGTCGCGGCAGTAGCCATTACTTATCCCAGATGAACTGGCCCGTGCTGGATGATGATGAGCCAGCACTGAGTCTTGGCATCCGTGCCGAGGACATTCAGCTTATCGACACCGCACATGCCGCGCTGACCGCCCCGGTGATCAGTTATGAATATATGGGAGCCGACACCCTGCTGGTGTGTGCGCTGCCGGATATCAATGAACCCTTAACCGTGAAAGTACCGGGCATGAAACGCTTCGACGAAGGCAGCCGGGTCGGGTTGCAATGGTCCGCCTCGAAGCAATACCTGTTTTCCACCGTCACGGGAAAGCGCTGCCCATCGGCTGAACAACAACTTTTCGCATCCGGAAAAAAATACGCTGTTTAATCTTCATCTTTTGATCAGGGAATAATCATGTCTGCTATCCGTCATTTACGCCTGGCTTCTGCATTATTGCTGTGTACTGCTTCCACTGCCTTTGCCGCCGACGCGGTCAAACTGCAGATGTATTACCCGATTGCGGTCGGCGGCAAGGTCAGCCACACCGTGGATACGCTGGTGGCCGACTTCGAAAAAATTCATCCGGAAATCAGCATCCAGCCGGTTTATACCGGTGACTATGCCACGACAGTGACCAAAGCACTGACGGCGTTTCGCGGTGGCAATGCCCCGCAGATGGCTGTGATCGGCGATATCGAAGCCTATTCTCTGATTGATGCCGGTGCCATCGTGGCCGCCAGCGATCTGGCGAATGATGTTGATGGGAAAAAATGGATCGACGGTTTCTATCCGGCCTTCCTGCGTCACATTGATGGCAAAGTCTGGGGCATCCCGTTCCAGCGCTCCACGGTGGTGATGTACTGGAACAAACAGGCGTTTGAGAAAGCCGGCCTTGATGCCAACACCCCGCCTGCGACCTGGCAGCAGGTGGTGGATTTCGGTAAGAAGCTGGTGATCAAAGATAACAACGGTGTCAGCCAGTGGGGGATTGAGATCCCGTCAACACCTAACGGCTACTGGAACTTCCAGGGGCTGTCAGCCACCAACGGTGGCCGTCTGGATAACGGAAAAGGCACAGCGGTGAACTTCAATACACCGGGCAATATCGAAACGCTGCAATGGCTGACCGACCTCGGCCAGAAAGAAGGCGTGTCACCGAAGGGTGCTATTGCCTGGGGCACCACCCCGCAGGACTTTATCAGCGGCAAAACCGCCATGATGGTCACTACTACCGGCAACCTGACCGGGGTGCGTGAAAATGCCAAATTCCCGTTCGGTGTCGCGATGCTGCCGGAGAAAACACAACGCGGCAGCCCGACAGGTGGTGGCAACCTTTATGTGTTTAAAAATGCCTCCCCGGAACAGCAGAAAGCCGCGATGGAATTTATTCGCTGGGTGTCTGCACCTGAGCAGGCCGCACGCTGGAGCATTGCGACCGGTTATGTCGCCACCTCGCCAGCGGCCTGGGATACCACAGTAATGAAGGATTACGTGAAAGATGTTCCGCAGGCACTGGTTGCCCGTGAACAGCTGAAGTATGCCCAGCCGGAGCTGTCGACCTATAATAGCGTGCAGATCCAGGAAGCACTGAACCATGCGATCGAAGCGGCAGTGACCGAGACGAAAACCCCGGCTGAGGCGCTGGAGTCAGCGCAGAAGCAGGCCGATCGTCTGTTAAAATCGTACCAGTAAGCGACATACCATGAGCACACTACTCACTACAGCACCGGCTACTCGTCCCAGATTCTGGTCGTTGCAGCTGTATGGCTACCTGCTGATATTACCCGCGCTGGGGTTTTTGCTGCTGTTTACCCATTATCCGGCGCTGGCGACGGTGTGGGAGAGTGTGTTCAGTGCCGCGCGTAATGGCCATCCAGCTCGCTTTGTCGGGCTGGACACCTATGTCGCGCTGCTGGATGACGATGTGTTTATCCAGTCGCTGCTCAATAACCTGTTATATGCGGTGATCACCATTCCGCTGGCGGTGGTGTTGTCGCTGATGATGGCACTGGCGGTAAACCGCCATCTGCGCGGTAATGCGATGGTGCGTGCCGCCTTCTTTATTCCTTCTCTGCTGCCGATGATTGCCATCGCCAATTTATGGCTGTTCTTTTATACGCCGCAGCTGGGGTTGCTGAATAAGCTGCTGGCGTTGTTTTCCCTGCCAGCGGTGAACTGGCTGGGCGAGCCGGGTAGCGCCTTGTATTGCCTGATGGCGGTATCGGTATGGCGCGAGGCCGGGTTTTTTATGATTTTCTATCTCGCCGCTTTGCAGCAAATCGACCCGCGGCTGAGTGAAGCCGCTGAAATTGAAGGCGCATCGCGCGGATATTTCTTCCGCCGGGTGCAATGGCCATTGCTGATGCCCACCACCTTGTTTGTACTGATCAACGCCTCGATGAACGCATTTCGCATTGTGGACCAGGTGATTGCCATGACCAACGGCGGACCTGATAACAGCAGCAGCCTGTTGTTGTTTTATATCTATCGCACGGCGTTCAGTTACTGGGATATGCCCGCCGCGGCTGCGATGACGGTGGTGCTGCTGGTGATCCTCGCGTCGATTGCGTTGATCAAATTCAATCTGCTGGATAAGCGAGCGCATTACCAATGAGATTACTCAACCTTGCGATCTGGCTGGCCGCGCTGCTGTGGTTTTTACCGATTCTGGTGGCGTTGTGGGTGGCGATCCATCCGGCATCCGATCAGGGCAGTTTCGTGTTGTTTTCGCCACTGACCCTGCAAAACTTCGTCAATGCCTGGCATGCTGCGCCTTTTGGTCGTTATTTTCTTAATACCATCATGCTGGTGCTGATGATTGTGGTGTGTCAGCTGGTGCTGGCGACCATGGCGGCTTACGCGCTGGTACGATTCCGCCTGAAATATTCCGGCGTGTTGTTTGCCTTGATCCTGCTGCAACTGATGATCAGCCCTGACGTGCTGATCCTGAATAACTACAAAACCATTGGTGCATTGGGTCTGCGCGATACGCTGACGGGCATTGCGTTGCCCTATTTTGCCTCGGCGTTTGCCATTTTCCTGCTGCGTCAGGCGTTCAAAAGTATTCCGCTGGTGCTGGAAGAAGCCGCGATTATCGAAGGTGCCAGCCGTTTCTATATTTTGCGTAAGATTTATATCCCGCTGGCGAAGCCGATTTATGTCGCTTTTGCGCTGGTGTCGATTAGCTTCCACTGGAATGACTTCCTCTGGCCACTGGTCATCACCGATTCAGTCAGGGTGCGGCCATTGACGGTAGGCCTGCAACTGTTTTCCGCGCCTGAGCAGGGCGTGCAATGGGCGCTGATTGGTGCCGCTACGCTGATGACCACCTTACCGTTGCTGGTGCTGTTTTTGGTGTTCCAGCGTCAGTTTATCCAGTCCTTTATGCGCGCCGGTATTCGTTAAGGAGTGATAGCCATGGCATTTCCTGTTCTTATCACGCAGCAACAGCGTGACTTATTGGGTGAGGTGAGCCAGCTTTATCAGCTGCCCGCCTTACGTGCGACCGCGCAGGACCACAGCCGACTGCGCTTTGGTTTGATTGCCGATCCACAGTACGCCGATGTTGATACGGACTTCGCAAACAACCTCTACTATCGTCATGCTTTGCACAAGCTGCCCGGCGTGATTGATCAACTTAACCAACAGCCGCTGGATTTTGTCGTAACGCTGGGGGACCTGGTTGATCGCCATTGGGAAAGCTATGCCAGGTTGCTGCCGCTCTATCAGGCGCTACAACACCCACATGCGGTGGTGGTGGGTAACCATGATGCTCAGACCATCATCGGACATCTGAATGATGCTGCTGCATTACCGAAAAGTTATTACGCCTTTCGCCTGCAAGGCTGGCGCTTTATCTGTTATGACGGCAATGACATCAGTTTTTATTGCCAGGGTGAGGAACGCCAGCGGGCCGAATTATTGCTGGCCGATTTACAGGCGCGTGGAGAGCCACAGGCGCGCCCGTGGAATGGCGCCGTTGGCAGTCAGCAGTTGCAATGGCTGGAACAACAATTACAGGATGCACGGGCCTGTGGTGAGCAGGTGGTGGTATTTGGTCACTATCCTCTGGCTCCGCACAACTCCCATATCCTGTGGAATGGCACTCAGCTGGCCCAGCTTTTTAGTGATTACGGCGTGCGCGCGTGTTTCGCCGGACATGATCATCGTGGGGGGTATGCGCGTATTGGCAACACGGAATTTATCACCCTGAAAGGCATGCTGGATGGCCCTGATGCCGCACCTTTCGCGGTAGTGGAGATCACCGCCGAATCATTGACGGTGACAGGGTATGGTGGCGAGGTCAGTCGTTAAATGCGTACCGGCATGACCGCCAGTACCCCAAGCAGGGTCAGGTGCCCGGCATAAGCATGATAGAAAAAACGCCGTGGCCAGAGTCGCGTGGCAGAGATATGCGGCAGGGCGCCGACTGCCGCGATAATCAGCAGTGGCACCGCCAGCGTGGGCAGCAAATCATACATGAAGGTATTCTCATAGCCGCTGCCAGGTGTATTCAACCAGGCCAGTGCCGCCAGCACCAGCAAGAAAAACAGCCGACTTTCCGCCACCGCGCTGATGCAACGGGCGGCCATACACAGCAGGCAAAATACCACACCCGGAATGCCGTAGCTTGCGGGTGTCAGTGGCCATGCCAGCAGCAGAAGCACCGCCAGCCCGGCTATTGCGCCATTAACCCCCCAGCGAGATGCCCAGCTCAGCATCTGAGTACAACCGGCATAGGCAAACAGAATATTCAGTGCCAGCCAGGATTGTCCTTTCATCATAAACGCCAGCCAGAATAGCGGCTGGGTTGCCATCGCCCATAACCAGAGACGTCTGGCGCGCTGACGCAGCCGCACTGCGTCATCCGGCAGATTGGCTGCCCAGATAATGGTGAATAAAGGAAAGGCAATATGACCGATGGCTGAGAGCAACGCGCTGCGGCCATTTAATAAAATGGTGTTGATGTGATCGGCTAACATCGCGGCCAGAGCAATGGTTTTTATGATATCGGCCTGAAAAGGGCTTAACGATTTAACCCGGTCAAAAGGAGAGGGGATTCTAAGAGAAGTAAGCAGCGCGTGCATGGGTGGTCACCGACTATTTATGTTTTTACCGGTCATACTTCCATCTTTCGTTAACCGAAACATTACAATGTGCATCAGCGGGAGTAAAGCAGGTAATAATCCTAATCAGGTAGGTAAAAAGTAATGTGGGCCGGGCAGCCCACATTTAATCATTAGAAGAACGACGTGATCGCGGTGATCCGCAATTAGATCAGGAAGTCGTCCAGGGATTTACCACTTTCGATAGCGGCTTTAATCACCGCAGGGGTACGACCCTGACCGGTCCAGTTTTTCTCCTGACCGTCTTCGTCAGTATATTTATACTTCGCCGGACGTGGCGCGCGTTTGCTACGCGTTTTACCCGCTGACTGTAACGCACCCAATAACTCGGTCGGGTCAATGCCATCGCCCAGCAGCAGGTCACGATATTTCGCCAGCTTCTCTGCTTTCTCACGGACGGCGGCTTCTTCTGCCTGGCTCTCTTCGCGACGTTCAGTAACGATAATGATGAGCTTCTCCAGCATTTCTTCCAGCTCACTTAACTGACAGTCACGCGCCTGAGCGCGCAGAGTACGAATGTTATTTAACGCCTTAAGTGAATCACTCATGGACTTCTCCCAAAACAATCTGTGTCGTTGAACGAATAAAATTTGGTTACGCTAATTTTTACAACGCAATTATAGGTAGAGACGCTATCCTTACATTTCTGTGCAGAGAAGTACAACACAACCTCGCTGTAGAATAAAGTACGTTGAGTGTTAGTTTTAACTTTTTCTGCGGAACGTCCTGTAAGTAGTCGGGCAATTTTAATGCTAAGTGGGCGTGAATTACAATGTTTCAACGGCCGCAGCACAAATTCATCATTTATTGTTGTGAGAAAGTTCAAACGTTGGCGAAGATCTTTAATGCAGGTTTAACCAAAAAAGATCCTCGCCATTTATTGTGATCCACAGAGAGGACGCGGGCTGGCGGGAAGTCTGAAGTAGTGGTTCTGGTTAATGGTTTCGATAAATATTAAAAACAATCTGAAATCATATGAGAAAAATCTATCAGCTGGCGGATTTAACGATTTACTGTTTCAAGCTGTGCTTTGAGCTCCGCTTTATCATCATTACGAAATACCGTCGCTCGGATTTATTAAACGTATCTGGTCTGCACCCAAATTCCGGCCAGACAGACAATGCGTTTAATCCAAAAAACCCGGCAGGCGGGTTTTTTGGATGCTGGATCTCAAATCAACCCTTCCCCGCCAGCCTTTCCAGCGCGTGCTGAAAAAAACTCACCCGGCCAAAGTTGCCGGATTTCAGTGCCAGCGCCAGGGGGCGTTCGCCCGTGGCGAATAACGCCGGTACGCCGGGATCGATTTCGGCACCCACCCGCAATTGACCGAGGTTGAGCGCACTGACCACCGCGCCCGAAGTTTCGCCGCCGCCTACCACCAGGCGCTGTATCCCGGTTTCATACACCAGCTTTTTCGCTGTCTCGCCAAATAGCTGATCCAGCGCGGCGGATATCGCCTGTTGACCATAGCGTTGCTGTGCGCTTTTGATGGTGTCGGGATCGCCAGAGGAATAAACCAGCGGGCATTTGTCCAGGTTAGCGATAATAAAGGCCACCAAATCATCCGGCCCCACATCGCCCGCCATCACGTCATCAAGAGCGATTGGCAGCACCGCCCAGTGGCGCTGGTGTTCCGCTATCTGCCCCAGGGTGGCCCCGGAACAGCTGCCCACCAGAATCGCGCCCGGACCTGGCAGGGAAGGCGGTTCCGTCTGGCCTCCCTGTGCTTTACCCGCCTGAATAAAGTTATGGGGTAGTGCGGTGGCGATACCGGAACCGCCGCTGACCAGGCGCGACCCGGCGGCGGCGATGCCGATCAGGGTTAAATCATGATCGGTGATCGCATCGGCTACCAGCAGCGCCGGATCGCCGTTATGCAGCAGCTGACGAATCGTATCGCTACCCTGCACGACCTGTTGCCAGTTGATAAAACCCACCGGCGTTTTGGCCTGGCGAGCCAGTACCCGACGGATATCGGCATCGGTCATCGGCGTGAGCGGATGATGTTCCATACCGGACTCATTCAGCAGGCGGTCACGAACAAACAGATGCCCCTGATACAGGGTGCGGCCCATGGTGGGAAATGCCGGGCAGACAATCACGCGGCCAGCTTCCAGCCTGGCGGCCAGCGCGTCCAGCACCGGGCCGATATTCCCCTCGTCGGTAGAATCAAAGGTGGAGCAATACTTAAACACGATCTGTTCACAGCCCTGATCCAGCAGCCAGTTACAGGCTGCCAGCGATTGCTGTACCGCCTCTGCGGCAGGCAGTGAACGCGATTTCAGCGCCACCACCCCAACTTCCACGTCCGCAGACGCGGGCTGTTGTTGCAGGCCAAGATATTGCGTGGTGCGCAGTCCGCCTTCACCCGGCAGACCTTTGCTGAAGGTCACTGCGATATCGCTGGCACCGGTAAAATCATCGGCAATCACACCAATTAACATGATGCTGCTCCTGTCACCTGCAACTTCATCTTATCGACCGCCGCATGGGGGGCCGTCAGTACCGGCACGTTAATGTTGCTGCGCACCGCTTCCGCCGCCTGCGAGGTGGAGAAGTGCGCCAGCATAATCACATCGCAATGGCTGAGCTGAGGCGCGGCGGCGGCCACCAGGCGGTTGTGACTGGCGACATCACCCTGGCGTAACAGGTCGATGGCATCGGGAACCAGCACGCTCTCAAGCCGTGCAGTGGAGCCGATTAACGACGCGTAGTGGTCGAATTCCTGGGTCATGGTGCCGAGTGAAGGGCCAAACGTCGCCAGCATGCCAATGCGTTGTCCCTGTTGCAGCGCTGCTTCAAACATCGCTTCGTTAGGTTTCAGCACCGGAACCGGCACGCTGGCTGCCAGTGCATCGATCGCCGGGCCGAATGCGGAACAGGTCACCAGAATACCCTGAGCCTGCATGGCGTAACCGTAGCGCCCGAAAGCGACAAAGCGGTCAGTCAGGGCCGGTGACAACTGATCTTCCTTCGCCCGATCAAGGGTCAGGCCGTCATCAAGCAGGTTCACCACTTCAGCTTCTGGCCAGTTATCTTTAAACGCGTTCTGCACCGGTGCCATGGCGACCGGCGTCGCATGCAGTAAAACAATTCGTGTTGTCATCTTTTATTCCCGTCGCGGAAAAGTTGCGCTGAGGTGCTACAACACCATAACTTGCGCGACATGAAAATGTAAGGGCTTACAAAATTACGCGTAAGGTGACAGGGATCACATAAAAAAACTCAATTCCTGTCAGGATTAGCATGGGATGCATTCACCTGAGTGCGCAATTTGAAATCGCTTACACGCTGAGAGCGCAATATGACAACACATGGAGAGACGACCTCGTTAGATACGGTGGTTACCCCACAGGCGCAAACCCGTCCGGCCAATATGGTGCCACGGCCTTTTCGCGATCTGCTGGCACTCGAAGATTTCGAGCGGCACGCGCGTAAGCGCCTGCCGAATATGATTTATCAGTACGTGGCGGGTGGGGTAGAAACCGGACGCGGCATCGCAGCCTGTTATGAGGCGTATCAGCAATATGTTTTTGTACCCCGCATGTTTCGTGATGTCTCGGGTCGCGACCAGAGCGTCAGCCTGTTCGGCCATAACTGGTCCCATCCGTTTGGTGTTGCGCCGCTGGGCGGTGCCTCGTTTGTCAGCTATCGGGCCGATATCATGCTGGCGCGCGCCGCCCGCGCGATGAACGTGCCGATGATTCTCAGCGCCTCGTCGCTGATCCCGCTGGAAGAGGTGATTGCTGAAAACCCGAATGCCTGGTTTCAGGCGTATCTGGCCGGGGACCAGCCGCGCATTGATCGCCTGGTGGACCGTGTTGCGCGCGCTGGCTACCAGACGCTGGTGGTCACTGGCGATACCCCGATGCTCGGCAATCGTGAGCACAATACCCGCAGCGGCTTCAGTATGCCGATCAAACTCACCCCGAAAGTGATGTGGCAGAGCGCATTAAGCCCGCGCTGGCTGCTCGGCACCGTGGCCCAGACTTTTCTGCGTCATGGCGCACCCCATTTCGAAAACACCGATGCGGAACGCGGGCCGCCAATGATGTCCAGCAAAGTGCGTAACACCAACTCACGCGACAAACTGAGCTGGAAACATGTCGAAGCGATCCGCAAAAAATGGCGTGGCAATCTGGTGATCAAAGGGCTGATGTCGCCAGACGATGCCTTTATTGCCCGCGACCTCGGCGCGGATGCGGTCATCCTCTCCAACCACGGCGGCCGCCAGCTCGATCATACCGTGCCGCCGCTGCATACCTTAGCGGAAATCGCTGCCGCCAAAGGGGATATGAAGGTGATTATCGATAGCGGCATCCGGCGGGGTACCGACGTGATGAAAGCGATGGCACTGGGTGCGGATTTTGTCTTTCTTGGCCGCCCGTGGCTGTATGGCGCGGTGATTGGGGCACAGGCGGGCATTGAACATGGCATGCATATTCTGCGGGACGAAATCGACCGTGATATGGCGCTCATTGGCGTGACACGCCCGGATCAGCTGGATAAATCATTGTTACGTCGCGCCCCGTTATTTGCCCGTGAGGAGGGATGATTGTGACCTTGCAAATCTATAGCGCCCTGGCGTTGAGTGCGCCGTTCGAGCGCCTTACCCGCTTATGGCAGGCGACATATCCGCACATCGCGCTCCAGTTTCGCTGGCATCCGAGTAGCGTGATTGAGCAGCAGATCAACGCCGGACAGGGGGCGGATGTGGTGATCGCTACGGTGGAGACGCTGGACCGGTTAACGCAATCGGGACAAGCGGAAACCGCAAGCCGCATCGAGCTGGTGGATTCGCCTATCGGGCTGGCAGTGCTTGCCGGTGCGCCAAAACCGGCGATTCACGATACCCAGGCGCTGGTGCAGTCGCTGCTGGCGGCACGTTCGGTGGCCTGGTCGGAAGCGGGGGCCAGCGGTATTTATTTCTCCGGGCTGCTGAAGACGCTGGGCATTGACGACGCGCTACGCGACCGGGGCACGGTGATCCCGGCCGGGTTTACCGCGGAACAACTGGTGAACGGGAAGGCGGACGTGGCCGTGCAGCAAATCAGCGAATTGCTGATGGTGGAGGGGATTGAGATCGTCGGGCCGCTGCCCGCGGAGGTACAGCAGCCCATCTCGTTGTCAGCGGCGTTACTGGCGACGGTGCAACAGCGTGAGGCGGCAGAGACACTGCTCGCCTGGCTGAAAACCCCGGCGGTGACGGATGTTTTCAGCCATTTTGGGCTGGTGAGCCGGAGTTAACGTTCCTGGCGGGGCACCGAACCGCTGCTGCCCCGCACAATCAGTTCCGTTTTAATCAATGTATGCCGCTGCGCAGGCTGGTTATTCAGCGTTGCCAGCAGGTAGTCAGCCGCATGGGTGCCAATCGACGCCAGATCGACGCGCATGGTGGTCAGCGGATGCTCCAGATGCTCGGCGTATTCGTAATCGTTGAAGCCGACGATGGAAATGTCGTTAGGAATGCGCAGATAGCGCTCACTGGCCGCGCGCATCGCGCCAAAAGCCAGCAGGTCGTTACCACAGATGATGGCGGTGGGCGGCTCCGGGCTGTCCAGCAGACGGAAAACCGCTTTGCGTGCATCGTTCATGGTGTAGGCATTATCAATCAGATGGCTTTCCGGCAGGGTCAGTCCCTGCGCGGCCAGCGCTTGACGCGTGCCGTACAGACGATCGGAGATACGATCGTTCGATGGCGGCGTGCCAACAATCACTCCAAAGCGGGTATGTCCCAGCGCCAGCAGATGGCTGGCAATGGTCTGGGCGGCTCCCTCACTGTCGTATCCTACGCAGGGTTTCTCACTATCCAGGGAAAAGGTTTGCACGCAAGGCAAATCCTGGGCATTGATGCGCTCCCAGAGTTTCGGATGGTGGGTGTGGCCTACCAGCATCAGGCCATCGATGCCGTATTCAATCAGCTTGTTAACTTCTTTCAGCTCGGTATCGGGGTCAAAGTTGGAGTTGGCCAGCAGCAGCGTGTAGCCCGCGTCGTGGATTAACTGCTGAAACGCCGCCAGCGGGCGTGAGAAGGTCTCGGTCGCCAGTGTCGGCACTACGGCACCAATCGTCATGCTGCGACGCGACGCCAGGGTGCGTGCGGCGCGGTTGATCACATATCCCAGTTCTTCACACGCCTTCTCTACCGCCGCCCGGCTTTTGGCTTTGACGGTGTCACTGCCGTTCAGTACGCGTGATACGGTCGCGGTGGAGACGCCAGACAGGCGTGCGACATCCTCCAGCGAGACGCGTCCAGATCCATTCTGCTTTTCACTCATCAAGTCACTCCTGTTGAAACAGTGAGCTTGTCCACAAAATTCGCAGACAAACGCCCTGCAATTTTGAAAGCGCTTACTTTTGGCTTGACTCCATTTTGTAATCGCTTACTTTTTACATCATGTTATCAGGTTGGGGTGGCCTGCTCACGTTTAATTAACGGTTTTATGACATCTCACCCCATTTGGTAAACAAACAGCCTCTGATGACCGCCGCGCGGCAGCAGAACCTCTTGTTACTCATAAATAAATCATAAAGGAATTCACCATGCGCAGATATCCACGTATTCGCTGGCTGATGATCGTGTTCTGCTTTTTCGCCATCGCCATTAACTATATCGACCGTATCAACCTCGCGATTGCTGCCCCGCATATCAAAGCCGACCTCGGTCTGGATGATGTCAGCATGGGGCTGATCCTCGGTGCCTTTTTCTGGACTTACGCCCTGCTGCAAATCCCGGCGGGTCGCATTATCGACAAACTGGGTACCCGGGTCGGGCTGGCACTGGCCGTGGGCTGGTGGTCGCTATTTACCGTGTTTACCGCCTTTGGTAAAGGCTTCACCTCCATTTTTGCCGCCCGCCTGATGTTAGGTGTGGGCGAATCCGGTGGCTATCCTGGTTGCGCCAAGGTGGTTTACAACTGGTTTGCGAAGAAAGAGCGCGCCACCGCCAGCGGCATTTTTGATGCGGGTCCGCGTGCCGGAAGTGCGCTGGCGCTGCCGTTAGTGGCCTGGCTGATCAGCACCTGGGACTGGGAAACCTCCTTTGTGGTGACCGGGGCGCTGGGTCTGGTGTGGGTGGTCATCTGGCTGGCGTTTTACCGCGAACCGGAGGATATGAAGGGGCTGGACGAAACTGAGCGTCAGAATTTGCTGGAAGATCGCGCAGCGCCGACGGTGAGTGCCAATGCCAATGTGAAGATTGGCGCGCTGTTCCGCTACCGCACCGTGTGGGGCATGATGATTGGCTTCTTCTGCATGAACTTCGCGACCTATTTCTTTGTCACCTGGTTCCCGACTTACCTGACCATGGCGCACGGTTTCTCGCTGAAAGAGCTGGGCACGCTTGGCGCGATCCCGGCGCTGATGGGCATTCCCGGCAGCCTGTTAGGCGGAGTCGTGTCCGACTGGCTGTACCGTAAAGGCTTCAGTCTGACCACCGCGCGCAAAACCTGCCTGATTGCCGGGATGCTGCTGTCGTCAGTGATCGCCTTCGCTGCCTTTACCGACAGCATCGCGGTGATTCTGACGCTGTTCTCGCTGACCTACGCCGGACTGGCGTTCACCGCTGCCAATATCTGGACCCTGCCAGCTGATGTGGCACCGGCTTCCGGTTATGTGGCTACGCTCGGGGGGATTCAGAACTTCGCCGGAAACCTCGCCGGGATTGTCACGGCCTCCTTCACCGGCCTGATGCTGACCCTGAGCCACGGCTCATTCGTGGTGCCATTGCTGGTGGCGGGCGGTATCTGCCTGTTAGGTGCCGTTAACTTCATGTTCATCATGGGCAAAATCGAACCCCTCAAACTCGACCCCACTGACGCCGTTGGTGTGGTGGCGACAGCCAGCAAATAAGGAGACCCGTTATGAAAAGTGAAAATCAGATCCGTGAGGAGATTGTTCAGGTCGGTGCTGACCTGTTCAACCGCGGCTACACCACCGGGACAGCAGGGAACATCAGCGCCCGGCTGGAAGATGGCTGGCTGATCACCCCCACTGATGCCTGTCTCGGTCACCTGGAACCGGCGCGCATTGCGAAAGTCAGTCTGGATGGCGAGTGGGTATCCGGTGATAAGCCCTCGAAAACACTGCTGCTGCATCGCCAGATTTATGACCGTAATCCCGAGGCGCAGGGGGTGGTGCATACCCACTCGACCCATCTGGTGCAGCTGACGCTGGCTGGGGTATGGCAGCGGGACAGCATTCTGCCGCCGCTGACGCCGTATCAGGTGATGAAAGTGGGGCGCATCCCGCTGATCGGTTATCAGCGTCCCGGCCATCCGGCGGTGGCAGAGCAGGTGGCCGGACTGGCTAATGAAGTGCGCGGCGTGATGCTGGAACGCCTGGGGCCGGTTATCTGGGGTGGATCGGTTTCCGCCGCCAGCTTTGCACTGGAGGAGCTGGAAGAAACCGCGCGCCTGTGGCTGAACTGCACAGATAAACCCGCCGCGCTGGCTGATGCGGCAGTGCAGGAGTTGTGTGCGCACTTCAGTACCCGCTGGTAACTCACGCTGTACCCTACAACGACACCCGGTTGGTAGCGGCGCGATTTATCGCGCTGGAGCAGCCGCAATCAATAAAAAAGAGAATAGAATGAAAAAAACGCTAATGGTGGCAGGAATGATGCTTTTTGCTACATCACTGATGGCTCAGGCAACACCGAGCTACGTCTATGTTTCGAATGGTGACAGCGGCACCGTCACCGCTTATCAACTGGATAAGGTTAACCCCCATCTGCAACCGATCGGCGAGTATCCGACTGGCCTGAAAAGTATGCCAATGGTGGTGTCGAACGATAAAAAGACGCTGTATGTCTCGGTTCGCAGTAAGCCTTATCACGTCTCGGCCTGGCATATCGGCGATGGCGGCAAACTCAGCCATCTTGCCGATTCGCCGCTGCCGGAAGCGATGGCGTATCTGGCGCTGGATAAGACCGGCCACTTTTTATTGTCGGCTTCTTATGGTGGCGATCTGTTCAGCATCAACCGTATCGCGGCTGACGGTAAGGTTGAAAGCGCGCCGGTACAGGTGGTGCATACCGGCAAACGCGCCCATTCAATCCAGACCGACCCCAGCAACCGTTTCCTGTTTGTTCCGCTGCTGGGCGCGGATCAGCTGTTGCAGTTCCGCTTTGACGCGGCCAGCGGCAAGGTCAGTGCCAACACGCCTGCTTTTGTAAATATCCAGCGTGAAGCCGCCACCGGCCCACGTCATTTTGTCTTTGCGCCCCGGCGCGATCGGGCCGGACAGCAAAACATGTATCTGCTGACCGAGATGGCGGGCAATATCTCGCGTCTGACGCTGAATGATGATGGCACCATGACCGAGCATGAAGCGACGCCGTCGCTCGATCCGGCCATCGCACGCGATATGCAGCGCGGTGAAGCACGTCCGCTAACCGGTGACGACGACCTGCCCAAATCGGCAAAACCACGGCTATGGCAGGCGGATATTCATATCACTCCCGATGGCCGTTTCCTGTATTCCACCGAACGTACCAGCAGCCATATCACCTCATTTCGCGTGTCGCCCGAGGATGGTCGCCTGCAACTGATTAACAGCACGCAAACCGAAACTCAGCCTCGTGGCTTTGCTATTGATAATAGCGGTCACTATTTAATCGAGTCCGGGCAGAAGTCGGATAAGGTCGCGCTTTATTCCATCGATCAGCAAAGCGGCAAGCTTTCTTTAATTGAGCGAGTCCCGACCGGTGCGGGCGCAAATTGGGTGACCATCGTCGAATAAATAAGTTATGTCCGGTTATTAATATTCTCATGCATTAAACAAGGAGTTCTCATGGCTAACATTCGTCCGGCGCTGCTGTGTGCGGCTTTATTTTCTGCTGCCTTCAGCACGGGAATGCCGACTTATGCGGCGGAACACGTCGTCGCTACCCATCTTGAACCACTGCATCACGTCATCCTGGAAAACAAATATGTCACCGTGATGCGCGTGCTTATCCAGCCGGGACAAAGCACATTATTTCATGAGCAACACCTCGATTATGTCAACACGCATATCGAAGGCAGCACGGTGAAAATCGAATATCCGGATAAA
The DNA here is from genome assembly GCF_011395035.1 of Pantoea cypripedii. NCBI lineage: Bacteria > Pseudomonadati > Pseudomonadota > Gammaproteobacteria > Enterobacterales > Erwiniaceae > Pantoea > Pantoea cypripedii. The sequence continues at coordinate 55,057 of NZ_CP024770.1, forward strand.
CCGGCGAATAACACCGAAATGAAAAGCGGCAATGTCAAATTCGGTGCCCATCAGGGTAAATCCGAGACCGATAAAGTCACCAACACCGGTAATAACGTCAATCATCAGGTCGCGTTTGAGATCAATATTCCCGGACCGCAACACTTTGGTGGCGCAACCCGTCCTGCCAGCGACGCCTTTCAACAGGTACTGGATAAGCCCACGGTGAAAGGCTGGAAGGTGACGCTGAAACCTGGAGAAAGTACCGGTGACTATGTACAGCATGGCCCGGGCGTCCGGGTGTTCTTCACCGAAGGGCGGATATTGCTGGCCGATCATGCCCATCCCAACCGGGTTAAGGAACTCTGGGTGCATGCTGGCGATGCTTTTCTGACCTCTCCTGGCAAAGTCGATATTACCGCTGCCAGCGATCAAAATATTGTTTTCAATGATTATGAGTTGTTGTAGTTTCGTTTAGGTTTGTTTCGTTCATGTATAAATAACGTAAGCAAAAGTCTGTTATTGTGTATCCCGGCAGGGAATACCTGTCGGGATGTGCACATTATTTCTACAATTCTAATTATTATTTACCGGAAGCAATTAAAATGAAGGCAAGAAAGGTTAGACGGGGTTGTCTGCCTTTCGCGTTGAGCATTCTGCTGTCTGCCACATTTTCAGCCCATGCTGAAAATGCGACCGACTCTGCGGCGCTTATTGCGAAAGGCAAGTATCTGGCTATTGCAGCAGACTGTGGAGCCTGCCATACCGCACCAGGAAACGGTGCAGAAATGGGAGGCGGTTATATTATTTCCTCCCCATTGGGGAATATTGTTTCGAGTAATATCACGCCATCAAAAATCGCAGGAATTGGTAATTATAGCGAAGCGGATTTTGCTAAGGCGGTGAGAGAAGGGGTGAATAAACAGGGGCAGCATCTTTATCCGGCGATGCCATATACCTCCTATGCCAAAATTAGCGATGACGATATTCATGCGTTATATGCTTATTTTATGCACGGAGTACAACCGGACGATAAAATCCCTGCACAAACTGATTTACCTTTTCCGTTTAATATTCGCGCCAGCATGATGGTGTGGAATGCATTGTTTGCTGATGACCAGCGGTTTACCCCGGATGCGGGTAAATCTGCGGCCGTCAATCGCGGTGATTACCTGGTGAATGCGCTGGCGCACTGCGACACCTGCCATACGCCACGTAATGCGCTGATGGGGCAGAACAACGACAAGGCACTGTCCGGCGGCAGCCTCGGCAGCTGGTACGCACCGAATATCACCCCGGATCGTGAAGCGGGCATAGGTAACTGGAGCGACGCCGAAATCGCGCAATACCTGAAAACCGGCCATGTGGCGGGCAAAGCGCAGGCGGCAGGCCCGATGGCCGAAGCGATTGAGCATAGCCTGCAATATCTGTCAGATGATGATATCAACGCGATGGTGGCTTATCTGCGCCAGGTCCCGGCAGTGAGTGCGCCTGGCCTCCCGGCACGCGATAATCAGGGTAAACCTGCGGTGAATGAAGCCGCGCTGCGTGCCTTGCCAAACACCGATCCCGGCTGGGCAGTGTACAGCAGTACCTGCGCCAACTGTCATCAACCGGATGGTGCGGGCAACGTTATCTATCCTTCGCTGTTCCACAACACCGCGACGGGCGCACCGCAGGCCGATAACCTGATTGCCACCATTGTTTATGGCGTGCATCGCACGGTTAACGGCAAGCCGGTGGATATGCCTGGCTTTGGCCCGGATGCCTACTTTACCGATCGTCTGACCGATCAGCAGATTGCCGATGTCAGCAACTATGTGCTGAAAAACTTTGGCAATGCCCAGCTTAACGTCACGCCTGAACAGGTAAAAATCCTCCGTAACGGCGGTGAACCTCCGCTGATTGCGAAGCTGGCACAGCCGCTGGCCTGGGGTGGTGCCGTGGTTGTCCTGATCATTATTGTGTTGGCCGTTTCGATTTCGCGCAGGAGAAAACATCATGGCGCATAACATTTCGCTCTCAAGGCGTCGGTTGCTCCAGGGCATGGGTATTCTCTCACTGGGCGCGATGTGCAACACGATTTTCCCGGCGCGCGGGCAGGCGGCAGAACTGATGGCCGACAATCCGTTTCTGGCGATTTCCAGCTTCCTGGTCAGTCGTTCTGTTAGCCCGATCCTCGGCCAGCGCTACTATGCCGCGCTGACGAAGCACGATGCACAATTCAGTCAAAAGCTGGATGCGTTGCATACCCTGCTGCAACAACAACATTTCTCTCATGTTGACGACTTCCTTGCGGCTACCGGCCCGGATAATGCCGACTGGCAAACCGCACGCACCATCATCTCCGCCTGGTATTCCGGGGTGGTGGGTGATGGCAGCGATCTGGAGCTGATCGCCTACGCTGATGCGCTGATGTATCTGCCCACGCGAGACGTGCTGGTGGTGCCGACTTACGGCGGCGGACCTTTTTTCTGGGCGGTAACGGAACCGGGTAAAGTGGCAACAGCAGGAGAACGCGCATGAGTGCACAAAATAAAAACGCCGATGTCATCATCATTGGATCTGGCGTAATGGGCGGACTGATTGCCACCCAACTGGCGAAAGCGGGTAAATCGGTGATCATTCTTGAGGCCGGTCCACGCGTCTCAAGGCAGGAAATTGTTGAGCGCTTTCGCAACTCGCCCTTCAAGATGTCGTTAACCAACATCAAATTGCAGGGTGTCGGTTCGCCCTATCCGAATCCGCCACACATTCCTTCTACTTACGGCGATTATCTGCAACAGGTGGGGCCGGTGAAATATCCGACCAAGTACCTGCGTGTGGTGGGAGGCACCACCTGGCACTTTGGCTCGGCATTGTGGCGCATGATCCCCAATGATTTCAGGCTCAACACGCTGTACGGTCGCGGGCGCGACTGGCCATTCGGTTATGACGAGCTGGAGCCCTGGTACGGCAAAGCAGAACATGAGCTGGGCGTGTCTGGCATGGATGGTCAGGACGAAAGCGGACAAGGCGGAAAAGCCTGGCCGCCGCGCTCAACGCCTTTCCCGATGACCGGTCTGCCGACCAGTTATATGTTTGACCGGCTGACTGAAATGCTCGGCAAGGGGGGATATAACCCGGTGCTGGAGCCGAACGGTCGCGCGACGAAGCCGTGGGGCAAACGCCCGATGTGCGCCGGTAACAATAACTGCAACCCGGTGTGTCCGATTGCCGCCAAGTATGACGGTTCGATGCATATCGACGAAGCCGAACGACTGGGCGCGAAACTGCTGGATAACTCGGTGGTGTACCGCATCGAAGCCGGGGACGACGGTAAGATTACCGGTGTCTGGTATAAAAAACCGGACGGTTCGGAACATCACTTAACCGCCGATTATTTTGTGCTGGCGGCATACGGTATCGAATCACCGAAGCTGTTGCTGATGTCCACATCGGAAAAATATCCCAACGGCATTGCCAACTCTTCCGATCAGGTAGGACGTAACCTGATGGGGCATACCGGCATCAGTATGAACGTGATGATGTCGGAAGATGTGTGGCCCGGCCAGGGACCGACCGAGCTGCTGGTGTATCTCAACAACCGTGATGGAGCGTTCCGCAAGGATTTCCCCAGCTATAAGATCAAGGTGCGTAACACGGTGCCTACCGCTGATTACACCGCGTCGCTGATCGCCAAAGGGGTGCTGGGGTCAAAACTCGATGAAGAGATTCGCCGCCAGTCGGCGCGATCGCTGAACTTTGCTATCGATTTTGAAACGCTGCCGTTGCCGGAGAACCGCGTGACGCCGAGCAAAACCAAAAAGGATGCGATTGGTATTCCTTTACCGGAGATTTATTACAGCGTCACGGATTACTGGCATGCGGGTAAGGATGAGGGCATCAAGGATTTCCATAAGTTCGCCGAACTGCTGAACGCGGAAATTTTGTCGATCGATACCAGGTATCAGGATCGTCAGCACATTATGGGCACCACCATTATGGGCGACGATCCGAAAAACTCGGTGGTGGACAGCGATTGCCGTACCCATGACCATCCGAATATGTGGATTGCCGGGACCAGCGTGATGCCTTCAGCATCCTGTATGAACCCGACACTGACCGGCGCAGCGCTGAGTCTGCGGCTGGCGCAGCACATGCTGAAAACTATGGCGTAAGGAGCAATGACCGTCGCGGTGCGATGTAGCATACATCGTGCCGCGACGACTCCTGATTTTACCCTGATAACGACAGGAATATTTAGCATGTCACGGAGGTAAGCAGTAAGGTTCTGGCAATGGATTTCCTAAAAATCAAGGAGTGAATATGCCGATAGAATCTATCGCCAGATGTACTTTGCTGGAAGTTATTGACGAGGTAGCGGAAGACGATATCAGTATCTCTGCAACCAGCGTGAAAAATGTCAATGATAAGCCTTCCTTTTATACAATCTCACCTCAGCCCATAGTTTCCAGACTGGATATCGTTAAAGCAAAGTTCAATGATGACTCGGCGTTTTTTTTAAACTCAGCCACTTCGGTAAAATGCAATAATTTTGCCATGAATTTTATTGATGTGTTTCTGGCAAATACGCCTGATGCTGCACAGGTGATAAAATCGCTAAGTTTATCGACGCAAAATGCAGGATCCATCGCGAAAAATATATCGATAAATACCCAGGAAAGAACATTAGCGATTCTTGCTCACGGGAAAGAGAACTATCTGGTTGATTATCAATTATGGGGTGAATTTTTTTACTCAGAATTTCTGAAGATGCAGAATGATAAGGTCCTGATAAAGCCATTCCTTATTTACTCTCGCCCACATATGATTAAGGAAAATCTGCATGAATTTACCGTTGGTATGCATCATACCATGGCGTTAGTGCTTTCCTGCAATAATGGTGCTTATCAGATAGCGGTTTATGACCCGACGCACACCACTGGGTACTTTGCTACTGAGATGAATGATCTGTCCGGACTCAGTAAGATGAATATATTTTCTTTTATTAATAAAGAGGATAGCATTGAATTTGTGACTAACTCGCCCGCCAGACTGATAAATGGCCTGTCCTATTTTACGGCTGTTCCAGGCTACCTGGAAGGAAGCCGTTTATCTCTTTTGCATGAAAGAAATGACCAAAGAGATATTTGTAATACTTTCCTGACTACACAAACAAAAATTTCACAACAGGAACTTTTTTATGCAGCCCTTACGGGATTGTCAGTCAAAGATTTCGTATTCTTCCTCAGGCATGTTCCGGTAAATGAACGGGCCGAATTTCTGACAATCAAAGGTGAATCGGGTAAAACAATCCTAAGTTTTCTGGCAGGTTTGCCGGATAAAGATTGTCATCTACTGCGTAACTACTTCTCTTTTATCAAGGAAGCGCTGCGGGCAGGGCTGCTGGATAAACAGGAAGTGATAAAACAACTCAGCAAAAAAGTGGTTGAAGATGTGGGCTATGCCTGGTTCGAGGTGACACTGTTTGGCCGTGCTTTTTTACGTTCCAATACCGGTAAAGTCGCAGAGGTTTTTGCTACGGAAGTTATCAATTTGATTAAGGAGAACAGGTTAACGGAGGAAGAGGGAAAAACCATTCTGGACGATATGATCGTCATAAAAGAAAAAGAGGGTGGAGTGATGTCGGAATATCCGGGTTTTGAGTTTGCTAAACTTAAACATCATATCCATGCCAGCGATGCAGGAGAGATGATTAGAAAGAATTACCCTGCGTGGTATTTTGATGAGCAATAGCATTGTCCCGTAGCGGCGCGATTTATCGCGCTATTATCAGCAATGCCCCAGCCAAAAAGCGCGCGATAAATCGCGCCTCTACAGAGGGAAAGCATGGTTTTGTTTTTCCAAAAGCATACCATCTGTTCAGCCCTGAATCCGGGGCAACCGCAGGGTAAACCGGGTGGACACCGCATCAGAAGCAACGTGAATCTCCCCCTGATGGGCGGTGACGATTGATTTGACGATGGCCAGCCCGATGCCGCTGCCTTCGCCTTTTCGCTGACGTGATGGGTCAACACGATAAAACCGGTCAAAAAGTCGTGCCAGATGCGTTGGGGCAATGGGTACGCCCGGATTTTCAACCCTCAGCTCTACCCAGGCATCACGCTGTTGCAGATGGACGGTAACCGACTCACCCGCAGGCGTATGACGAATGGCGTTGGAGAGTAAGTTGTTGATGACGCGACGCAACATCAGCGGATCACCCTTAACCCTCGCAGCGTCTCCTCCCAGCGTCAGCCCGACCTGCTGTTCCTCCGCCCAGGCTTCAAAAAACTCAAACACCTTGATGATTTCAGTGCGCAGATCCAGGGGGACGCGTTCCGGGATCAGTTGATTATTATCCGCCTGAGCGAGAAACAGCATATCGCTGACCATTTTCGCCATCCGGTTGTACTCCTCCAGACTGGAATACAGGACATCCTCCAGTTCTTTCACCGTGCGCGGCTGGCTGAGGGCAATTTCCGTCTGTGTCACCAGATTGGTGATGGGGGTTCTGATCTCATGGGCGATATCGGCAGAGAAATTGGCCTGGCGGGTGAATACATCTTCAATACGTTCAATCATATGGTTGAAGGACATCACCAACTGTTGCAGCTCAATCGGCACGTTATCGGGCTCCAGCCGGACATCCAGATTTTTCGAGGTGATGTTGTTTATTTGCTGGCTGACGTTGCGTAACGGCAGATAACCCTGGTGAACCGCCAGCAACACGATCAGGATAATCAGCAGGCTAATCACTGACGCGATGATTAACAGATTATGTTTCAGCGCGTCGAGGTAATGCAGGTGGAAATCAATCGACAGGGCGATCAGCAGTCGGTCGGTGCTGGTGTGGCCGTTGTAGGGCGAGCCGATGGCAGTGGCCAGTACCCGGTAGCTGCCCTTGCCGCTATGAGCCGCATGCGCGCCCATCGGGTCTGACCACAAAAATACCTCATCGCTATTCCCTGTGGTGCTGGCCAGCGACATCAAATCTGGCCCTTCTGCCGAACGGTATAAAACCTGATTTTCCGGGTTGAGCAGCATCACCGAGATATAACGGTAGCTGTCGAGAATGGAGTCTATTTTCTCCACTTTTTGCTGTTCTGTTGCGGTCGGGTTTTGCAGGATGGCCGTCAGCGTGCTGTTGATTTGCTTCAGATTCGTGACGTCCTGTTCCGCAAAGTGATTCTGCACTGAATGCAGCATAATCCAGGCTGAGGTGGTAAAAGCAATGATGGTGGCAAGGCTGATAAAGAAGGTAAGCCGGATCTCAAGCGACACAGGGCGGCGCAGCCACTTAATCTTCATCCGGCACCTCAAGCACATAACCGACGCCGCGCACGGTCTGGATAAGTTTGGGGGAAAAGTCGTTATCGATCTTGGCGCGCAGCCGTTTCACCGCGACATCAATGGCATTGGTATCGCTGTCAAAATTCATATCCCACACCTGCGAGGCGATCAGCGAACGGGGCAGAACCTCACCACGATGACGGAGAAAAAATTCCAGCAAGGTGAATTCCTTGCTGGTCAGGGTGATGCGGGTACCCGCGCGGCTCACCTTACGGGAGACCAGGTCAAAGGTGAGATCCGCCAGCTGGAACTGGCTCTCAGGAATAATATTGGCCCCGCGACGCAGCAGCGTTCTGACGCGTGCCAGCAACTCGGCAAAGGCAAAGGGTTTCACCAGGTAATCATCGGCACCCAGCTCCAGTCCCTTCACGCGATGTTCAATGGTGCCCAGCGCGGTCAGTAACAAAATGGGCATCCCTTTGCTGGCGGCGCGCAGCATACGCACGATATCCCAGCCGTTGACATCGGGCAGCATGATGTCCAGGACGATCAAATCGTACTCAGCGGTCATCGCCAGATGGTAGCCAGTGAGGCCGTTGTCGGCACGATCAACCACAAACCCGGCCTCGGTCAGCCCTTTGCTGAGGTATTCGCCTGTTTTCACCTCGTCTTCAACAATCAGTATTTTCATCTTCTCACCGTTCCGTCAGCCCATCGGATGCCATTCTAGGGAGCCAAAGGGCGATATCAACGACTTCAGTCGAAAATGACAGCTTTGTCATTGTTGGGTCACCCTGCCAACAGAGTCGCTTCGTTACAGTGTCCCGCGTCATCATCTGGAAACAACGGGCATATGGTCAAATTAACATTACTGGTGGCGGCTACGGTGTTTTTGCTGGCGGGATGTGTTTCGCTGGCCCCTGAATATCAAGGTCCAGAACTCCCGGTGCCGCAACAATTTTCTCTCTCTCGCAATACGCTGGTGCCGGTGAGTGCAGGCTATCAGGACACCGGCTGGCGGACCTTTTTTGTTGACCCGCAGGTTAAGCAGTTTATTGATGTGGCGCTGCGCAAGAACCTTGACCTGAGCATGGCGGCTCTGAAAGTGCAGGAAGCGCGTGCGCAGTATCGGGTAACCAATGCCGACCGCTATCCGCAGCTGGATGCTTCCACCGAAGCGAGTTACAGCGGTAGCCTGAAACGTGGCGACCTGACGGAAAAACAGTTTCAGGCCGGGCTGGATCTGAGCTTTGAGCTGGATTTCTTCGGCAGATTAAAAAATCTGAGCGAAGCCGATCGGCAAAACTATTTTGCCAGTGAAGAAGCCCGGCGCGCGGTGCATATCCTGTTGATCTCGAGGGTTGCTCAGAGTTACTTCAGCCAGCGCCTGGCGACGGCACAGCTGCGCATTGCCCGAGAGACATTGCTGAATTATCAGCAATCCTCCGCCTTTGTGGAGCAACAATTGATTACGGGCAGCAGCAATGTGCTGGCGGTGGAACAGGCACACGGGTTGATTGAAAGCACCCAGGCTGAAATTGCCAACCGGGAAGGGCAGCGGGCGCAGGCGAACAATGCCTTGCAGCTGGTGGTGGGCAGCTGGCAGGGCCTGCCAGATGATCAACGCGGCACGGTGGGCGATCTTAACCCGGTGACGCTGCCTGCCGGGCTTTCCTCGGAAATCCTGCGCCAGCGTCCGGACCTGCTGGAAGCGGAACACCAGCTGATGGCGGCCAATGCCAATATCGGTGCGGCCAGGGCCGCGTTCTATCCTTCGATTAGCCTGACCAGCGGGCTGTCGGGCAGCAGCGAGGCGTTGTCGAACCTATTTTCCACAGGCAGCGGCATGTGGAATTTTGTGCCAAAAATCGACATGCCGATTTTTAACGCCGGTCGTAACCAGGCCAACCTGACGCTCGCCGACGTGCGCCAGCAACAATCGGTGGTGAATTACCAACAAAAAATTCAAAACGCGTTTAAGGACGTCGCCGATGCGTTAGCGCTGCGTGACAGCCTCAGCAAACAAATTACCGCGCAGCAGCGTTATCTTGCTTCCCTGCAAGTTACGCTGCAACGCGCACGCGGATTATATGCCAGCGGTGCGGTGAGTTATATCGAAGTGCTGGATGCGGAACGTTCATTATTCACCACCCGGCAAACCTTACTGGATCTGCAATATGCACAGCAGGTCAATGAAATTAATTTGTTCACTGCCCTTGGCGGTGGCTGGACAGAATAACTTCGCTAGCAACGACTTCAGGAGTCAATATTATGCATCAATTCATTAAAGTGGCTTTATTCGGCATGATTCCGGCACTGGTCGCTTCAGGCGTACAGGCCAGCGAGCAACACCAGGGCATGATGTCACAGGCAGCAATGACGGCTCAGCAGCCGGTGATTAGCGCTACGGGTGTGGTTAAACAGATTGATTTAGCGAATAAAAAAATCACTATTGCCCATCAGGCGATCCCGGCGCTGGGCTGGCCCGCCATGACCATGCGCTTTACCTTTACTACCCAGGACGACAGTATCAACGCCTTAAAAGTGGGTAGCCCGGTTAACTTCTCTTTTATTCAGCAGGGAAATATCGCACTGCTGCAGGAAATAACAGTCAGTCATTCTTAATAAAATGATGTTGGTCAGGAACAATTATGGCGTCGTTGAAATTAAAATACGCTGCGGTGATGGTCAGTAGCCTGATAATAGGCGGGCTGATGGCTACAGTCGCTTTTCATGCTGTTTATTCCGCAAATAAAATAGAAGCGCAGGCACCAGAACGCAAAGTTTTATTCTGGTATGACCCGATGAAACCCGATACCAAATTTGACAAACCGGGCAAGTCACCGTTTATGGATATGGACCTGATACCCAAATACGCGGATGAAGGTGAAGCGGACAACAACAAAGGTATGCGTATTGATCCGGTGCTGGTACAAAACCTCGGCCTGAAGACCATTAAGGTCAGTAAAGGACGGCTGCAATATAACCAGACCATCCCGGCCAACGTCAGTTTTAACGATTACCAGTTCGTAATTGTGCAGGCGCGTTCGGAGGGTTTTGTGGAAAAAGTCTATCCACTGACCCTGGGCGATAAAGTCCACAAGGGCACACCGCTGATCGATATCACCATCCCGGAGTGGGTGGAGGCGCAGAGCGAATATCTGCTGCTGTCCGGGACCACAGGATCGTCCACCCAGGTGAAAGGTATCCTCGAACGGCTGCGTCTGGCCGGGATGCCGGAAGAGGATATTCAGCGCCTGCGCAGTTCCCGCACGGTGCAGACCCGCTTCACCATCAAAGCCCCTATCGATGGGGTGATCACGGCGTTTGACCTGCGCAGCGGCATGAACATCTCCAAAGATAAAGTGGTGGCACAGATCCAGGGCATGGACCCGGTGTGGATCAGCGCAGCGGTACCGGAATCAATTGCCGGGTTGCTCAGCGACAGGTCGCGTTTTGCCATCTCGATACCGGCTTATCCCGGTTACAGTTTCAACATCGAAAAATGGAACATCCTGCCGAGCGTTGACCAGACCACCCGCACGCTACAGGTGCGTTTGCAGGTAACTAACCGTGACGAGTTACTGAAACCCGGGATGAATGCGTATCTGCATCTGAATACCCAAAGCGAAGAGATGCTGCTGATCCCATCTCAGGCGGTGATTGATACCGGCGATGAGCAGCGGGTCATTGCGGTGGACAGCGAGGGGCGTTTTGCGCCGAAGGCCATCCGGGTGCTGGCGGAATCACAGCGCCAGAGCGGAGTGGCGGCCGGGTTACGTGAAGGGGAATCGGTGGTGGTCAACGGGTTGTTCCTGATTGACTCGGAAGCCAATATTACCGGTGCGCTGGCGCGGATGCGTCAGGATGCGAATGCACACGCCGGGCACTGAGGGAACGACGATGATTGCATGGATTATCCGGCGTTCGGTCGCCAATCGCTTTCTGGTGATGATGGGTGCGCTGTTTCTCAGCGTCTGGGGAGCCTGGACCCTCGTCAACACCCCGGTTGATGCCCTGCCTGATCTCTCTGATGTGCAGGTGATCATTAAAACCAGCTATCCCGGCCAGGCACCGCAGATTGTGGAAAATCAGGTCACTTATCCGCTCACCACCACCATGCTTTCCGTGCCGGGTGCTAAAACGGTGCGCGGCTTCTCGCAGTTTGGTGATTCCTATGTCTATGTGATTTTTGCTGATGGCACCGACCTCTACTGGGCGCGTTCCCGCGTGCTGGAATATCTCAATCAGGTGCAGGGGAAATTACCGGCTGGAGTCAGTTCAGAGATCGGGCCTGACGCCACCGGGGTGGGCTGGATTTATGAATATGCGCTGGTGGATCACAGCGGTAAGCACGATCTGGCGGAGCTGCGCTCATTACAGGACTGGTTTCTGAAATATGAACTGAAAACCATTCCCGACGTGGCAGAAGTGGCCTCGGTGGGCGGAGTGGTGAAGCAGTATCAGATACAGGTCAACCCGTTGCAGCTGGCGCAGTACGGCATCAGCCTGGCGGAGGTGAAAGCCGCCATTGAATCCTCCAACCAGGAAGCGGGGGGATCTTCGGTGGAAATCGCTGAAGCGGAATATATGGTGCGGGCCAGCGGCTATCTGAAGACCTTAGATGATTTCAACAACATTGTGCTGAAGACCGGCAGCAACGGCGTGCCGATCATCCTGCGTGATGTCGCCCGCGTGCAGATTGGACCGGAAATGCGGCGGGGTATTGCCGAGCTGAACGGTGAAGGCGAGGTGGCCGGTGGGGTAATTATCCTGCGCTCCGGCAAAAACGCCCGTGAAGTGATCGCTGCGGTGCGCGAAAAGCTCGACAGCCTGAAAAAAAGCCTGCCGCAAGGGGTTGAGGTGGTGACCACCTATGATCGCAGCCAGCTTATCGATCGGGCGATTGCCAATCTTAGCCATAAACTTCTGGAAGAGTTTCTGGTCGTTGCGCTGGTATGTGCGTTGTTTCTCTGGCATGTGCGTTCGGCGCTGGTGGCGATTATCTCGCTGCCGTTGGGGCTGTGTATTGCTTTCATTGTGATGCATTTCCAGGGACTGAACGCCAATATCATGTCGCTTGGTGGCATTGCCATTGCCGTGGGGGCGATGGTGGATGCGGCGATTGTCATGATTGAGAACGCCCATAAACGGCTGGAGGAGTGGCAACATCAGCATCCTGATGAACGTATCGACAACGATAGCCGCTGGCGGGTGATCACCGATGCGGCGGTGGAAGTCGGTCCGGCGTTGTTTATCAGCCTGTTGATTATCACCCTGTCGTTTATTCCTGTCTTCACGCTGGAAGGCCAGGAAGGGCGGCTGTTTGGCCCGCTGGCGTTCACCAAAACCTGGTCCATGGCGGGCGCTGCGGCGCTGGCAATTATCGTGATCCCCATCCTGATGGGATGGTGGATCCGCGGGAAAATCCCGGCGGAGAGCGACAACCCGCTCAATCGTCTGCTGATAAAGATGTATCACCCTTTGCTGCTGAAGGTGCTGCACTGGCCGAAGCTGACCTTGCTGGTTGCGGCGCTATCGATCTTCACCGTTTGGTGGCCACTGAGTCAGGTGGGCGGTGAGTTCCTGCCGAAAATCAATGAAGGGGACCTGCTGTATATGCCATCGACCCTGCCGGGCGTCTCGCCGGGGCAGGCGGCGGTGTTATTGCAGACCACGGATAAACTGATCAAAACCGTGCCGGAAGTGGCCTCCGTGTTTGGCAAAACGGGCAAAGCGGAAACCGCGACCGATGCCGCGCCGCTGGAGATGGTGGAAACCACCATCCAGCTGAAGCCTGAAGCCGAGTGGCGGCCTGGTATGACGATCGACAAAATTATCGATGAACTCGATGCGCGGGTGCGTTTGCCGGGGCTGGCCAATCTGTGGGTACCGCCGATCCGTAACCGCATCGATATGCTCGCCACCGGGATTAAAAGCCCGATTGGTATCAAAGTCTCAGGCTCGGTGCTGGCGGATATCGATACCACCGCTCAGCGCATCGAAGAAGTCGCGAAAACTGTACCTGGCGTGGTTTCGGCACTGGCGGAGCGCCTGCAAGGGGGGCGTTACATCGATGTGGATATCAACCGGGAGAAGGCGGCGCGCTACGCGATGACGGTGGCTGATGTCCAGCTGTTCGTGTCATCGGCGATTGGTGGCACCACGGTCGGCGAAACCGTGGAAGGCGTCGCGCGTTACCCGATCAATATCCGCTACCCGCAGGGGCTGCGCGACAGTCCGGAAGCGCTGCGGCAGTTGCCGATACTGACGCCGATGAAGCAGCAGATCACCCTGAGTGATGTGGCTGACGTCAGGGTGGTGTCGGGTCCCAGCATGCTGAAAACCGAGAATGCTCGCCCGACCAGCTGGATTTATATTGACGCTCGCGGTCGCGACATGGTGTCGGTGGTCAATGACCTTAAAACGGCGATTGCCGATCAGGTGAAACTCAGGCCGGGTACCAGCGTGGCGTTTTCCGGGCAGTTCGAACTGCTGGAACATGCCAACAAAAAACTGAAGCTGATGGTGCCGATGACGCTGATGATTATCTTTATCCTGCTTTACCTGGCGTTTCGCCGCGTGGATGAGGCGCTGCTGATTTTGATGAGCCTGCCTTTCGCATTGGTGGGAGGCATCTGGTTTCTCTACTGGCAGGGATTTCATCTGTCGGTTGCCACCGGCACCGGGTTTATCGCGCTGGCCGGGGTCGCCGCTGAGTTTGGCGTGGTGATGCTGATGTATCTGCGCCACGCGATAGAAAATGAACCCGCGCTGGCACGAGCGGAAAGCTTCACGCCGCAGAAGCTGGATGAGGCGCTGTATCACGGCGCGGTGCTGCGTGTACGGCCTAAAGCGATGACGGTGGCGGTGATTATTGCCGGTTTGCTGCCAATTTTGTGGGGCAGCGGGGCGGGTTCCGAAGTGATGAGCCGTATTGCTGCCCCGATGATAGGCGGCATGATCACCGCGCCGCTGCTGTCGCTATTTATCATCCCGGCGGCGTACAAACTGATCTGGCTGCGCCGCCATCGTTAAGCGTTTATGCCTTTTGCCAGCTGTGGGTCAGCGGACCGGTCTGACCCGCGACGGGATCGCTATCCGGGAACGGCAGCTGGCTGATACGTTGCAGCATCTCCGGGGTTGGCGCGGCGCGACAGATATCCCATTGCTGGTGCGGAGGATAAGCGCCCACCACCTGGAAATCATCACTGCTGCCATCATTAAAATGCCCGGTGCCTGCCGGGAGCAGCGCCACATCACCCGCCGACATGTTAATCACATGACCGCCCGGGCCGCCCAGCATCACCTTAGCGTTGCCACTGACACATCCCAGCACCTCATGCGCGGTGCTGTGATAATGATGGAAGGTAAAAATCGAGGCGACCCACTGTGGCGGCCAGCTGTTTTTCTCAAATAAGGACTCGGTGGGTGAGGTCATTTCAGCCGCTTTCGGCAGAACGTTTTGGTAAATAATCACCGGAAGATGGGGATTATTCGGCACCCAGCCGTTACGTTCCAGGCGCAGCAGCTGCACGTTTTGCGCCGTCGGGGCTGCGGTGGCGTAACGGCTAAACAGGGCAGGGGCGGTCAGTGCCAGACCGGACATGACGCGCATAAAGTGGCGACGTGATAAATCATTCATCCTTTCCTCCAGGCTTTAAATGAGATGCAGATCACGTTTTAAGTCTAATGCAAAAGTAATACATGGCAGATTTTAAGGGTTTCGTAGGCGAAGGATTTGGATGTTTATTGATATCAATTCAATATCGTGTTGCTTGACGCTGTGGATATTAAATTGATATCATCCTTTTCCTGATATGCCGCTGTCCCGGCTTCCAAAGCGAAGTAAATAGAAGCCATAACCGGAGTAAACAATATGACGGTACATGTCGTAAAAAAAACAGGTGATTTTGTTCTGCGACTGCGTGAACAGGATACCCCTAATGCGATTAGTGCTATGACTCTCGAAGCACTGATGACGGTTACTGGGATGACCAAAACCGAGCTGGCTCATTTCGCGTTACGAAAACTGGCTGACGCTTACTTGCCTCATTACGCAGAAGACAATGGACCGCTAACTGCTGCTCAAATCCAGACTATCCGCGAACTTTCTACTGCCAGCGGTAAATCGGAGGAGAGGTTTAACAAAAGTCTGCTCTAAAGGAACCTGATGACAGCGAACGTAAAACAGCATACACCGCTACCGGAACCTGGTGATATTGTCTGGTGCCATTTCCCACAGCTACCAGGAAAGCCTAGCCCTAAACCAAGACCCGCCCTGGTTTTGCAGGTATCAGATAAAGACCATGAGGTCATGGTTGTCTATGGAACGAGCCAGAAGACTCAGAAAATTTATCCGACTGAGTTCTTGCTCAAAAAAGGAGAGCCGGGATTTTCCCTCTCAGGCCTTGCTCGTGATACGAAATTCGACATGGCAGTTAAAGTTGAACTTCCCTTTAACAGTGACTGGTTCGATCTTGCCCCGATTAAAGATGGGGTGGCTTCAATGTCACCTGTGATGGGGGCATTGCATCCGACGTATCTTGAACGTGTTAAACAGGCTAATCGCAACGCTGACAAATTCTCCTGATTAGTCATCTCATCACTGACGTAAGCATAACCCGCCATATGGCGGGTTATGCTTCATTATTACGACCGACTAAATCGCTCAGGTCTGAAGGTCGCCAGCATCGGGTGCTTCGCGCCGGTGATGATCTCCTGCGCCAGCAACTCCCCCACAATTAACGCCAGAGTGGCACCGGAATGGGTAAAGGCAACAAAACATCCCGGCACCTGTTGCAGCTCGCCCAGCACTGGCTCGCCGTCGCCGGGAATCGGTTTGTAACCCATCTTCCAGCTTTGTGCCTGCAAAGGTGTGTCGTTCAGCAACAGTTTGTCGGCTTCCTGCACCAGCTGATTTACCACCTTCTCATCGATAGTAAAGCCGCCCTCAGGCAGTGGCTGGATGTCGTTCTCGTACCAGTCGTGATCCAGCGCCAGCGTATTCCCGGGATTGGGGCGCACGGCAGCGCGTGGTGTATTCAGCACCGCTGTGAGTTTTTGCTCGCCCGGTTTGGTGATCACCAGCATCGACAGCGGAGAACCGTTGGGGATAGTGACGCCCAGCGGTGCCACCACATCCGGGGTGGCGGGGCCACAGGCGACCAGCACGGTGTCAGCATACAGTTCGCCTTTTTCCCAGCGCACGCCACAGGCACGTCCCTCAGCGGTTAATACTTCCGCCTGTCCGGCAAACTCAATAATTTCGCCACCGAGCGCGCGCAACTGTTGTACCAGATGATCGATCAGATGCGGCAGGCTGACCCAGCCTTCACCCGGATTGAAGATGGCCTCACCGCTCAGCGCGGCAGGATCGATCTGTAGCTCCGTTACCGTGTCACGGCTGCGCAAGTGTGAATCATAGCCGTGTGCGTTTTCATACGCATGGCGGGCGTGCAGGGTGGCAGGTGCGGCGGCTGTCCAGAATAATCCGCCATCAAAGCGCAGCCAGTCACGGGAAGGGTCTGCGGCAAACAGCGTCCGGTAGCGATCAATGCCTGCCATACGCAACGCGTGGTAAGGTTTGGAGCGTTCACCTGCGGAGTTAAGCCACGACAGCGAACGGCCAGAAGCGCCGGAGCACAGCGCCGCCTCTGTCACCAGCGTGACTGCCGCACCGCGCTTCAAAAGCTGAACCGCACTGGAAACGCCCAGCACGCCGCCACCCAACACCACGACACGAGTCTGTTTTTCTACAGCCATATTCAGTTCCTTGTTTACAGCACTTCAGAAAGAAAACGTTGCAGACGCGGCGACTGTGGATCATCGAACAAGGCGGCAGGTGTACCGACCTCGATTATCTCGCCTTCGTCCATAAATACCACCTGGTCGGCGACCTTGCGGGCGAAACCCATCTCGTGGGTCACCACCACCATCGTCATGCCACGGCGGCACAGGTCGGCCATCAGGGTTAGTACCCCCTTCACCAGTTCCGGGTCGAGCGCCGAGGTGGCTTCGTCAAACAACATCACCTCGGGATCCATTGCCAGCGCCCGGGCAATGGCTACGCGCTGCTGCTGGCCACCGGAGAGGTCGCGTGGATGATGATCGGCACGCTGGCCGAGTCCAACCTCTTCCAGCCGCTGGCGTGCGATCGCCATCGCCTGAGATTTCGCCAGCCCTTTCACTTTCCACGGCGCCAGCGCGACGTTCTCCAGCGCGCTATGGTCGGGAAACAGATTGAAATGCTGAAACACCATGCCGATACGCAGACGCAGAGCATCTGGCTTATCGCGCAGCACCGAACGTCCGGCCAGCAACACATCGCCAGATTTCGGTTCGTGCAGCCGGTTGATGCCGCGCAGCAGGGTGGATTTACCGGAACCCGACGGCCCGATAATGCAGGTGGTGGTACCCGGCGCGACACTGAGCGACACCCGGCGTAGCACCTCAATCGGCCCGTAAGCCAGCGAGAGATCGCGCAGCTCAAGGCTGGCCCCTTTCCAGCTTGCTTCTGTCATGATGACCCCCTCTCCAGCAGTGCCTTGTTGGTGGGTTTCTGCACCTCCTCCACCTCTTTCAGCCCGCTCTGCGGCGCGGTCAGGCGGCGGCGTCCGGTGCGGTAACGCACGTCAACGTAGTTGACCATATGCGTCAGCGGTACGGTGATGATCAGATAGAACACCCCGGCCAGCATCAGCGGTGACAGGTTGCCGGTCAGAACCGCCGCATCCTGTCCGACGCGAAACAGCTCACGCTGATTGGTCATCAATCCCAGCAGATAAACCAGCGAAGAATCTTTAATGATGGCGATGAACTGATTAACGATGGCGGGCAGGACGCGGCGGATGCCCTGGGGGATCACCACCAATCGCATGGCACGGCTATAGCTCATACCCAGCGCCCGGCAGGCTTCCATCTGTCCGCGTTCAACGCTCTGGATCCCCGAGCGGAAAATCTCACCCATATAGGCGCTGGCGATCAGGCTGAGGGCAAAAATACCCAGCGGGTAGGGTGAGGGGCCAAACAACTGGTAACTGAAACGCGCCAATCCCTGACCGATCAGCAGAATGGTCAGAATTGACGGTAATCCGCGAAACAAATCGGTATACATACGCGCGGGCAGACGCAGCCAGCGCGAGGGCGAAATCCCCAGTAACGCCAGCGCCAGGCCGAGCAACGTCCCGAGCACGGTAGCCGCCAGGGAGATGATCAGGGTGTTGACCAGGCCGGTCGCCAGCAACTGCGGCAACACTTCGAGCATCGATGGCACATCAAAGAAGGTGCGGGAAAGAATTGTCAGCACGTCCATCGCCGTCTCCATTCAGTGCGGGTGATGAGCGCACTCATCACCGGTGAAAAAACAAACCCTGAGCAGCGTTACTGGCCGTCAGGCAGGTACTGTTTTGGCATCGGTGAACCGGGAAACCATTTCTGGTACAGCTGTTTCCAGGTGCCATCCTGCATGGCCGCTTTGATGGCTTTATCCAGCGCGGCTTTAAACGCCGGTTTGTCTTTGGCGATGGCAACGCCAGCGGGGGCGTTGAAAGAAGGAATATCGGCGGCGGAGACCAGTTTGAAGCGTTCGGCATAGCTTTTCGCCGCTTCATAATCGAGGAACACCGCATCCAGCGTACCGTTATTCATGGCCGATACGGCGGTGTTGTTATCCGGGAAACGCACGATGTCGGTCTGGGTGAAATGCTCGACGGCATAGTTCTCCTGCAACGTTCCCTGGATCACCCCAAGGCGATGTTTTGCCAGCGTTTCAACGTTCGTCACGCCGCTGTCGCTGCGCGTCAGCACTGTCAGATACCCGGCGAGATAACCGGTGGAGAAATCCACGGTTTTTTGCCGTGCCGGGGTGATACCGATCGCTGCCACGCCCGCATCAAACTGGCCGTTGGCGACGGCAGGCAGGATGGCGGAGAAATCCTGTCCGACGAAATCGACCTTGTCGATACCCATCCGGTGGGCGACGTTCTTAAAGAACTCCACATCGAACCCGGTGAACTGCCCGCTGGCGTCGGTGAAGGTATAGGGTTTGGAATCGCCGACGCTGGCGACGCGCAGGTGGCCTGGCGTCAGCAGGCCATAGGGGTTGTCATTACTGGCAGCAAACAATGGAAAGGAAAGCGAACACAGGGCGATGGCAGCGCCGAACAGGGCGTGCAGGTGTTTATGCGATTTCATAGCTCATCCGTTTTTGCAGGTTTAAACATCAGAGACTGTTGAGCCGGGGGATGTAATGTTTTTGAGACCGGTCTCAACGCAGGTGACTTCCTGAGCAACAGTGATTGTGAGACCGGTCTCAGGGAGTTACAATGAGTTTAAGCACACACGTTTTTCAGCGTCAATCTTCCTGTCATCAACCTGTGATTCGAATTAATTATGACCAACCAGAAAGTGCGTTCTAAAGCGCCAACCGTGGCCGATGTCGCGCGAGCAGCAAAAGTATCAAAAGCGCAGGCAGCACGCGCGCTGGGTGGCTATGGCGCGGTGAGCGAAGAAGTGCAGACCCGCGTGACCAGCGCAGCCGCAGCGCTCGGTTATCGCCCCAATGAACTGGCGCGCAGCATGAATACCGGGCGTTCCAACACCATCGGCGTGATCGTTGGCGATATTGAGAACCCGCACTTTGGTCTGGCGCTGCGCGGCATGGCAGACGTCACCCGGCAGGCGGGTTATCAGCTGCTGTTGAGCAACAGCGACGAGAAATGGCAGGCGGAGCAGGACGCGGTGCGGGTGATGCTGGAAAAACAGGTGGATGGCATCATCGTTACCCCTTGTTGTTCGGAGCGGGATAAAAACGCTCACCTGATGCAGATACTGGCGGAAGGTCGCGCATTAAAGTTATTCGATCGTGCCGTTATTGACCTGAATGTTGAAGCGATTTGCTGTGATTTTACCGATGTCGCGCAACAGGCGACGCAGGCATTGATCGCCGCCGGGCATCGTCAGGTGGCATACGTCACCAGCATGATGCTGGCGGGGGAGTTTCAGCAACTGAGCGATTTTGGTCTGACGCCAGTAGCACAGCGCGTTGGTGGCATGATGCGGGCGTTTGCTGCTGCCGGGTTGCCATTTGATCCGACGCTGGTGCAGGTCAATGCTGATGGTGATGATCAAATCCAGCAAATCGTGGCAAGGTTGTGGCAACGTGAGCAGCCGCCTACTGCGCTGATTGCCTCCGACAGCGTAGTGGCGATGTCGTTGTTACGCGAGGTGATGCGCCGTGGTTTGCGTATTCCGCAGCAGCTGTCGTTTGTCATGTACGACAATTTCCCGTGGAGCGAGATCGTATCACCGCCGCTCACGGTGGTGGCGCAGCCGGTATATGAAATGGGACGCGAAGCAGCACGAAGGTTGATTGCGGAAATTCGTGGCGAGGTGCTTGATCCGTTACCCCGGTTCAGCGCGGAACTGATTGAACGTCAGTCGATTGGGGTGATGCCTGCCATCCATGCTGGCACGGATTTGTAGCGGCGCAATTTATTGCGCGCCTTTTGGTCGGGGCACCGCTGAAAACAGCGCGATAAATCGCGCCGCTACATTCATTTAATAAACAGGTTTAAATTACCGGGATTTTAAACGTTTATATTTTATACGTAACAGTTTAATCACTGACAGAATGCCCAAACTTTCTAAAGCAGAAAGAAAAAAGATCATAATTCCATATAAAGCCTCGGGATCTGAAAATCCTTTCTCAAGCGAAAAATTGATAAATGAATCTATATTTCTTTGCAGCGTAACCATGTATAGCTGATAATTGATGACGTGTAATATCATGGTCATAATAAAAAAACTAATGACGTTTCTTAGGTTGCAAACAGACATCCTGTGATACTCCATCTATGACTTCAATGACACCATAAGATTCTAAATTTGTCCCAGGAACTTTCTGGTTACCATAAGTGTAAGTTGTTAGTAATTGACGAATATACAGAAAGTCACTTCGGTACTGAAGTGTAATGCATCCTAATGATATTCCGGCGGGACCAATCGGGTGTAAGCGGAAGTTCCCACGCCTGACATTATCAATGAAGGTATAATCATTCATTATCTGATCTTCCCGATAGAGAGCGAACCATTCAGCATGGATGGTAGGAGCGCTGCTCCACCACGTCAATAAATCTAATGCCAGAGTTTTAAGCACCGTGCCATGTCCGCCAGTAGGACGCTTCACAATATGATATTTTCCTGTAGGCAATGGACCCCTTTCTGGTATAGAGGCACAGGCCGCCCGGTTTCTGTAGACGCCATCACCTGAGAATGCCATAAAATTTCCGAAGCCATGAAGCATTAACGGAGAAAATTTCTCCCCGGTGAGAATAAACTTTCCATTAATAGCCATTAATATCCTCCTGATTAATTTCTGCTATCCATATCGCCTCATTGCGAAGGGTTAACTCTATAACATGCTTATGCGTTAAAGACGACCTTGAATGCTGGGTTTTGCGTAAAAGTTCAAATATATAAAATCGAGAATAACTATGAAGAGGGAAAGGATCTGATTATGGCCAGGTATTTTTACATCGTCCGTAGCGGCGCAATTTATTGCGCGCCTTTTGGTCGGGGCACGACTGCAAACAGCGCGATAAATCGCGCCGCGACGAATCCCTGCGGTTTTGACCAGTTCGGCATAAATTCTGTGCCGTAACTGGAAAGGTTGTAATGATAACTATTCGCAGTTAGTATCATTACACTTTTCACCATTTGACATACTTTGACATCATGTTGCCTGCTGCTGAACCCTCCGCTGCTCCGTCTCTGGCGCTGTTCTATGCCAACAACCATCGCTGGCTCAGGCAATGGCTGACGGGCAAGCTGCGTTCGGCCTTTGATGCGGATGATGTCACTCAGGATACCTTTTTACGGGTGATGTCCGGCGACCATTTGGCCGACATCCGTGATGCCAAATCCTTCCTCTGTACGCTGGCGAAGCGTGTGATGGTGGACCGTTTTCGCCGCAACGCGCTGGAAAAAGCCTACCTGGAATTACTCAGCCAGCTGCCAGAAGCGGTCGCTCCGTCACCGGAAGTGCAGCAAAGCCAGCTGGAAATTCTGCAATTGATCGACCGCATGCTGGACGGGTTGGGATATAAAGCGCGCCAGGCATTTTTGCTGTCGCAGCTGGATAACCTGACCTACGCCGAAATCGCCGCGCAGCTTTCGGTGTCAGTCAGTTCGGTGAAAAAATATATGGCGAAAGCCACCGAGCATTGCCTGCTGTTCCGTCTTGAGCAGGGGCTATGACGTGAGTACGCCGCTGTCGAATTCGCAACGGGAAGCCCTGCGTAGTGCGTCCCACTGGTACGCGGTGCTGAGCGGTGAACGCGTCAGCCCACAGCAGGAATTAAAATGGCAGCGCTGGGTTGATGCGCATCAGGATCATCAATGGGCATGGCAACAGGTGGAGAACCTGCGCCAGCAAATGCAGGGAATGCCGGGAGAGGTCGCCAGCAAAGCGTTGCGTGATTCGCAGATGACGCGCCGCCATGTGCTGAAAGGCTTGCTGCTGGCGGTGGGCGTTGGTGCGGGATGGCAGCTGTGGCGTACCGATTACCTCACCGGATTGCGTGCTGATTACCGCACCGCAACCGGCGAGATCCGGCAGCACCAGCTGGCGGATGGCAGCCTGCTGACACTCGATACCGCTTCGGCGGCCAATGTCACCTTCAGCGCCAGCGAACGGCGCATTGATTTACTCTCCGGCACCCTCGCCATCACCACCGGCAAAGATGGGCAGCAACGTCCGTTGCGGGTCTACACCCGACAGGGACAACTGACGGCACTCGGCACCGTTTTCAGCGTGCAACAACAGGACGACGCTACGCTGCTGCGCGTTAGCCAGCACGCGGTGGCGGTGCGTCTTACTGCCGATCCCCAGCAGCGGGTCACTGTTCAGCAGGGGCAAATGCTGCGTTTCTCTGCCGACCGCTTTGGTGCGATCACCAGCGATGATCATCCTGAGCCTGGCTGGGTTCACGGCTGGCTCAGCGTCAGCGATTGGCCGCTGGGAGAGGTGATTACCCAGCTGGCACGTTATCGTCAGGGTGTGCTGCGTTGCGATCCGGCTGCCGCCAGCCTGCGCGTCAGCGGTACCTTTCCGTTACGCGATAGCGATCAGGCGCTGCACGCGCTGGAACAAACCCTGCCAATCGTGGTGCATCGCGTCACCCGCTACTGGGCCACGGTCCAGCGGCGTTAAATTTTTTTTTCACCGCCATTGTCCCTTTTGCCTCCGTCATACGACTTATCTCTGAAAACCACAAAAATCATAATCTTTGGAGACGTTATGACCGCTTCACGTCCACATGCGCTGCGGGTGTTACCACTGGTGACGGCAATCCGCTTCGGCCTGCTTCCTGCGTTACTTTTCACCTCGGGGATGGTGGTGGCAGCAGCACCTGCCACCGTGCATTACAACATCGCTGCGGGTCCGCTGGACAGCGTGTTAAATCAGTTTGCGGCGACGGCAGGCATTACCTTATCGCTGGATGCCAGCCTGACGCGCGGTAAGCAAAGCGCGGGATTACAGGGCGATTATTCGCTGCATGAAGGTCTGGCGGCACTGTTGCAGGGTTCGCAGCTGGAAGCCAGTGCGCTGGGGGGCAATCTGTGGACGGTAAAACCGCAACCGACAGAGCAAAGTCTGACCGTAGTGGGTGACTGGCTGGGAGAAGCGCGCGAAAGCGACGTGTTTGAACATCCGGGGGCGCGTGACGTGGTCCGCCGTGCCGATTTTGCTAAAAACGGTGCGACCACTATGCGTGAAGTCCTTAACCGTATTCCTGGCGTCAATGCTCCGGAGAACAACGGTACCGGTAGCCATGACCTGGCGATGAATTTCGGCATTCGCGGCCTGAACCCGCGTCTTGCCAGCCGTTCGACGGTATTGATGGATGGTATCCCGGTGCCGTTTGCACCTTACGGCCAGCCGCAGCTGTCGCTGGCACCGATCTCACTCGGCAATATGGATGCGGTGGACGTGGTGCGCGGCGGCGGTGCGGTACGCTATGGGCCACAAAGCGTGGGCGGGGTGGTCAACTTTGTCACCCGCGCGATACCGAAAGATTTTGGTATCGAAGCGGGTGTTGAAGGGCAGCTCAGCCCGACGTCTTCGCAGAATAACCCAAAAGAAACCCATAACCTGCTGGTGGGCGGCACCGCGGATAACGGCTTCGGTAGCGCCATCCTCTACTCAGGCACGCGTGGCAGCGACTGGCGTGAACACAGCGCCACCCGCATCGACGATGTGATGCTGAAAAGCCAGTACGCGCCTGACGAAGTGCATACCTTTACCAGCCTGCTGCAATATTACGACGGTGAAGCGGATATGCCGGGGGGCCTGAGTCGTGCTGATTACGATGCGGACCGCTGGCAGTCGACGCGCCCTGTCGACCGCTTCTGGGGCCGTCGCCAGCTGGCCAGCCTGGGTTATCAGTTCCAGCCGGACCAGCAGCATAAGTTTAATATCCTCGGTTTCTATACCCATACACTGCGCAGCGGCTATCTGGAACAGGGTGCGCGCGTGACGTTGTCACCCCGCGAGTATTGGGTAAGGGGTATCGAGCCGCGCTACAGCCAGAGTTTTAACCTCGGTCCGACCGCCCATGAAGTGGGCGTCGGTTATCGCTATGTCAGCGAATCCGGCCACGAAATGCGTTACTACACCCCGACTGTAAGCGGCGAGTTGCCTTCCACCGCCAGCCCTTACGACCGTGATACCCGTTCCGGTACGGAGGCCCATGCCTGGTATCTGGATGATCGCATCGATATCGGCAACTGGACCATCACGCCGGGGATGCGCTTTGAACACATCGAGTCGTTCCAGCGCAACGCCATTCGCGGCACGCGCCAGGATGTCAGCTACAACGCACCGCTGCCTGCGCTTAACGTGCTGTATCACCTCACCGACAGCTGGAACCTGTATGCCAACACCGAAGGTTCTTTCGGCACCGTGCAGTACAGCCAGATTGGCAAAGCAGTGGAAAGCGGCAACGTTGAGCCGGAAAAAGCCCGTACCTGGGAAGTGGGGACCCGTTATGACGATGGCGCGCTGACGGCAGAAGTCGGCCTGTTCCTGATCAACTTTAATAACCAGTACGACTCGAACCAGACCAACGATACCGTCACCGCGCGCGGAAAGACGCGTCATACCGGGCTGGAAAGCCAGGTACGTTACAACCTTGGAGAACTGACGCCAGCGCTTGAAGAGGTATCGGTTTACGCCAGCTACGCGTATGTGAACGCTGAAATTCGCGAAAAAGGCGACACCTATGGCAATCAGGTGCCGTTCTCACCGCGTCAGAAAGGCACCTTTGGCGTGGATTACCATCCCGGCAGCTGGACTTTTAACCTCAACAGCGAATTCCAGTCGAGCCAGTTCGCCGATAACGCCAACACCGTGCAGGAAAGCGCCGACGGCAGCACCGGTCGCATTCCCGGTTTTATGCTGTGGGGCGCGCGTGCCAGTTATGATTTCGGCCCCCGCCTCGCCAACCTGAACCTCGCTGTGGGGGTGAAGAACCTGTTTGACCAGCCCTATTTCACCCGCTCCTACGACGACAACAACAAAGGCATTTATGCCGGGCAGCCACGTACTTTCTATGTGCAGGGCGCACTGAAATTCTGACAGGAGACATCATCATGCGCGTTCTGTTTTTGCTGCTGGCGTTGATGGGGTCAGCCAGCGCGGTGACGGTGCAGGATCAGCACGGCACTTTTACTCTGGAACAGACACCACAACGGATTGTGGTGCTGGAACTGTCGTTTGCCGATGCACTGGCGGCGGTGGATCTCAGCCCGGTTGGCATTGCCGACGATAACGATCCACAGCGTTTACTGGAGGAGGTGCGGGCGCACCTCCAGCCCTGGCAATCGGTCGGGCTGCGTGGGCAGCCCAGCCTGGAGGCGATCAGCAGCCTGCATCCGGATCTGATCATCGCTGATAGCAGTCGTCATGCCGGTATCTACAACGCGTTGCAGCGCATTGCGCCGGTGCTGCTGCTCAAATCGCGCAATGAAACGTACCAGGAAAATTTGCAGTCTGCGGCCATCATCGGCGAAGTGGTGGGTAAAAAACCAGAGATGGAGCAGCGGCTGGCGTTGCATCGGCAGCGTATAGCCGCCGCCGCTGCACAGCTGCCGCAGGGGACGCGGGTGATGTTTGGCACGTCGCGGGAAAATCAGTTCACGCTGCATTCGCGTGACAGCTACACCGGCGGGGTGCTGAGTGCGCTGGGGTTGCAGGTGACGGAGCCGATTAACGGTGCGGCGATGACGCCGATCGGCCTGGAGACTCTGCTGGCGCAGAACCCCGACTGGCTGCTGGTGGCGCATTATCGCCAGGAAAGCATTGTGAAGCGCTGGCAGGCCGATCCGCTGTGGGCGATGTTGAAAGTCGCACAGCAACATCATGTCCGCGAAGTTGACAGCAACAGCTGGGCGCGCATGCGCGGCTTGTTTGCAGCGGAAAAAATTTCGCGTGACGCTGTCACGTTATTCACCCAATGATACGTTGGTTAATCAGCGTGGCGCTGCTGATCAGTGCCTTCTGGTTCAGCCTGACCAGCTTCTCTGCGGTGCCGATCGCGCCGCAGTCCGCCCTGCATGCGTTATGGCCGGGACAGCCGCAAAATATCGGCGAAGCACTGGTGTTTAATCTGCGATTGCCGCGCGCGCTGGTGGCAGTGCTGCTGGGTGCTGCACTGGCGCTGGCTGGCGGCTTGTTACAGGCGTTGACGCATAATCCGCTGGCTTCGCCGTCGGTACTGGGCATCAACAGCGGTGCGGCATTAGCGATCGCGCTGGTGTCGGCTTTTGCTCCGGTGAAACTGGAAGGCTATCCACTGGCATTAATTGCCGCCGGTGGCGGCGGCCTGAGCTGGGTTTGCGTGACGCTGGCGGCACGCACCCATGACCGGCAGCGGCTGATCCTCGCCGGTATCGCGTTATCGGCATTCTGCATGGCGATGACGCGTATCGTATTGCTGCTGGCGGAGGATCACGCTTACGGCATTCTGACCTGGCTGGCAGGGGGAATTGCCCAGGTGCGCTGGCAGGAGGTGTGGCAGTTGCTGCCGGTCATGGCCGTGATCGTCCCGCTGGTGCTGACCCAGACGCGCGCCCTGAACCTGCTGAGCATGGGTGACAGCGCGGCGCATAGCCTCGGCGTGAATATCGTTGTGCTGCGCGTTGGACTGAGCATTGCGTTGTTGCTGCTGGTGGGCGCGTGCGTCAGCGTGGCCGGGCCGCTGGGCTTTATTGGCCTGCTGGTGCCGCATCTGGCGCGAGCGTGGATCGGCCACGATCTGCGAGTCATGTTGCCGATGGCGATGTTGCTCGGCGCAACCCTGCTGCTGATCGCCGATATTGCTGCCCGCGCGCTGGGCTGGCCCGGAGAACTGCCTGCCGGGGTGGTGCTGGCGCTGGTGGGCGCTCCCTGCTTTGTCTGGCTGGCAAGGAGGCAGCGATGATACCTGCGCGTTATCTGCTGCCGCTGATGTTGTTTGGGCTGGCGGTCGGCATGATTATCAGCCTGAAACTGGGTGTGCAGTCATTCTCCTGGTCAACGTTGTGGTCGGCGTGGCAACCCGCTAATGAGGCGCATTTTGTGGTGATGGAATACCGTCTGCCACGGGTGGTGCTGGCGCTGCTGGTGGGAGCGGCGCTGGCGGTGTCCGGCGTGCTGGTGCAGGGGGTGATCCGCAACCCGCTGGCATCGCCCGATATCCTCGGCGTCAATCATGCCGCCAGCCTGGCCTCGCTGGTGGCACTGCTGTTATTTCCCGCTTTTCCGCTGGGAGGGTTGCCGCTGGTGTCATTTGCCGGGGGTTGCTTTGCGCTGGGGTTGCTGCGCTGGCTGACCGGTACTTCGTCGCCGTTGCGGCTGGCAGTAGTGGGGGTGGCACTCGCCGCCTGTTTTGCCAGCGTCACCGATTATCTGTTGCTGTCGCGTCCGCAGGACATCAACACCGCGTTGCTATGGCTGACGGGCAGCCTGTGGGGACGTGACTGGCAGATGGTGCTACTGGCGTTACCGCTTCCGATTTTGCTGCTTATCAGCCTGTGTTTTTGCCGCGATCTCGACCTGCTGGCGCTGGGAGATGAGCGTGCGGCAACCCTCGGGGTTTCTTTGCGCCATTTTCAGCGCGGCGTGCTGCTGATCGGCGTGGCACTGGCCGCGCTGGCGGTGGCGGTATGCGGGCCAATCAGTTTTATCAGCCTGGTGGTGCCACATCTGGCACGTCGTCTGGTGGGGGGATGTCATGCCCGCCTGTTGCCGTTTTCCGCTTTACTTGGGGCGCTGGTGTTACTGCTGGCCGATATGCTGGCGCGCACCCTGTCTCCGCCGATGGAGCTGCCCGCCGGTGTCATCACCGCGCTGATCGGCGCTCCGTGGTTTTTCTGGCTGTTAATCAGGACACGATAGATGCAACTGAGGGTTGAGAATCTGGCTGCGGGCTACGCCGGGAAACGCGTGCTTCAGGACGTGAGCGTGAGCTTTGCCGCCGGGCAAATCACCGCGCTGCTTGGGCCAAATGGCTGCGGCAAATCGACGCTGTTAAAAACGCTGGCGCGCCTGCTGACACCCACTGCGGGACAGCTGTTTATCGGTGGTCAGCCATTGGCGCGTTTTTCCTCACGTCAGCTGGCCCGGCATCTGGCGTTGTTGCCACAGCAACATCTGACGCCGGAAGGGGTGAGCGTGGCGGAGTTGGTGGCTTATGGTCGTCATCCCTGGTTACCGCTGTGGGGGCGATTGTCGGCACAGGACAAAGATCAGGTGCAGGCCGCAATGGCACGGATGGGCATCGCTCAACTGGCGCAGCAGCGCGTCAGCGATTTATCGGGCGGCCAGCGGCAGCGGGTGTTTCTGGCGATGCTGCTGGCGCAGGATACGCCGGTCATCCTGCTGGATGAACCCACCACCTGGCTGGACATCAATCATCAGATCGAGCTGATGAAGCTGATGGGGGAGCTGAAGGCGCAGGGCAAAACCGTGGTGACCGTGTTGCACGACCTCAATCAGGCCAGCCGCTATTGTGATCGGCTGGTGCTGCTGGCAGAAGGCACATTGGTCACCGAGGGGACGCCCGCGCAGGTGTTACAACCTGAGGTCCTTAAACGCGTATTTCAGGTCAATGTGGCGGTGGTGCCGGAACCGGTGAGCGGGGCATTGATATGTGTTCATCATGATGATTAGCACCATCACCTTTATCGCTGCCTGTGAAATCGCGGAAATTAATTTGCAAAATGATTTAAGACAATGATTTTCCTCTGAATATCGAATATCTTATCGCATGGAAGTCGATGGAAATTAACACCTCAAATCAGAATGTTTTTTAAATGGAAATTAAAAACATGTCAAAAAAAACACTGCTTATTATCTCTTCTTTATTGTCGCCAACGTCAGTAGCCTATGCATTGGATACCTCTGGTTATTACCCTGACTGCCGGGAGAATATTAATTTCTCCCGGGCATCAGAGAAAGAGCCGGAATTGGTATGGAGGAATGAAAATAATACGCTATGGCGTGGCGATACGAATAATGAAGGATTAGACGCATTCAAAAATGGGATGCGACCTAAAGGGGTAACGCGAGAATACCCTGAGGCAGAACGCGATCATGACTGGCGTTGCCATAAAGAAGATTCATTTCGTTCAGTTTTCGTCAGTACTACAGAAAATTTGAAAACTGCAATTAACTTTGTCGATCTGTACCATCCGCAAAAAGAAGGCTGGGTCTATGAAATTCATGCGCCTGGTGGAATAAATCAGCAGCTATCCATTGGCGGGGCTGCCGGGACTTATGAAGCAGAGATCTCTTTTCCTGGTGGCGTAAAAGGAAAATTTATTAAGCAGGCATGTTATTACATTAAGAGACAGCTTCAGCGCTGTGAGGATAACCCCGACTTTCAGGAACCTTCATGGAAAGAAAGCCCGGAAGAAGTGGCCGCCGCAGTCACCAGTCTTACCAGGGTGGTTCCCAAAGGCCACTGCGAAACGACAGATGAAACAGTCACGATGCCCGCCGAGCTATGTCCGTTGCCGGATATGGCCACCACGCAGTATTTCCAGGAAGGGAATATCCTGGCGAAAGAGGGCATGTATATTCATTATGATGTATCCGATCGTGGGCCGGAAAAACCTGAACGATGGATTTTATTAATGAGCGGAGACAAAAAATCAGACTCCAGTCATATTGCAGTTAATATCCCGATTACAGCCAGCATGCCGGATACAGGCAATGTTTATGTTTCTCCCGACAAATTTTCATCACCGGCTTATCCCTGGCAAAAGAGATTTCAGCGATGGTCGCTGGGTGTGGCACACGCCGGGGATAATAATCAGATCTCAGGGCCTGTATCTTACTTGCATACAAACTATTTTCCGGTAAAGGGGGATGTTCTGCTGGATGAAATGGCATCAAATGCAATAACTTCAGAAGATGCTGAGAAAGGGGTTCGCGTCACGGTTAGCGCTCCTGTGGACCGTGATTCGTGGCTCTTTACTCAGATAAAAAATCCGGTGACAGGGCAGTGGGGTCTGTTTGGCGGCTATCAGAAAATAAAGGCCGGGGCCAGTAAAACGCTGGACGCAAAAATCATCCGCAGCTGGCACCCGGAGGGCGGTATTTTTCGTATCGGTTTATCGGAGAGCGTGAATACCCCTGGGGATGTCAAACCGCTGGGTAACACGCCTTATATCGAGGTGACGGACAAACCGTAACGCATGGGTAAGGCGTGACGCCTGTCACGCCTTGTTTACCCGCCCCAGCGATACATCCTTCTCGGATGTCCAATCTTGCCGTACTGCATTTCTACTGCCAGAAAGCCTGCATCCACGCAGTGCTCCAGATAGCGTCGAACGGTGGTTTTACTCAGCCCGGTTTCGCTCACCACTTCATCCACAGAAAAACAGCGTTGTGCCTGGGCAAACAGGTTTTGCACCAGCGCCAGTGTCTTCTCTTCAATACCTTTGTTGTTGTTATTCTGACGGTAATTTTTCGCCTGAAGTTGATAGAGCGAATCGACGTTCTGTTGATCGACAATCTTCCATACACGCTGCTGTTCGGCAAACTGCACAAAACGTTCCAGCGACTGGCTCAAACGCTTCCAGGAAACCGGCTTGAGAATATAGTCGAAGGCACCATTGCGGATCGCCTGGCTACAGGTGTCCATATCGCTGGCGGCAGTGATGAAAATCACCGAACAGTTCGCGCGCATTACCAGCGGGTCGCCAATCAGCGTGATGCCTTTACCATCCGGCAGATAATTGTCGAGCAACACTAATTGTGGCTGCTTGCTGTTCAGTAAGCTCTGGGCTTCTGCGAGTGACGAGGCAACCCCCACCAGCCGCAGGCAGGGATGTTCACTGATCAGTTCGGCATGCAACTGCGCCAGCGTGTTTTCATCTTCAACAATCAATACGTCTATCAGTTCAGGTTGCATAATACGGTTCTTCCAGCGTGGATACGGGACGCGCCTGGTCGCCCGTTTCAGGAATAAATAAGGAAAAAATCGTGCCGTGCGGTGCATTGGCGGAAACTTCAATCGACCCGCCCACCTGCGTGACATAGCTGGCGATTAAATACAGGCCGATACCATGATCGCCACTGCGTTTGGTGGTGATCCCGCGTTCAAAAATATGCTCGCGGATGGCCGGGTCGATACCGATACCCCGATCCGCCACTTCAATGATCAGCTCCCGCTCGTTCAGCAGGATCAGCACCTCCACCGGTTCGTGCGGCAGCGGGGAACGCTGTGTCGCCTCGATGGCGTTATCCAGCAGGTTGCCGATGATCGAGATCAGCTCGGCTTCTCCCAGCATGCGGCAGGGTCGCTCCAGCTGGCACAGCGGATCAAACGCCAACTCCACGCCTTTTTCACGTGCGCGTGCCGCTTTGCCTAACAACAGACCGCACAGGGTGGGTGAGTTAAAACGCGCAGAGATAAAGTCCAGCAGCTCCTGGGCATGTTCTGACTGGGCCTGAATGTAGCGCACTGCTTCGTCGTAACGTCCCATATGCAGCAGGCCGGAGAGCGTGGTCATACGGTTTAACTGTTCATGGCGCATAATGCGCAGGTTATCGACATAGCGTTTCACCTGGCTGAGTTGCGCACTGAGGCTGTCGATCTCGTTGCGATCGCGAAAGGTGATCACCCAACCCTGCAATTCATCCTCCAGCATTATCCGTACCCGGCTGGCGAGTACCGTTAACTGATTGAAGCGACAAATCTCGTCGTGGGTATCGTGTTCCAGAATCACTTCACGGGTGAAAAACGGTACCGGGGCAATCACTTCGCTGATGGTATGGCCACGCAGCATGCGGGTTGGCTGGCTCAAACCTAACAGTTTACGGGCCGCCTGGTTGATCACCTCGATGCGTAACTCGCTGTCGATCGCAATCACCCCTTCATAGATGGATTCCATCATCGCTTTCTGCTGACGCACCAGCAGGCCAATTTCCCGTGGCTCCAGCGAGAAAATCTGTTTTTTAATCCCGCTGGTGAAAAACCACGAAAAGACAAACAGCGCGGCCAGCAGCAACACTGCCGCGATGAAGATATTGATCACTTTACTCAGCGTAATGGTGTCGAGATAGCTGGTGAGATAACCCACCGAGATAATACCGATCACCTGATGGTTATCGTCAAATATCGGCGCTTTACTGCGCAGGGAAACGCCCAGGCCTCCCTTACGAATGGTGGTGGTGCTGATGCCGCGCAATACCGCATCATTGTCGCCACCGACCAGCTTTTTACCGACCACCTCGCCGTGCACAGAATGAAATAGATGAATCCCCTTATTATCGCCCACCACAATAAAGCTGGCATCGGTATGCAACACCACCTGATGCATAAACTGATTAATCGCCGGAATATCTTTTTCCGCTACCGCTTTCCGTAAATTAGGAATAATCGCGATCTCTTCCGCCTGTATTTTTGCCCGGGTGCTCATTTCCTGATAAAGCTGTCGGCTGACATCCTGGTAATAATAAATGCCGAGCAGAACAAAAAGACCGGAAAAGAACAGAACCAGAGAAATAAAAAGTTTGATTTGGAAGGATAGCTTCATAACGGCACGCACCACAGCCAGTAAAATGTCAATGTACCATTTTTTATCATCATTGCGCGTAGTTTACTGGAAACTTGTGATCCCTTGCACAGCAGGAGGTTGTGCAAAAAATGACATGTTAAATACTCATTTTGGGAAATGTTATTAACTTGTACTCCTGGATATAAAAACCATAAAAACCACGCAAATAATTAAGGTGTAAATCACAGAAAATAAAAGAAACCATAAAAACCATAGGTGCCATTAAAACTCCGCTTTTATTATGCTTTTCCTCACATAACCTGCGCCATTAACGCTTTACCCTGAGGGCACAAAATAACCAAGGGGCTTAATTATGAGCACAACTGACGATTCGTTTTCTGTTACCTCGGAATCACTGGCGATTCAAAAAAAATCACTCAAGGACCGGTGGTGGCATATTATGGACACCTGGAAAATCGGTATCATTCCATTGCCATTATTCCTGCTGGCCGGTGCGTTAATTGCTGTCGATTGTCTGGGTGGAAAACTCCCCAGCGATATCGTGGTGATGGTCGCGACGCTGGCGTTTTTCGGTTTTGCCTGCGGTGAATTTGGTAAACGTCTGCCGATTGTTGGCAAACTGGGTGCCGCAGCGATTTGCGCCACTTTCATCCCGTCGGCCATGGTCTACTATGGCCTGCTGCCAGACGTGGTAGTGGAATCCACCACCAAATTCTACAAATCCACCAACATCCTTTATCTGTATATCTGCTGCATTATTGTCGGAAGCATCATGAGCATGAATCGCACCACCCTGATTCAGGGCTTCCTGCGTATTTTCTTCCCGATGTTGTGCGGTGAAATTGTTGGCATGATAGTCGGCATGGGCGTTGGCCTGATGCTCGGCATGGAACCGTTCCAGATCTTCTTCTTTATCATTCTGCCGATCATGGCCGGTGGTGTGGGTGAAGGTGCAATTCCGCTGTCGATTGGTTACGCCACCTTGCTGCATATGGACCAGGGCGTGGCGCTTGGCCGTGTCCTGCCGATGGTGATGCTGGGCGGCCTGACCGCGATCATCATCTCCGGCTGCCTCAACCAGCTCGGTAAACGTTACCCGCATCTGACCGGTGAAGGCCAGCTGATGCCGAACCGCGCCAATAGCGACGAGACAGCGCCAGCGACGCCTGCAGGTAAAACCGGGTTGACCACCGACGTGACCACCATTGCCGCAGGTGCGCTGCTGGCAGTGCTGCTGTACATGATCGGGATGCTCGGCCACAAACTGATTGGCCTGCCGGCCCCGGTTGGCATGCTGTTTGTCGCGGTGCTGATCAAACTGGCGCACGGTGTGTCGCCGCGCCTGCTGGAAGGTTCGCAGGTGGTCTACAAATTCTTCCAGACCTCCGTTACCTATCCCATCCTGTTTGCTGTGGGTGTGGCGATTACGCCGTGGGAAGAACTGGTCCATGCCTTCACCATCAATAATCTGCTGGTCATCGTCAGCACCGTGTCTGCACTGGTCGCCACCGGCTTCTTCGTGGGTAAAAAGATCGGTATGCATCCTATCGATGTCGCCATCGTTTCCTGCTGCCAGAGCGGTCAAGGTGGGACAGGGGACGTTGCCATCCTCACCGCGGGTAACCGCATGAGCCTGATGCCATTTGCCCAGATTGCGACCCGTATTGGCGGTGCGATCAACGTATCGGTGTCGCTGCTTATCCTCGGCAATTTCCTCAGCTGATACATGTAGGACGGAAACGAATATGAAACTTGCAAGCTTTGTCCACCAGGGAAAGCGTAGCTACGGCATCGTCAGCGATGAGGGGGTGATCGATTTGGGTCGTCGTCTTGGCGACCGCTACGCGGATTTAAAATCGCTACTTGCGGCTGACGCGCTGCATGAAGCACAGCAGCTGAGCAGTGAAACACCGGATCTGCGCTTCGACGATCTTGAATTGTTACCGGTGATTGATAACCCCGGCAAAATCCTCTGCGTTGGCATGAATTACGCCGAAAAACGCAAAGAGTTCGATCAGCACAACCCGGCACCGACGCTGTTTGTGCGTTTTGCCGATTCGCAAACCGCGCATAACGCGCCGGTACTGAAACCGCGTCACTCCAGCGAGTTTGACTATGAAGGCGAGCTGGCGGTGATTATCGGTCTGAGCGGTGAGGATATCGCGCGCGAAGATGCGCTGAACCATGTGGCGGGCTACAGCTGTTATATGGATGGTTCCGCGCGTGACTGGCAGCACACCTGGTTTACCGCCGGAAAAAACTGGCGTCAGACCGGGGCATTTGGTCCGTGGATGACCACCGCAGATGAAATCCCGGATCCACACCGGCTGGCGATCCGTACCTGGCTGAATGGTCGTATGGTGCAGGATGACAACACCGCCAGCATGATCCACAAAGTCGCCGAACTTATTGAGTACATCAGTACCTTCACCTGTCTGCATGCCGGTGACGTGATCATCACCGGCTCGCCGGGTGGTGTGGGTAAGAAACGCAATCCGCCGCTGTTTATGCAGGCAGGCGATCGCATCGAAGTAGAGATCGAAAATATCGGTCACCTCAGCAATGTGATTATGGATGCGCCAGCTCATGTGCTGACGGCGACACACTGAGGCGCAGGCAGGATTATGCAACCACGACCCTCCATCGACTTCCGCATTGCGGAAGTCAGCGGTAACCCGCGGCGGCGCGAGACCATTCGCACCCTGCTCGCGGATAGCGGATTAGGTATGGATAGCGATATCAGTACCTTCGTTGAAGCCTGGTCGGGCGAGCGGCTGGTGGGCTGCGCTGGCCTGGCCGCTAATGTCATCAAATGTGTCGCTATCGATGAGCAGTGGCGCGGCGAAAATCTCAGCGCGCAACTGCTGGCAGAAGTTGAGCACCTGGCGCTGGCACGCGGGCATTTTCATCTGTTTCTGTGTACGCGCCCCTGTAACCGGGAGCGATTCCAGCACAACGGCTTCTGGCCAGTGGTGCAGAGCGGCGAGAACGCCATTCTGATGGAGAACACCCCCTCAGGCATCCAGCGCTATTGTCGTTCATTGCAGGCCAGCCGTGTTGCCGGGCAACGTGTTGGCGCGATCGTGATGAACGCCAATCCTTTCACGCTGGGACACCGTTATCTGGTGGAACAGGCGGCCGCCCGCTGCGACTGGCTGCATCTGTTCGTGGTGCGGGAAGACGCCTCATTCTTCCCCTTCAGCGCCCGCCTGCACATGGTGCAGTCCGGTGTTGCCCATCTGCCTAATATCACCGTGCATGAAGGTTCTCAGTACATCATCTCCCGCGCCACCTTTCCGGCCTATTTCCTGAAAGAGACCGGCAAGGTACAGCAGGCATGGAGTGAGATCGACCTGCTGTTGTTCCGCAACCACATTGCCCCGGCACTGGGCATTACCCATCGCTTTATTGGCAGCGAACCTTTTTGCGAGATTACCCGCCAGTACAACCTCAGCATGCATCAGCTGCTGGCCGACGCGGTGGCGGTGGTGGAAATCCCCCGCATCAAAGCGACGGGCAGTGCCATTTCGGCCTCAGAAGTGCGGCGATTACTGAAAACACACCAGTTTTCCCGAATTCGGGAAATTGTACCGGATACCACTTTCGCGCATCTTACAGCCCATTACAGCGCGGAAGTCGCTTAAAAATCAGGAATATAAATATGAAAATTGTGAGGGAGGCGCTGGCAGGAACGATGGAGTCCAGCGACCTGATGGTAAAAATAGCCCCCAGCGGGGGTGACCTGGAAGTGGTGATTCACAGCGAGGTGATGAAGCAATTTGGCGATCAGATCCGCCAGGTGGTACACGCCACCTTGCGGCAAATGCAGGTCTGGCAGGGTTTGATCATTATTGAGGACAAGGGTGCGCTGGATTGCGTGATCCGCGCCCGGCTGCAAAGCGCCGTACTGCGCGCTTCTGAAGAGGCGGAGATTGACTGGGGGAAACTGCAATGAAAAAACTACGTCGTAGCATGCTGTTCCTGCCGGGTGCCAATGCCGCCATGCTCTCCACCGCCTTTATTTATCGACCTGATTCAATCATGTTCGATCTGGAAGACGCGGTCGCGCTCAGGGAAAAAGATACCGCCCGTTTGCTGGTATTCCATGCGTTGCAGCATCCGATGTACCAGGACATTGAAACGGTGGTGCGTATCAACCCGCTGAATACGCCGTTTGGTTTACCGGATCTGGAGGCGGTGGTGCGTGCCGGGGTTGATGTGGTGCGCCTGCCGAAAACCGACACCCCGGAAGATATCTATGAACTGGAGCGCCACCTCGAACGGATTGAACTGGCCTGTGGACGTCCGATAGGTTCCACGCGCGTGATGGCGGCGATTGAGTCTGCCATTGGCGTGATTAACGCGGTGGCGATTGCGCGCAGCTCCCAGCGTCTGATCGGCATCGCGCTGGCGGCGTTCGACTATGTGATGGATATGCAAACCGAACGTGGTGACGGCACCGAATTGTTCTATGCACGCTGCGCCGTGCTGCATGCCGCCCGCGCTACCGGCATCGATGCCTTTGATGTGGTGTGGTCAGACGTTAACGATGAAGCCGGTTTCCTGCGCGAAGTGGAGCTGATCCGCAAAATGGGTTTTAACGGTAAGTCGCTGATCAACCCACGTCAGATTGATCTGCTGCATAACGCCTATGCCCCCACCCAGCAGGAAGTGGACCACGCTGAACGCGTGATCGAAGCGGCAGAAGAGGGCAACCGCAATGGCCTTGGCGTGGTGTCGCTGAACGGCAAAATGATCGACGCCCCCATTATTAATCATGCGCAGATGGTGCTGGAACGTGCGGCTGCGTCCGGCGTGCGTCGTTAAGGACAAAACCATGAACCAGACTGAACTTCTTCACGTTAATTTCCCGCATCTGCGTGAGTTAAAACCTTTTGAAAGTGCCCATGAGGCCACACCGTGGCTGGCAGATATCCATGCGAAACACTGCCGTAAATTGTGCGCCTCGCTGGATGACGCCATCGCGCGCAGCGGTTTGCAGGACGGCATGACCATTTCCTTCCATCACGCCTTCCGCGAAGGTGACCAGGTCATCAACAATGTAGTGGCGGCGCTGGCGCGTCTTGGATTTAAAAACCTGACGCTGGCCTCCAGTTCGCTGATGACCTGCAATGATGCGCTGATCGAGCATATCCAGAGCGGCGTTATTACGCGCATCTTTACTTCCGGTATGCGCGGCAAACTGGCGGAGGCCATTTCCCATGGACTGATGACCGAGCCGGTACAGATCCACTCCCACGGTGGCCGGGTGAAACTGTTGCAGGATGGCGAACTCAGTATTGATGTCGCTTTTCTTGGCGTGCCATGCAGCGATGAGTTTGGTAACGCCAATGGCACCGAGGGTCGATCCGCCTGTGGTTCGCTCGGTTATGCGATGGTTGATGCGCGCTTCGCGAAAAAAGTGGTGCTGCTGACGGAAGAACTGGTGCCGTTTCCCAATATGCCCGCCAGCCTCGGACAGGAGCAGGTGGATTTGATTGTCCAGGTTGCCAGCGTGGGCGATCCGGCAAAAATCAGCGTGGGAGCGGCGCGCGTCACCAGTAATCCGCGTGAACTGATGATTGCCCGCTATGCCGCCGATGTGATCGAACATTCCGGTTATTTCCGCGATGGTTTCTCGATGCAGACCGGTTCAGGCGCTGCCGCCACGGCGGCGACGCGTTTTATGGAAGAAAAAATGGCGCGGCATGGGGTCAAAGCGCGCTTTGCTCTTGGCGGCATCACCGGCAGCCTGGTCGATCTGCACGAAAAAGGACTGATCGATAAATTACTCGATACCCAGTGCTTTGACAGCGAGGCGGCAGCGTCGTTGCGGCGTAACCCGAACCATGTGGAAATCTCTACCGAT
This sequence comes from Pantoea cypripedii, assembly GCF_011395035.1. Lineage (NCBI taxonomy): Bacteria > Pseudomonadati > Pseudomonadota > Gammaproteobacteria > Enterobacterales > Erwiniaceae > Pantoea > Pantoea cypripedii. The sequence continues at coordinate 94,250 of NZ_CP024770.1, forward strand.
GTTTATGCCAACCCCGGCGGGAAAGCGGCCAGTTGCGATCAGCTGGATGTGGTGATTCTCAGCGCGCTGGAAATTGACGTCGATTTTAACGTCAACGTGATTACCGGCTCCGATGGCGTGATGCGTGGCGCATCCGGCGGCCACTGCGATGTAGCTGCTGCGGCAAATCTGACGATAGTGGTCGCGCCGTTACTGCGCAGCCGTATCCCCACGGTGGTAAAACGCGTCACCACCCGGCTGACACCCGGCGAGAGCATTGATGTGCTGGTGACGGATCACGGCATCGCCGTGAATCCTGCGCGTCCGGAAATCCGTGAGCGACTGCTGGCGGCGGGGATGAAATTGGTCGATATCACAGCACTTTATCAGCGTGCGGTTGCCCTGACCGGTGAGCCAAAACCGATCGCCTTTACCGACCGTATCGTCGGGGTGATCCGCTATCGCGACGGTAGTGTGATTGACGTTGTCCGGCAGGTGAAGGAGGAAGATCTATGACGACTATGGTGCCCGTGCAAGCGGGCGTCAGTCTTGAAGCGCTGCTGGCGGCAAAAGAGGCTCGCGCGGCGCGTCAGACTGACTGGCTGACTCGCTATCAACAACCTATCATTTCACTGACTCTGGTGACGCCGGGTGCGGTGAAAGACAGTATCCGTTACCGCAACACCATGGGGGTGGCATTGCAGGCCTGTGATCAACTGCTGTGGCGGCATCGCTGGCCGGTGATGGCCCACCAGGTACTGTGGCTGGAAACCGGCCCGGAAGCGTTGTGGTGCGTGGAACATCCGGCAGTGGAAATCAAGGCGCAGTGCATCGAACTGGAACAGACTTTCCCGCTTGGCCGGCTGTGGGATTTTGACGTGTTTTGTCCGCAGCAGGGACAGATTGGGCGGCAGTCGCTGGATTTACACACCCGCCGTTGTCTGGTGTGCGATGAACCGGCGCATGCTTGCGCCCGTTCGCGTCGCCATTCGCCGGAAGAGGTGGTGTCTCGTGTGGAGAACATGATTGATGGCTGGTTTGCTCGCGATTAAAACTGCAACCCCAGACGTGCCCGAGCTTGCGGCACGGGCGTTGCGTATCGAACTGGATCTTACCCCCAAACCGGGCCTGGTGGATTGGGCCAATAGTGGTTCGCACCAGGACATGGATCATGCCCTGATGTTAACCAGCATTGCGACAATCACACCCTGGCTGACGGTTTTTTCCCGCTTAGGATGGGAGCATGCACAACAACCCGCCGCTGAACAGTTGTGCCTGCTGCGTCCGGCGGGCATGGCCTGCGAGCAAGCCATGCTGGAAGCGACGGGCGGGGTGAATACACACAAAGGGGGGATCTTCTCCCTTGGACTGCTGTGTTTCGCCGCCGGGCGTTTGCAGGGGCAGAGACGCAGGGTGAGCGCTGATGCCCTTTGTCGTCAGGTCAGTGATATTTGCGGTGGGCTGGTGGCGCGTGAACTGGGCAACCGCAGGCAGTGGTGCACTGCCGGGGAACGGCAATTTCGTGAATATGGTCTGACGGGCGCGCGCGGCGAGGTGGAGAGCGGTTTTGCCACAGTACGCAACGCGGTGCTGCCGTTCTGGCACCGGGAGCAGGGCGAACGCCAGCTGCAACATGCCTTGCTGCGTCTGATGGCGTCTAACCCGGACAGCAATCTGGTGTCGCGTGGTGGCATAGACGGGTTACGCTATGTCCAGGATTATGCAGCGACGCTGCTGGCAGCCGGGTGGGATAACGCAGCGTTGCGGCAGATGGATCGGGCGTTGATGGCGCGGCGCTTAAGCCCGGGCGGCAGTGCTGATTTGCTGGCCGTGGCCTGGCTGCTGGCGGCGCTTGAGTAATCAGGGAGAGGGCCGGTAATCCTCGCGCGGCAAAGCAAACAGCCAGTCGCTGTGCCACGTATTTCTCAGCCAGTAGCTTTCTGGCACTTCTTTTTCGAGGACAAAACCTGCTTTCTCCAGCAAACGACGGGAAGGGATATTTCCGGCGGTGACGGTGGCGACCAGACGCGCGATTCCCCCGGCACCAAAAGCATAATCGCAAACGGCCTGCAACGATTCCCGGGCGTATCCCTTGCCTTGTGCTTCGGGTACGAACAGAAAGCCGACTTCGGCGCAATCATTGTCCTGCCGGATATATCCGGTAACGCCAAGTCTCGTGCCGGTTTCCCGCTCCCGAACCACCAGGCATAGCCAGTGCTGGCTTTGCGGCGTCCAGACTGGTAACCGCGCCGCAAAAGCTGCACGAATGTCCTCTGCGGGTCTGGCATCGGCAACGTAAAATTGCACCTCCGGTGAGACCAGCAGACGGTGCCAGAACGCCCAGTCGTCTTCCTCTATCTGTGAACAGAGGAGCCGGGGGGTGGTTAACTGCAATCTTTGTGTCATGCGTCCAGCGCCCGAATGTTAGCCTGTATTTTTTCTGCGCTGGTTTTGATCACACTGGCTGGAATGGCATCACCCAATTCCTTTGCCACCGTAACAAAGCATGCAGCCACATCAGTCACTTCCTGAATGATCAGGTTAAGATTTTTGGCGGAAATATCTGCCGATGCGGCGGCCTTTAATAAGGCTTTACGATTGATGTTTCTGCCGTAACCGGCCACGGCCGTCTGATGCTGGCCGCCAGGTCCCATTTGTAAGGTCAGGTCATAGGCAGGCGAAACCTGCCACTCTGCGTTTTGATTAAGGATAAAAGCAAAGTTTTTGGCGTGGTCGTCCTGATTATTCATGATGACGTTGAACACCATCCTGCGCGCCTGGATCTCCCGCTCTCGCACTGAGCGGGTAATCATGCCTGTCGCCTGGAGTATGTCACTGTAATCAAGGCAGGGCAGCCGGAAATCCGCCTGGAGTGCACCGGCCATACTTAGCACGGGTACCCGCATACCCGCCACGCGATCAAAACGCTTCACGCCGAAAGCAGATAAACCTGCCCCGAGATCGAACCACTGGCTGTCAGGAAAATCGATGCCAGCGAGGCGCGCCATGCGTGCATACACCTCTTCAAGTGCACATACCCAGGTCTCTTCCTGCGCAGCGGGAAATTTTATCAACCAGGGATGACTGCCAGCGAACGGTGTTGAAGCAATATGCCCAGTGACCGGATTCAATTCGACCAGCACTTTTGGCCGTGCACCATGGGGTGACCCGCCAAGTCGTACCAGCTCTGGTAATACGTCGGAGTGTTGACCTGCGACTTCAATCTGAATTTCCTGAGCCAGGATCGCCAGATCATCGATATTTTGTTGGTATTTATCCTGCTCAGGCATGTTGAGCAGTGGTCGGTAGGTCAGTGCCCCCATGGTGTTGTTGCCCAGCATCGCCAGGCGATCAAGAGCCGATAACGCGGCAGGTTCGATATTATTACGGCGCAGCAGGCGGTCCAGCAGTAAACGACCCCATCCATCCGGCAATGAATCGGCGATAAAGCCAGGGACACCTTCCTGATGACGTTCAAAGTCGGCATAGGTGGTGCTGTCCGTTGGATGCAGTAGCGGAGAAAATTCAATGCCGCGCTGAATGCTCTCCTGTGAATATTCAAACAGCCACTGGCCGCGACCACTGGCCGCAGCCAGAATACCCAGCGGCCATTCTTCTCCCCATCCCTGATAAATCACTTCAAGCCGCTGAAGAGGTTGATACTGACCTGTCATTTTCCTTTCACCTTCCGTTGTGTTGCGCGTTGCCGGGTGGGTTCCCTGAGTGCCTCAACCTGGGCGATGCTGAGCGCTGGGGTGGAAAATAGCTGGGTCATCTCTTTTTCCAGTCGCAGGGCAAACACCACTTTCATAAAATTTTCCAGGGTGGCTTTACCGTCGTTTTCCAGATTTTTCAGCGCAGAAACCGAGATGCCCGCTTTTTCTGCCAGTTCCTTTTGCAGCATATTACGGCGCAGGCGTTGGTGTTTTAACCGTTGCCCAAGCTCGGACAATAGCTTTGCTTCAGAATAGAGATTAAGGGACATATATAAAGCTCCTGGTGCCTTTTTACTGACATAAGGGTTTTATTTATGGCTTTTATTATAACACAGGAGAGTGAAAGGAGTGATGGTGATTTAATGGTCTTAAATAAAGCCCTTAATGGCATTTTTCGACAATAAGAGCTTCAAATAAGTCTTTTAATTCTACATGCCGTTGGTGCCGCTACCGCACAGTACCACAGCGATTTTCTCATCGGGTTTGCAGGCAAACAGCTGGCGGGTGACTGCCGCGACTGCGGTGGCGGCACCCAGCTCAATCGCCAGGCCGGTTGCCGCCCAGACTTCACGGGCCGAGGCCTCCACCTGATCTTCCGGCACCAGCACGATTTCGTCGACATACTGCTCCACCAGCGCAAAATTGATGGCTTCCGTCGAACGCGCCGCGAGGATTGGCACAATGGTTTTGACCTGTTCCAGCTTGACGATGTGCTGCTGCTGACGGCAGGTCCACATCATCGGACAGCCCGCTGCCTCCACGCCAATGATACGAATGCCGGGCTTCAGCAACTTCGCCGCCTGTGCCACTCCGGCAATCAGACCACCACCGCCAATCGACACCACCAGCGTGTCCACTTCGGGCCACTGTTCGAGTATCTCCAGCGCCATGGTGCCCTGGCCGATAATCACGTCACGGTCGGCATAGGGATGAAGCAGCGCGCCCCCCGTTTCCTCAATGCGGGCACCTGCCGCATCCCAGCTCTGGTCCCAGAAATCGCCTTCCACTGTCAATTTGGCACCGTAACTTGCGATGCGCTGACGCGTCAGTTCGGTGCTGGTGTTCATCACGAAAACATCCGTCGGGAGTTCAAGTTGCTGACCAACCCAGGCAACGGCCGCACCGAAGTTACCGCCCGATGCAGTGGCCAGTCCCTGATTGCGTACCGTTAGTGGCAGGTTGAGCACGCGATTAAACGCGCCGCGAGCTTTAAAAGAACCGGTAACCTGTGAACACTCTGCTTTCAGGCGCAGCTCGATACCCGGCACCGGTTGCCAGGGTGCGGCCTCCACCAGTGGCGTTTTGCGCACCCAGGGGCGAACACGGTCCAGTGCGGCCTGGTAGTCATTCAGGGTGATTTTTTCGCTCATGCCTGCTCCTTCGGGTTCAGGTCCTGCACCAGCACCGCCAGACTGTTACCCTGCGCGGTAGCACCAAAGGTGCGTTGTGAATAGATACATCCCCCCTGGGGGAAATGCACCGCCTGGGGTTGTGCGTGTGGTTCTGTCAGGCGATGCAGCCAACCCGCCAGCTCGCCTGCGCTTACTTCATCACCGATATCATGTAACGGCTCAAACCAGCCGTCTCCGGGAGAGAGCAGGTTGCCGCCAGCAGGGATAAATACCTGGCGTGATGGCTCTGCGGGAACCACTTCCGCGCTGATCACCCCCAGATGATTGAGTACGCGCGTTACCGCAGCGCGGGTACGCCGGACACCGTGCGGGGAAACACTGCCGTTCCAGCCCATTTCTGCCGCAATCGCCGGTAAACCCAGATTGGCGGCGGCACCACAGCTGGTACGGGGATCCCCCATATTGTTGGTGACCACCGTCAGCGTGGCACCAAAGGCCCGCGCCATCGCTTCACTGCGTTCACGCACCTGCGGATCGAGTTCTTCGGTGACCACCACCTGCGCACTTTCCTCGATAAACAGTGAGCTGCCGCCGCTGTGCAGATCGATATAGAAATCACACAGCGGGAAGATAGTCTCGTGGATCCAGGCGGCAATTTGCTCGGTCGGCGTGCCCCACGGGTTACCGGGGAACACGCGCGCCAGATTTTTGTTGTCAAGCGGGCTGACGCGCATTGAGGCGCGTAGCGCCGGGGTATTGGCGCAGGGCAGCAGGATCAGACGTCCCTGTACCTGGTCCGGCGTCAGGTTGCGGATCAGCTCATTAATAATGATCGGTCCTTCATACTCGTCGCCGTGAATACCGCCGGTGATCAGTACTGTCGGGCCGCTGCCATTGGCGATCACCGTCAGCGGCATGGCAATGGTGCCCCAGGCATCGGTATGCGCCGACAGGGGCAGGTGGGCGAAACCTACCTGCTTACCCTGGCGATGAAAATCGATTTCACTAAATACTGTGGACATGCCGACTACTCCGCTTTCAGATCGTTTTGCGCATCGTTAAACCATTTCTGCCGCAGCGCTGGCAGCTCCCCATCCTGGGTGCTTTTATCGATAAACTGATTAATCGCCGCCATCAACTCGGGCTGGCCCGGGCGGATGGCAATATAGGCCGGGCTTTTGCGCAGCAGGTATTTCAGCGCGATATGTTTCGATGGGTTCTCCTGCGCCACCTTTTGCGCAATCAGGTTGTTTTCGGCAAACATCGGTGCCTGACCCGCCAAAAATGCGCTGACGGCGGAGGCGGTATCTTCCAGACGCAGATAGTTGCCCTGCGGGTTTTGATCGCTCAGTGTCAGGTCTGGCGTTGATCCCTTAGGTACGGCGATGGTGGCGTTACCGAGGTCGCTCAGCTTATCGACTTTTTTCACACTGTCACCGCCATACACCCCGAGGTAAACCGCCGCATAAGGTTCAGAAAAGTTCACCAGTTTGGCACGCTCCGGGCTGGAGCCGAGCGCGGCTATCAACACATCCACTTTGCGCGACATCAGGTAAGGAATGCGGTTGGCTCCGGTAACCTGCTGCAATTGCAGTTTGACGCCCATGTTGTCGGCCAGCTTCTGCGCCAGCTCCACATCCAGCCCGGTGGGTTTACCGGCGGCGTCGGTGAAGCCCCAGGGGGCGGCATCAACGGTGGTGGCGACACGCAGTACGCCACGGGATTTGATGTCATCCAGCGAGCTGGCCTGCGCCAGCAGCGGCAGGGTACAGAGCGCGATCAGCGCCAGGGTTTTAACCATCGTTTTCATGCGTTTTCTCCGGTGTAGTTAAGCTGGGGTTTGCACAAAGCGTTGTAATTCCGGGGTGCGGGGGGTACCGAACACCTCGGCTGGCGGGCCGCTTTCCCATACCTCGCCCTGATGCATAAAAATCACCTTGCTGGACACTTTGCGGGCAAAGGCCATCTCATGGGTGACGGCAATCATCGTCATGCCTTCTTTCGCCAGATCTTCCATGACCCGCAACACTTCACCCACCAGTTCCGGGTCAAGTGCTGAGGTGGCTTCATCAAACAACATCACTTCAGGTGACATCGCCAGCGCGCGGGCAATGGCGACGCGCTGCTGTTGTCCCCCTGACAGGGAAGAGGGGAAGGCATCGCGTTTCTGTCCCAACCCGACCTGCTCCAGCAGACGTTTTGCCAGTGCCGGGGCTTCCGCTTTGGTAATGCGCCGGGTCAGTAGCGGTGCCAGCGTCACGTTTTCCGCCGCCGTCAGGTGGGGAAACAGGTTAAAACTCTGGAATACCATGCCTACGTTCTGGCGGAGTTTCTGCAACTCGGCAGCGCTACCGCCCACCTGTAGGCCACCAACGTGAATGGTGCCGCTATCCGGTTGCTCCAGCCCGTTAATACAACGCAGAAGGGTGCTTTTGCCGGAACCACTTTTGCCAATAATGGTAACGATATCGCCGCGTTCGACGGTGGTGGTGATACCCCGTAACACTTCGTTCTGCCCAAAGCTTTTCTTAACTGCATCAATGACGACCAGCGACATGAAAACGAGCCTCCAGTTGAAGGGAAAGTCGCGCCAGTGGAAAACACAGCGCGAAATAACAGAGTGCCACCAGCAGGTAAATCACCAGGGGTTGCAGGGTTGACCCACTGACTATCTGGCCGGAACGGGTCAGCTCTACGAAGCCCACCAGCGCAGCCAGTGAGGTGTTTTTGATCAGTTGTACCGAGAAACCGACAGTCGGAGGCAGCGACAGACGAAACGCCTGCGGCAGGATGACGGTACGCAGCATTTGCAGCCGCGAGATCCCCAGTGACAGCGAGGCTTCCCACTGCCCCTTCGGCACCGCCATGATGCTGCCGCGCCAGATTTCCCCGAGAAATGCGCCTGCTGACAGTGAAAAAGCGATCAGGGCGGCGGTAAAGGAACTGACATCAATACCGAGAAACATTGGCGTACCGAAAAACAGCAGGAACAACATACCCAGCAGCGGAATGCCCTGAATCAGTTCGACATAAAACCAGGCGATGCCCTGTAACCAGCGCTGGTGGGAAGTGCGTGCCATCGCCACCAGCAGTCCGATCACCGCACCACAGGCAAAGGTGGATAGCGCCAGCAACAGCGTCCAGCGCAGGGCGCTGATGATCATCCAGATATCATGAAGAGAAATACCGCGCATGCTTACCTCCGCGCCTGGAAGCGATACCAAACGATACGCAGCAGCACTTTCATCAGGCTGACGGCGAAGAAATAAAGGCCGCAAATCAGCAGATAGATTTCAAAGCTGCGAAAGGTACGTGAATCGACGAAACTGCCACTGTGGAAGATTTCTTCCACACCAATCTGCGAAATCAGGCTGGTACCAATCAGTGTCAGCACCATCTGGCTGGCAAGCGCCGGGAAGACGTTCTGCATCGCCGGTAATGTCAGCACATGCGAGATGATTTGCCGCTTCGACAGCCCCAGCGCTTCACCCGCCTCGGTTAAGCCGCGCGGCAGAGAGAGTAAACCGGCACGTAAAATCTCCGTCATATAAGCCCCGCAATACAGCGACAGGGCGATAATGCCCGCCACCGGTGGCGAAAGATGCAGCCCGAGGCTGGGCAGGCCGAAGTAGATCAGGAATAGCTGCACCAGCGATGGCGTGTTGCGGAAAAACTCCACATAGCAGCGCACCAGCCGACGCCAGGCAGGGCGGACATAGACCAGCGTCAATGCGCAGATCGCCCCCAGCATCAGCCCGAACAGGATCGATAACAGGGCATAGATGGCGGTTTCCATCAATCCCTTTGCCAGCACGCCGGTATAGGGTTGCAGTGCGGCAAAATCAAAGACGTAATCCATCGGCGACTGCCTCCTCCAGTTCGAAAATGGCTTCAATTTCCACTGTCTGGTTTTGCGGCAGTGAACCGGCACCAATGGCGGAACGTGCGCCACGGCCAATTTGCTCACCAAACACCTGCACAAACAGATCGGAACAGCCATTGATGACTTGTGGATGCTGTTTGAAGGCCTCATGGGCATTGACCCAGCCCAGCAGTTTGACCACGCTTTTTACTGCTCCGAGGTCACCAGTTGCCTGGCGTGCCACGGCGAGTAAATTCAGGCCGGTCAGACGTGCATGGTCGTAAGCATCTTCGACGCTCACCTCACTGCCGACTTTGCCGGTGTAGAGATGACCACTGGCTTCCAGTGGTCCCTGTCCGGAGAGATAAAGAAAGTTGCCAAACAGCCGCCAGGTGACAAAATTTGCGACCGGGGTTGGTACTGGCGGTAACTCAATGCCCAACGCCAGCAGATGATCGCTTAAGCGGCATTCCGCAGGAGATAATGGCGTTGCGAGAGACGTGTTCATTTTTTGCCCTGAGTAGATTTTTTCGGCATTATGAACATGCTGGTTTTTAATGGTCAACCATAATGGTTAACCAATAAGTAATTTGTATGGTCGATTTGTGAGGTGCTTCACGATAAGGTCAGAAAACAGCAGGGTGAAGGGATAAGCAAAGGATCTGGCGAGGAATAATGACTGGCATCGGGCCGAAAACGCTGCTCGCCGTGACGTTAATCTCAGGCTATAATCGCCGGCAGCTGACCAAATTGGTCAGCCATTTACAGGTATTTATCAGGAGTCGCCGGATGAACAGCACTGATGACATCTCCCAGCGTATTGTCGGTCACGATAAAACGGCTGCCGTAAGCGTTTATCGTTCCATAATGCAGGCCATCCGCGATGGGGACCTGAAAGCAGGCGATAAATTACCCAATGAGCGTGAGCTGGCGCGCCGTTTTGATACGTCACGCAGCACCGTGCGCAACGTGTTGGCAATGATGTCCACTCAGGGGTTGGTGACACGTAAAGTTGGTAGCGGTTCTTACTTATCCGATAACCTGCAAAATCAGCTGAATGATGCCGATCGACCTGTTGCCGCCTGGCATAAAGAGGTCCCGACCTATAGCGAGATTCTTGAAGGTCGACTGCTGTTTGAGCCGATGATGATGCTGCTGGTCACGGCGCGTGCGACTGAGGAAGACTTCGCCAAAATGCGCCACCATTTGCAGGGGATTCGCGAGGCTCAGGAGTGGCTCCTGTATAAAGAACATATCTACGCGGTGCATCAGGCGATGTTTGCTGCCACCCGTAACCGCTTCCTGATCCAAATCTTTGATAATGTGATCGCAGACCGGCGCGCGGTGCAGTATGACGGGCAGCATTCGCTGCACTCGGCCGTCAGCGAGATTGTGCGTGAGCAGACGCTACGCGAGCTGACACCGCTGGTGGAGGCACTGGAAGCCCGTGACGGTAAGCTGGCCCAGAAACGTGCGGATGATTACTTTACCCGTATCCTCGCCTCGCTGAGTGTCTACGGTTAATCACGTCACTGACAAACCGCCTGAGCCGGTCCGGAAAGAAGGGTGCCTGAGAGCCCATGCCTGACAACAACCGGAACGGCGGGATGACTCCCGCCGTGGTGACCCTTACCGGATGGTTTCACATGCCATCGAAACAGCCACCTCCACGAAATGGGCGCGGAAGCGTATCTCACAGAGATCCTTGCGCATGCCCAGTATGACGGCGGTCACCGCCAGAATCATAAAGGAGGCGAATAGCATCGCCGTAAACTGTTTCATGGTTGCTTCTCCTTCTTGCCTTGCGGCGCGTAAGAGGCTACCTTTATGTTGCTACGCATAAGAGCGGCCTCAGGTTGATGAAAATCTCCCGGGGCTTTTCTCTTTCTGCCGTCAGCCATGCTTAAGACAGAAAGTCTCAAGCACCCGCCGCAAGTCTACGCTGTGTCCCCTGATACTACAATTCTGCTAATGAGTAACGCGTTGATGTAATAACGTGGCGGAGAGACTGATTTTTGATTTAAAATCAGATGGATAGTGATTTTCCTGCGGAGAGGAATATTTCTCAGAGGGGGTGTGCCTGTACCGGGCTGGAAAGAAGGGTGCCTGAGAGCCCGTGCCTGACAACAACCGGAACGGCGGGATGACTCCCGCCGTGGTGACCCTTACCGGATGGTTTCACATGCCATCGAAACAGCCACCTCCACGAAATGGGCGCGGAAGCGTATCTCACAGAGATCCTTGCGCGTGCCCAGTATGACGGCGGTTACCGCCATGATCATAAAGGAGGCGAATAACATCGCCGTAAACTGTTTCATGGTTGCTTCTCCTTCTTGCCTTGCGGCGCGTAAGAGGCTACCTTTATGTTGCGAGCATAAGGGGGCCTCAGGTTGATGAAAATCTCCTGGGGCTTTTCTCTTTCTGCCGTCAGCCATGCTTAAGACAGAAAGTCTCAAGCACCCGCCGCAAGTCTACGTTATGCCGCCTGACACTACAATTCTGCTAATGAGTAACGTGTTGATGTAATATCATGACGGGATGACTGTTTTTTTATTTAAAATCATATAGATAGTAATTTTCCTGCGCAGAGGAATATTGATCAGAAAGGGCGTGCCTGAACCGGGCTGGGAAGAAGGGTGCCTGAGAGCCCGTGCCTGACAACAACCGGAACGGCGGGATGACTCCCGCCGTGGTGACCCTTACCGGATGGTTTCACATGCCATCGAAACAGCCACCTCCACGAAATGGGCGCGGAAGCGTATCTCACAGAGATCCTTGCGCGTGCCCAGTATGACGGCGGTTACCGCCATGATCATAAAGGAGGCGAATAACATCGCCGTAAACTGTTTCATGGTTGCTTCTCCTTCTTGCCTTGCGGCGCGTAAGAGGCTACCTTTATGTTGTCTGGCATAAAGGGGGCCTCAGGTTGATGAAAATCTCCTGGGGCTTTTCTCTTTCTGCCGTCAGCCATGCTTAAGACAGAAAGTCTCAAGCACCCGCCGCAAGTCTACGTTATGCCACCTGATACTACAATTCTGCTAATGTGTAACGCGTTGATGTAATAACTTAACGGAATGATTTATTTTTGATTTAAATCAATACGATAGTGTTTTGCTATGGTGAAGATTCATTGCCAGAAATGGAGGCTGTAACGTCTTACAGAATCGGAAAGCAGTGAGACAATGGATTATGTTTTGAGGGGAATATGGATATAAAAGAAGTAGAGATACTTGGCGATCATGTTAATAAACACTGGTATTACATTTCTAAATCAAAAGCCTTATTAAAGATAATGGATAGTATCTCACCTTGCAAAATTATGGATGTTGGTGCCGGGTCTGGCTATTTTTCTAAATTTCTATTGAATAATACCACGGCATCAGAATCTTTGTGTGTCGATATTAGTTATGAAAAAGAAGAAACACTGACTGAGAACGGAAAATCTATACATTTTGTCCGTGAGGTAGAAAAATCACATTCAGACCTGGTATTACTGATGGATGTAATGGAACACGTCGATGATGACGTTGATCTTCTGAGTCATTATGTAAAAAAGGTTGATATTGGTACAAAGTTCCTCATCAGTGTCCCGGCATTTGAGTGGTTATGGAGCCCTCATGATGACTTTCTGGAACATCGCAGACGTTATACGCTTTCTCAACTTGAGAATAGCGTTGAAAAATCCGGTTTATCTATTAATAAGTCATGTTACTACTTTGGAATGGTATTACCTTTAGCGATTGCAACTCGTCTCCTGTCAAGGAGGAGTAAAAACAAAAGCTCTCAACTTAAAAAGCACAATGTTTTTACTAATGCAATATTAAAGGCGCTTTGTTCAATTGAACTTTTATTTTTCAGGCAGAACAGATTAGGTGGCCTGACGGTTTTTTGTTATGCAGAGAAAAAACATGATTAACATACTTAAATAGAGGACATGCAAAAGCTCCGCAGAAAAACATACGGCGATTTTTTTCTGCGGAGGCTGCTACTGACCTGTACAGACCCAGTGCCACCTAACCAGGCATTTCTCACCCGTTTAGTCACCATGAGCTGCCTGACCGCTGCGGAACGCGAGAAAAACCTCTCCCTTATATCCTTAATCCTCCCGTCATAACCTAACGTTCTTGTTGGCTTTTCTCTCAGGATATATCCTGTATTTTTCCGCTTTTTTCGGATCTATGACCCTATGAATGCAGCCACGCGCCTGCTCTGTGTAGAACACCTCAGTCTGGCAACGCATGACAACCGTGTGCTGGTGGATGATGTCTGTTTCCATCTCGACCAGCGGGAAATCCTGGCGCTGGTGGGGGAGTCGGGTTCCGGCAAGACACTGACCTCGCTGGCGTTGATGAACCTGCTGCCTGCAAACGTCCTGCAAACCGCAGGAACGTTGCGCTTTCAGGACGAGGTGCTGGATGCGCGTCGCATTGCGTCGCTGCGTGGTTGCCGCATCGCCACCGTGTTTCAGGAACCGATGACCAGCATGAACCCTACGCTGCGCATTGGTGAACAGATTGCGGAGGTGCTGGTGCGCCATCGCCAGTTCAGCTGGAAGCAGGCGCAACGTGAAGCGATAGCACTGCTCGACCGGGTGGGTATCGTCAATCCTCAGCAACGGGCGCGGCAATATATTCATCAGCTCTCGGGTGGCATGCGCCAGCGTGTGATGATCGCCAGTGCTATCAGCGGACAACCTGATGTGCTGATCGCTGATGAACCCACCACCGCACTGGACGTCACTATCCAGGTGCAAATCCTCACGTTGTTGCAGGAACTGCAACAGGAAATGGGGATGGGCATGCTGCTGATCACCCACGATCTCTCCGTGGTGGCACGCTATGCGCATCGGGTCTGCGTGATGCAGCAGGGGCGTCTGGTTGAGCAGGGGGATGTGGTCAGCACGCTCGGCACGCCCGCACATCCTTATACGCGCAAGCTGATTGATGCTTCGCTGTCTCATCTCCCACCGGCGGCCCCTGCCCATGCGGCTCAGACGCCATTGCTGGTGCTTAACAACATTTGTAAAAGTTACCCGATACCAGGCCGGCTGCCATTATGGCCAGCCAGGCGCCAGACGGTGCTGCATCCCACCAGTTTGCAAATCCAGCCAGGAGAAATCGTCGGTCTGATTGGTGAGTCTGGCTCGGGTAAAACCACCCTGGGCAGCGCAGCGATTGGGTTGATCGAGGCAGACAGTGGTGAAGTCCAGTTTCAGGGGCAACGGCTGCAGGGTAGGCAACTCAGTAAGTTACGTCGTCATGCGCAAATCATTTTCCAGGACCCTTATGCCAGCCTGAATCCAAAAATCACGGTCGGAGAACAGATTGCCGAACCGTTACGTGTCTGGCAATTGCGCCACGGTAAGGGCATTGAGGCGCGCGTCAATGAGTTGCTGGAGCTGGTGGGATTAAAGCCGGAACACGCCAGCCGCCTGCCCGGCGCGTTTTCCGGTGGGCAGCGTCAACGCATCGCCATTGCCCGTGCGCTGGCGATGGAACCAAAACTACTGGTGGCAGATGAAGCCGTGGCTGCGCTCGATCTCTCGGTGCGAGGCCAGGTCCTGATGCTGTTCAGCGAGCTGCGGGAAAAGCTGGGTTTGTCGGTGTTGTTTATCAGTCACGATCTCAGTGCGGTCCAGCAGCTTTGTGACCGGGTGGTGGTGATGTATCACGGTCGGATCGTGGAAGCCGGTGCCACTGCCAGCGTGGTAGGGGATCCTCAGGAGAGTTATACCCGTCAACTACTGGCAGCCGCCCCCAACATTCAGCAGGCACTGGCCGGGCGGTCAGCGTCTCTGTAACGGGGGAGTGATATGGAAGGTCGCTTCCCGGTAAAAAATGCTATTCAGCTGGTCATCACGATAGGTTTGTATTTGCGTCAGTTCTAATCTGGCGCGTTGTTTGTGGTATTCCTCAGCGCTCAGTTGGAGTTGTTGCACGGTGTGAGCCTGGAATACTTTATTAATATCGTAATTTGAAGCAAATAAGGCCCATTCAAGAAATGGGTCTTCATTGCTTTCAATATCCTGTCTGATGACACGCTGCACAGCGTCTTCAATTTGCACAATAATGGTCAATCGCCGCTTCAGGAGAGTGAGATCCCTGTCATCGAGATGGCGATTATGTTCCAGTATGTCGTCAACATCACGCATGCTGACCCGGATACCAAGGGTTAACTTGGCCAGAAATTCCACCTCAGCTTTATCAATGTATTCACGGACTATTCCGCAACGTTTAACTTCAGCCTGGGCTAATCGGGTCCGGGTAGCGGCGATCTCATGCTGCATACGTTGTAAGCGTGGATGTCCAGATTCCGGGGAGTGATGTTCACCCTGAGGCGCTACGGGGAGCGTAGCCTGCATGATTTCCTGCCTGAATGTGTGCTGGTTAATGGCTAACAGCAACCGGCAGAGCGGATTCTTCGCAACTTTCACGCGCAGGACATTGTAATTGTTCTCGGTTGTCAGTGGGGGTGTGCCTGCTTCAGCTAATATTTTTTTCAACTCCTGTACCCACTTTCCTGCCTTTGGATATTCACGGTCCATGGCACGGATAAATACCGCTTCGCTGGCAATATCGGCAGCGGTAAATGACGGAGCATCCGCTTGCGATGTTGCGCCGTTAGTCAGAATGGCGGTGACGATTTTTTCCAGCGTGTTGTTTAACTCGGGTGAATGCGGTTTTCCGGGGCGATAAGGATAATCAGTGATGCAGGATTGCAGCGTTTTCAGTACCGCTTCACCTGCTTTGGTGGCGATACTGGATCCGTGTTGATGGACCGTATTGTGTATTTGCACGATACGGGCGAGACGGATTTCTGGCTGCTCAGCGGAGGCGCGATTAAGCGGCTGCGGGCCAGATGAAGATGAGACAATCGACATGTGTTCCTCCCTGAATACCCGATATCGGACCTATTACATCCTGGTCAGGAACGGAAAAAATCGACGCCGATCGACTTTCTCCGGGATTCAGGGTAACAGCGGGAGTTCGTCGTGTTCTGCCCATTCATGCCAGGAACCGACATAGATGGCAACGTTGTCATAACCGGCCATGTTGAGCGCCGCCAGCACCGTGGCCGCCCGGGCACCACGATGGCAATAAACCTGCAACTGCGCTTCGCGTGGCAGACCCGCTGCTTCAGCACGGCGGGCAATTTCCGCGACGGGCAGAAAGTGGCCATTTTCCACCACATCTTCCCAGAACAGCAGCGCGGAGTGTGGAATACGTCCGGCGCGATGACAACATTCGTGCACAAAGCTGCCATCAAATTCGGTCGGGCGACGCGCATCCACGTTAATGACTTTTTTGCCATCAGCGGCGATAACCTGTTGACGGCTGCAAGCCCAGCGTTTGTCCCAGCTGACCGCGGGTAAAGACGCCTGTTGCGTGACGGTGTAACTTAATCCTTCACCGGGTTGCAGTCCGTTTCCTGCGGCGACCCAGGCATCGATGCCGCCATCAAGGATTAATGCATCATCCCGGCCCAGCAACCAGGCAAACCAGGATCCGCGCGGCGATCGCATACCGACCTGCTGTTCGAAAAACACCGGCGTCGCAGCAGGATAAGCCGCAAACAGCGGCTGGAGTGCTGCCGCTGCTTCGGCGGCCATCACTTCCAGTCCTGCTGGCGTGCTGTCCGCAATAAAATAGTCGTAAACGTTACAGTGATGAGCATCAGGTAGCGTGGCGGATCGCCACTCTCCCACGTCGCGCACATCAATCAACAGGAAATGTTCACCCCGCGACTTTCTCACCGCCAGCGCATTGGCCTTAATGATCATCAGCGACCTCATTAAACAGGGAGTATACCGTTCCCCGCTGCTGTTGCTCTGCGGCTGCGAGCACGCGGGCGGCGAGAGCGATATCAAACACGTTCAGTCCGAAGGAAGAGAAATAAACGCTGTCATCGGCGGCGGGCCGCCAGCCATCGAGCACCAGCGTTTCCAGCGTGGCGGCCACGTCCTGCGCGGCAAACTCACCTGCGCGATACATCTGAAACAGGCTTTTCGCACTGCGCTGCGCAAAATCGCCCCAGGCATCGACCACGACCTGGCTGCTGGCCTTGATCGCGGCAAAACTCACTTCGTGATAACCCACCTGGACGATCAAGCGGCCAGGCTGTACCGCGCAGGCATCGACGATGGGTTGTGCGGCACTGGTACAGGTAATCACAGCGTCATAGGGGCGAGTCAGCGCGGCGGTAAGATCGGGTTCAGGTGTGATGCTGGAGAAGCCGGCAATTTTTTCCGGCGTGCGATTCCACATGCCGATCTGCGTCAGGGCAGGAAACAGATGCTGCAACATGCGCAGATGCGCTTGTGCGTGCAGACCCGCGCCCAGCAGCAAGACGCGTTTCACCGGACGCGGAGCGGCATATTGCAGCGCCAGCGCCGTCACCGCGGCTGTGCGCGCGGCCGTTAATGCGCCACTGGCCAGCAGGCCACGGGGGACGCCGGTTTGCGCATCGTTAATCAGCGTCACCGCCAGTGCGGCGGGTAACGTATCAGGGCGCTGCGGGCGGTGTGCGGTCCACTTCACGCCAGCAGCATTAAAATGTCCGCCAACCCTGGCAGGGAGTGCATAGGCTTTACCGAGCGGGGTATCGAGGTCAACGTGGTTCTCAGCGGGCATGTGAGCCTCACCGGAACGCATTAACCCGATCACTGCCCGGACATCCGCCAGCGCCAGTGCGGGATCGTCTCCACCCAGCAGCGCGACGGTTGCTTCATCCAGCATGCGCATTTACTGCTCCAGCAGCCGATCGGCGAAAGGATAAAGTGCCGGGGAACCGCCGCAGTGCACGAAAGTCACACGGGATCCCTGGGGAATACGCCCCTGTTCAACCAGCGACAGCAATCCGTGCATGGCTTTACCGGTGTAAACCGGATCAAGCAACACGCCTTCCTGCTGTGCCAGCTGATAAATGGCGTCGATACCGCCCGCAGACGGGATACCATAAGCCTCGCCCACGTAGCCGTCCTCTATCCAGATATCTTCCGGTTGCCAGCGTTGCGGCCATTGCAGCAGGTCGGCACAATCCTGCGCCATGCCTGAAATACGCGGCTGGAACCACTCCGCTTTGGCGCTGACGCTGATGCCAATGACCTGCGTTTGCGGCCAGTAGCGACGGGTGCCGACATGCAGACCCGCGAGGGTGCCGCCGGATCCGGTGGGTGCCACGATAAAATCCGGTGCCGGTTCGTTGCGTTCGGCCAGCTGTGCGGCGATTTCCTCAACCGCACGGACATAACCCAGTGCGCCGAGCGGTGTCGCACCACCCAGCGGGATGATCATCGGCTTCTCGCCGCGTGCGGTAGCCGCATCGGCGTGGGCCTGCATCGCCCCTTCGATCTGGGTGAAGTAGCCATCCGGGTCGAGAAATTGCACCTCGGCACCAAATAGCTTATCGAGCAGCAAATTACCCTGCCAGCTGGCGGGAGGATTGCCACGCAGGACCAGCACCGGACGCATGCCAAACTTACGCGCCGCCGCTGCGACCATGCGGGCGTGATTTGACTGATGTCCGCCGGTGGTGATCACCACGTTGACGCCCGCCTGACAGGCTTCTGCCATCAGGTACTCCAGCTTGCGGACTTTATTGCCGCCGCCGCCGAAGCCGCTGTAATCATCGCGTTTGATGGTGAAAGAAATCCCCAACGCCTCCCCGAGCCGGGGTAGCGGCTCGAGCGGCGTTGGGAAAAACCCCAACGGAACGCGTTTAAACTCATCGACTGTCTTCATGGTTGTTACCTGTAATATTTTGTTTTGGTACTTCTCTGGTGTTTCCCTGGTGTGGCGCGACCCGGCCAAAGGCCGGATCATTGAATGCGGCGAGCCATAAGCTCAGTGACTGCTGGAAGCGTTCCAGTCCAGTCAGGGTGACAAACTCGTTTACGGCATGGGCGTTGCCGCCGTGACCCAGCCCGCCAATCAGAAAGGCGGGCGCAATAGCGGCGAAGGCGTAGGCAGGGGCGCAGCCCGGTGCCCACGGCCAGATTTGCGGTTCCGCTCCCAGCGTCTGATAGCTGGCTATCAGTTCATCGACGCCGCGCGCGTGGCGACGGAAGCGGGTGCCGGGATAGCGATCCAATAACTCAAGCGTGGTGCCGGAGAGATCCGGTTGCGCGAGACGCTGCTGCGCGCTGGCAATCATCCGGTCCTGATCAAAATCTGGCGGGATGCGGAAGGCCAGTTCGGCACTGGCGCGATAAGGGATCACCCCGCGTCCACCGGTGGGATCGCTGTGTAATTCCGCCAGCGTCAGCACCGCGCTGCCCAGCAGCGTTTGCAGGCAGGTGACGGTGTCACCTTCTATCATCAGGCGCTGGCTGCGCCGGAAACGTAATTCGTCATCAATGCTGAACGACTGCGCCAGCGTGGTCAGCAACCCGGTGGCTTCATCATCGGGGGTGATATGGCCGAGCACACCGCTTTGGCTGGCGGGTGCGAGGGCATCCAGCGCCTGTACCAGACGCCAGGCGGGATTGGCAATCCAGCCGGCATTGCTGGCATGAATGGCGGATGAAGGGCCACCCCAGTCGCCGCCGGTGACACTTAAGCGACCGGTCGCGAGGCCGGTAAAGCCGAGATAAACACGGGGCGCACCGCCGCCGTATTCACACAGTGACGGAAACAGCACCGCCTCGGCAGGCGCAACGGGACAGGGTTGTTGCGCGAGATAACGCCGCAGCGTGCCGCTGCCAATTTCCTCTTCGCCTTCCAGCAGGACCTCCAGGTTGCAGGCGAGTTGGTTGTCCTGCAACAGTTCGCGCAGCAGGATCAGCATCGCCGCTACCGGCCCCTTATTATTCTCGGCACCACGTCCGACGAAGACATCGCCCAGCGCGTCCCAGTGGCAAACGCCGCCAGTGAACGGGTGCACATCCCAGCCAGCGTCATCAGCAGGCATCACGTCGTACATGTTGTAGAGCACCACGGTTTTGCTGGCACCGGTATCGATACGCACATGCACCACGGGTGGGGTATCTGCGGGCTGCGCGTCGACCGGATAGATGGCCGTTGCGTGCAGCTGCTCCACCATCCAGTTTTCTAACCAGGCGGCCAGGCCACGCTGTGCCGCAAGCTGACCCGCCACGCTTGGCCAGCGCGTTAACTCACTCAGCAGGTCTAAGGTGGCAGCAAGTCGGCTCACAGACGGATCCTCGGGTTAAGCACCAGATAAAGCAGGTCGATCAGCAAATTAATTGCGACAAACACCAGTGCAGCCAACAGCACGATAGCCTGCACCAGCGGGAAGTCGCGGTTCTGAATCGCCTGAATGGCCAGACGACCAATCCCCGGCCAGGCAAAAATAATCTCCGTTACCAGCGCTCCGCCAAGCAGGGAGGCAAAATACATGCCCTGCACGGTAATCACCGGAATCAGCGCATTGCGCAATCCATGCCGTACCACGATACGCCAGGCGCTTAGGCCTTTGGCTCGCGCGGTACGGATATAATCCTGTTGCAGTACATCCAGCAGGCTGGCCCGGGTCAGACGGGCGACTGCGCTCATATAAAACGCCCCCAGGCTGATGGCGGGCATAATCAGCGCGGCAAAACTGCCGTAACCACTTGAGGGCAGCCATTGCAGATGGAGGCTGAAGAATAAGATCATCAGCAGCCCCAGCCAGAACACCGGCACGGCCTGGCCGCTAAAGGCCACCAGGCGGCAAAGCAAATCCCAGAAACTGTGCGGCCGCAGGGCGCTGATAATGCCCAGCAACAGGCCGAGTAACGAGCTCCAGACCAGCGCGCTCACGGCCAGCAGGGCGGTGGCAGGCAGCCGCTCGCCTATCAGTGCCAGCACCGGCTGGCTGTAGCGCAGCGATTCGCCAAAATCGCCCTGTAGCACGCCGCTCAGGTAATGGCCGTACTGCCAAAGCAGTGGGCGATCGAACCCCATGCTGTGACGAAAGTTAGCAATCTCCTGCTGGCTGGAGCCGGGCGGCATCATCAATGCCGCCGGATCGCCGGTAAGATGCAGGCTGAAGAAAATCAGCAGCGATACACCCAGCAACACCAGCACAGACTGGCCAAGGCGGTTGATTAAAATGTTCAGCATTTTAGTCAAGCCTCGTGTGAGTGCGACGCAGCAGCGCATCGCCCAACAGGTTGCAGCCAATCACCAGCGCGGCAATCACCAGGCCGGGATACAACACCAGCCATTGCGCCAGCAACATATAGGAACGGCCTTCGCCAATCAGATTACCTAGCGTGGGAGTCGGCGGCTGAATCCCCATGCCAAGAAAACCTACCGAGGCTTCCAGCACAATCAGACGCGGAATATCCAGCGTCAGTAGCACCACCAGCGGGGTTAGCAGGTTGGGCAGAATGTGGCGCAACAGGATGCGCAGCGGCGAGAATCCCATCGCCTTCGCCGCCTGAATGTATTCCAGCTCGCGGATTTCCAGCGTTTTGGCGCGGGCCACGCGCGCATAAATCGCCCAGCTGGTCACTCCCATAATGACGATGATGTTGGTGGTGGAGGTTCCCATCAGCGCAATCACCAGCAAAATCAGCAGAATAAACGGCACTGCCAGCTGAATATCGATCAGGCGCATAATCAGGGCATCGACCCAGCCACCGGCGTAACCGGCAATCATGCCGAGCGCGACACCCGCCACGGCACCGATTGCGGCGGCCAGCACCACTACCATCAATGAAAGGCGGGTACCTGCCAGAATGCGTGATAATAAATCGCGTCCCAGCTGATCGGTACCCAGCCAGTGACCGGCGCTACCGGGTGGCAGAAACATATCGGCCAGCTGATTGGTTAAGGGATCAGGCAGCGGCAGCCAGGGAGCGATCAACGCAGCCACAATCACCACCAACAGCAGCACGCTGCCGATCAGGGCGTCACCGTAGAACATACGGCGTGGGCGACGTTGTAAGGCTGCCGCTGGCGTAATCATTTCAGCCTCAGATCGTACAGCGGGATACGTGCATCGACGCGCCCTTTAAACGTCAGCTTATCGCTGTGCGCATACAGGGTGTCTTCGCGATAGAGCGGAATCAGCGGTTGCTGTTCGGCGACACGCTGCTGAATCTGCTCAAGCAGTTTTTTGCGTTTATCGGCATCCACTGTCTGGCGACTCTGATCCAGCAACTTATCCAGCTCAGGATCGTTGACGGTGGAGTAAGGTTCGCCGCTGTGCAGAATCGGGAACAACGCGGCATCGGCATCCAGCGTCTGGGTCGAACCCCAGGCGAGCATATACATCGGTGCCTGTTTCTGAGCGGCGACCTGCTGGGTATAGACCGACCACTCTGGCACTTCCAGCTGCGCTTTTACGCCAATGGCGCTGAGATCCTGCACGATAGCCTGTGCGACATCGGCGCTGGCGATATAGCGACGCGGAGCCTGGAAGCGCAGGGTAAAGCCATTCGGATACCCCGCCTGTGCCAGCAGCGTTTTAGCTTTCGCCACATCCTGCACCGTGGCCGGTACAGCCAGATAACCAAAGTCATTGGCACCGGCCATGGTTCCAGTTGGCGTGCCGTAACCGTGCAGCAACTGCTGGGTGTAAGCCTGACGATTCAGCGCCAGCGACAGCGCCTGACGGACGCGCACGTCGTTGAGCGGTTTTTCGCTGTTTTTCAGACCGAGATAGATGGTCAGTCCGCCGCCTTTCACCTGCTCAAGTTGTACGCCCGGCCGGTTCTTCAGTGCCGGGACCAGGTCAGCCGGAACACTTTCCACCAGCTGGACTTCACCGGTCAGCAGCGCGGTAATACGCGAGGTGGCTTCCGGGATCGGACGCCAGGTGACGCGATCAATCGAAGGCTTGCCACGCCAGTATGCATCGTTGGCGACCATCACCACTTTTTCATCCGGGATGAAGGTATCAAGCTTATAGGCTCCGCTGCCTACCGGCTTGCGGGCAAATTCGCTGGCACCCACTTTTTTCACGTAACCGGGTGGGACGATATAAGCCGGATAACGACTCATACGCGTTGGCAGCAACGGATCCGGGCCGTTAGTATGGATCAGCACCTGATAATCGTTGACCACCTCGACCGATTTGATGGTGCGAATGTAGGAGATGGTCGGGGCATGGTTGGCCGGGTCCAGAATGCGGTCGATGGAGAACTTAACCGCCGCGGCATTCACCGGCTCGCCATCGGTAAAATTCACCCCTTTACGCAGGTTAAATTGCCAGGTGGTATCATTGATGGCTTTCCAGTCGGTTGCCAGACCCGGTTGCAGCGACATGTCGTCGGCACGACGGACCAGGGTATCGAAGATGTTATCCACCAGGGTGGCGGCTTCTTTGAGAAAACCGGGGTCCATCGCCGTCGCTGACGCGGGTTGGGCAATGGTCAGTTCTGCTGCCTGCAGGGTGGTGGGCAACAGGGCAAACAACAATGCTGTAGTAGCAAACTTCACTGCAGGTAGTCTCATAAACTTCATCCCAAAATGCATTCGGTAACGTAGTGAAAAGAGTGGTGCTGCCAGGAATCTGTGCTTCGCTTGTTTTGTAATACATGATATATCCTATAGCGAGCATTGATGGCAACAAAACATTTAAACTTCTTACCATTTGCGCAATCCGGGAAAGGGCAAAACGCATGATTGAAATGGAAAAAGCACAACGGCTAAGCCTTACCGCCCAGGTTGAAGCCACCCTGCGTAGCGCCCTGATTGTCGGCAAACTGAAGCCCGGCGCCCGCCTTGTGACCCGGGATCTGGCCGCGCAGCTGGGGACCAGCATCACCCCGGTACGTGAGGCATTGTTACGCCTGGTGTCTGCCGGCGCGCTGAACGCCACTCCGGCAGCGGCGTTTCTGGTACCGGAGATGCCGTTGTCGCGTTATCAGGAAATCACGCTGATACGTAAGCAGCTGGAAGGGTTGGCAGTGAAGATAGCGGTGCCAAATATCACAAAAAAGCAGCTCACCGAACTGAAAAAACTCTGTAATCGCTTTATGCAGGCCAAGCTAAACGGGGAAGTGGAGGCCGCGCTGGAGGCTAACCGGGCGTTTCGTTTTACCTTGTATGGTTACGCGCAGATGCCGACGTTAGTCGCGTTAATTGAACAGCTCTGGGTGCAGATTGGCCCCTGCCTGAATTACCTTTATCCGCAATCAACTGAGATGGTGAAAGGCCACAACTACGATCGCTTGCTGGAAGCGATTCAGGCGCAGGATATTGCGGCGGCTGAACAGGTGGTGTTAAAGGCGATCGATGATGGTACGGCGATTTTACTGAAGAAGTATTTTGTTTGACTGGTTTAGCCAGCAAATTGAATAAACTTTTCCGCCTCTCCGGAAGGGAGTAAATAAGACTCCCCGGGATTTTTTTGTGAGGTGATGACCAGGCTTCGTAACCTGTCATTACCCATCAACCTTCTACTGCATCCTCAATCAGTATTTTCAGCCTGCATATGAGTTTTGCCCGACCGGGCATCGACCCCATCTCGCTTTTTAAGAATGTTCCTGGAATTTATCAGATCCAGTTAAAAATATTGAAACAAAAATACGTTAAGGTTACTTATTAATCACGAAAATTATCTCAAACCTCCTGAGGGAATATAAAATGGCAATAGATACTTTTTTAAAGGTTGAAGGTGTAACCGGCGAGTCAAACGATTCAAATCATAAAAACTGGACAGATGTACTGTCATTTACCTGGGGTGCATCCCAGCAAGGTAATATGGCGGTGGGCGGTGGCGGCGGGAGTGGCAAGGTCAATTACCGCGATTTGCAAATCCAGGCACTTATCGATAAATCAACACCCTCCATTTTAAAATTCTGTTCCAGCGGTAAGCACGTTAATAAAGTTGAAATTTCCATATGTAAAGCGGGCGGCTCTCAGGTGGAATATTCCCGCATCGTATTGGAAGAGGTGCTGGTGACGCTGGTCGAGTTTGCCGGTGTCGGTCACACTGACACGATTGTTGTTAACTATCGATTCCAGGCGGCGAAAGTGACGCTGCATTATTGGGAACAGACCGAGCAAGGCACCAAAGGTGCTGAAACTCAATCCGGTTGGGATATAAAACAAAATAAAGAAATATAATTTAACCACGAGGAGATGCTATGGCAGACCCAACGCTGGAAGTCGAGTCCGTATTAAGGGGTAGCCTGCTCAGTGAGGACGACCTGCGAATTATTCTCACTTTTGTTAATGAACTGGATAGCGAAACCCTGGCACAGTTCGAAAGTGACACTGACTCGGGTATCATGAACGAATTCATGAAATTACAGCTCGCCAGTCAGCGCCGGATCGCAGAGGAAGATTATGCACCGCATCGGGATGAGGAGGAGAGAATAGGCCTGAGGAATATGGCTGGTAGCACCCTGGATAATAATCAGGACGTTTTCCAGAATTATTCAACCTCAGTCAAGGGATACGGCGGCAATGTGTATGACGATACACAAAAAAGTAATTATTCCATGGCTGCCCAGGTTGTGTCTGTCATCGGTGCTTTCTCGGGAGCAGGTTCCCTTTTTGCTACAACGGCCGCCGCTCAGGCTGGCGAAGCGCTGATGAGCAATATCTATGTGCGTTATACGCTGGGAGCCATTGGTGTACTGGGAATTTCAGGCGGCTGCGCGCTGGCGGTGCGTAACTTACTCTCTGATCGCCAGGTCGCAACCAATAAAAAATTGCTGGACGCCATGAAGAAAATGGCGAAAGCCAGAGTCAAGCTCACGACATTTTTTAATGAGACTCGCGTTAAAATCCTCAAGGATGAAGAGAAGGCAAAGAAAAGTGCTTTACTCTATATGAACCGTCGGCCAGTTAATCTTGCTGGCGCAGGGAATGTTCAGGCGCGGATGGAAAAGTTATTTTCTAATGTGTTATTAACCGACACATCACCATTGACGGCGAAGATATTGCTGAAAAGCAATGACTATTATGTCTCTTTGAATGATGACAGTAATCACCCAACGACTATTTCCAAAGATGACCTGAAGCTGATGGGTGAAATTGCAGGTATGTTTTAAATGGGGTCAGAGGGCCAGGCGTATATTTTGCTACGGTTGGCCCTCTGATTCATCGTCTGCTACGCAATGCTAATCAATATGTCAGGGAACTAACTTCCCCAGCGACTGCGCAGATAATTTACCGCCTCCTGTGTCTGCGGCTGGTTAAGATAGTTTTCCCGGAACAGAATCGTGCCACTAATCTGTGGTACTGATTCATTCAAATCGAGTTGTTTTTTCAGCTCCGGCACACCGCCATTCACTGTCCAGTCAGGTTCATTTTTTGACGGTTCACCCACTTTGTAGAAGGCGACGCCAATGTAAAGCCGGGTATGGGTGGGTTTCACCACATTTGCCCACCAGTTTGCCAGCACATCATAACGGGCAGCCTGTCGGGAGAAGGGCCAGTAAATTTGCGGGGCGATATAATCCAGCAACCCCATCTGTACCCACTGGCGGGTATCGGCATAAGCCTCATCATAGGCCGCTGCACCACGCGTGTCAGACCCCGCAGGATCATGGGAAATATTGCGCCACACACCGGCCGGGCTGACACCGAATTCCACACCGGGCTTTAGCTGTTTGATAGTACGCGATACCTGCTCAATCAATTGCTGGGTATTGTGTCGCCGCCAATCCGCTTTGGTCGCAAATCCCTGACCATACTTTCTGAAGGTCTGGCTGTCGTAAAGGGTGGAGCCAGCCGATTCCGCATAGAAATAGTCATCAAACTGCACGCCATCAACCGGATAACGGGAAACCACTTCGGCGACGATGCTGGTGATCCAGTCCCTGACCTCCGGGATACCCGGGTCCAGCACAAAACGGTCGCCTGCGGTGCGGATCCAGTCACGGTGCAGGACAAATACGCTGGCGGGATTAAGTGACAGTGTCGCGTTGAGCTCCGCTACGGTTGAGGGTTTGGTATTGACGGAGACCCGATAGGGATTGAACCACGCGTGGACTTTCATACCACGCTTGTGCGCTTCATCCAGCATAAACTGCAGCGGGTCATAGCCAGGATCGGCACCTATTTTTCCGGTCAGCATATCTGACCACGGCAAAATCTTTGATGGCCACAGCGCTGTGCCATCGGGTTTCACCTGGAAGAAAACGGTATTGATGCCAAGGCTTTTTAGCTTATCCAGCTTGTCCGTCAGCGCCTGCTGTTGTTGGCTGATGCGACTGGCAGCACTGCTGGCATTGACGGAAGCGACGGGTGGCCAGTCGAGACGGGAGACCGTCGCCAGCCAGACGCCACGCACCGGTTCCTGACTCGCTACGGGGTGCTGTGCTGGCAGAGGCTGTTTCGCTACCGGAGGAAACGGGGTAACCAGCGATTTAGGGGGTTCGGAGGAACAACTGGCCAGCAAAAGTGCGGTGGCGACCACGCCGCCGAACCTGTTAATGAGAGAGGCGATGATAAGCTCCAGTGCTTTGCGTTAATCGCGCGAAGAGGAACATTCTCTGACTCTGCGAATGAAAGTCAAGATGACTTACCCGCAATAGTTTCTACCAAACGTTATGTTATTCTTGATGCAAACTGATGCTTAAAGCCACGGGTTGGCGGGCCATGGCTTTAAGCGTTTGACAGGATCCTGCAGGGCAATCATTGAAAATGGTGGCAGAGAAAACAGGTATCTCTCGTGCGACTTATTCTCGTCTGAAAAGCGTACCAATTAAGTTGGTAGCTTTACTTACCGCAAGTATCTCTGTCCACATAAAAACTAATGCAAATGCGTGCTAAAGTAGCATTGTTATTTATGGAATTAACGGAAAATATCAGTTCAATAACTGATGACTGCTACCAAATGGAAGGGGAATAAGGATGAGTATAAGAAGCGAAATTATTGATGGTAACCTGGCACAAAGAAGTTCATACGGGTTGATATATACGGAAGTATTGGGCTGGGTGGATCTCGGACATGCGCAGGGTACAGATATTCGAAATTTGTGGGCGATAATGCTGCGCGGCGAATCCCAAAACACACCAACTTATGATGTTACATATAAACAATCCATGATTGGCCTTAAACGTCGTCTGACGATCGGTAAATCAATTACCTGGCGTCTCAAAAAAGGTCTGTCATATCATCAAAAGCAAAGCATTGCTCTTGCCATGATGATGACAGTAGCCCGAAGATTTGAGGGGCTTCAGGGCTCTTTCCCTTTTAGCTGGGCTACCGATAGCGGATTCAGTGGTGAAGATCTGGTATCAGACCTGCTCGGTTTTTACCGGGTTATGTCGTGTATGAACAATGTGTTTGGCTACCTGAAACCGGTAAGCAAGGATGAGGCTTTAAAGCGGTGGGACCATTACGGAAAAATAGGTTCGTGGAAAAATGAAACTTTCAAACCGCTGCTATTCCCTGACCCAGCCTATTCTCCCAACGGCAGGCCATACTTTGGGCAATTACCAAACTTCATGAAAACTGTCATGCCTTATAACAGTTGGACATCTGAAGATGTCGGTATTGTTGACCCTAATCGGGGTTTTATCCATTTTGGCAGGGGAGAACCACGTACATGAAAAAATCACTAAAAATTATGCTGGCCGTTCTGGTTGTCTGTGTAATTGGTCTTTTTTATGGCTTGCAATATCTTAGTATGGAATTCGCTGACGGTGCTGATTACACGGAGCAGGATAAGAGGGAGTATAATTTTTATACTCCGGAATTGCTAAAAAACATACCCCGCATTAGCAACGTCTACAGTTTCCATTACAGCAATGTGTCCGGCCCCAATCCCGCACTGATTTATCAGGCGAGTTTTTCCGGTACAACGGATACAAGCAAAATTGACACTTACCTGGAAAAAAACGGGTATAAAAAAACAGGAATGTGCAATACAAACGGAGATTGCTGGATTGGCAAAGATCCCAACATAACAGTATCGGTGGGTTTTGAGGAAAACCCGAACACCATTCGTGTCGAGATGGTAGATAAGACGGGATACAATTGACGATATTTGGCAAGGAATAGCGAAAGACCCAACTAAGTGTGGTTTTTACATCATTGGACCTCGAATATTGAATTGAACATCAGATTTCATAGGGTCTCCAATTGCTATACACCGAACCATGTTCATATCTATGCCGGTATCCGGATACTGATCGCACAAGAATCAACATCACGCCTGGTAATGACGTTAGCATAGAGAGACTTATCATCAGGAAAAAAACCATGGACCACCCAGATAATCTTGCGTTATTCGCCCCCGCGGCCCATCTCACCGGCCTCTTTTTGCCAGACCTGGAGATGTTGCAGGTTCTGCACCGTACCTGGCCGCAGACCATTCCGTTTGAAAATATTGACGCGCTGCTGAGTCGCCCGGTGAGTATCGAGGTGGCGGATATCGCGGAAAAAATGTTGATTAAGCGCCGTGGCGGCTACTGTTTTGAACACAATCCACGGTTTCGGGCCGTGGCTTGCTTATAAGATGTTATTCAAAGGGAGAAACAGCGTTCTTTCCTGTGAGGTTGAAGCTTTAAATCCATGATGAAGGTAAAAACTTTTTGCCCCTTCTGTAAGTGCATGAACCATGATAGCTCGCACTCCAATATTTTCCGCCACACGATATGAGCGTAAAATTGCGTCATGAAGCAGGTCAGCACCTAGTCCCTTGCCATGAAACGAGGTATCCACCCCTAAACGTGCCAGGATAATGATGGGGATTGGGTCGGGCATGTTGCGACGAAGGCTTCCGGTTGCCGTTGCATGATTCACGCTGCCGGTAGCAAGTGAATAAAATCCAACAACCTCTTTGCTATTCGATCTGCAAACCACAAATGTTCTTGCTGCTCCCATCGCCTGATTTTTTAATCCACGTTGCCTGAGCCATTCATCGAGAACTATTTCTCCACAATGGAACTCCGCGAGTTGGTGGGTTGAGTCAAGTGGGGCAGGGATCGTTATCTGTCCCATTGTGGTTTTCTGGCCAGCAGTTTATCCAGCGCCGGATTAGTTGTTACCGGGGCATCAAGCATGTCGATAAACTCAGCATATTGTTCATCGTTAAGATTAAACACGCGGTGATCAAGAATAACGTTTTCCGCTGCGTGACAGGCCATTTCCAGAATGAAGTCGGTTCGTGATTTATGAAGCAGTTCAGCAGCGGCATCGATTAACGCCCGCTGAGATTCTTTAGCCCGAATATTGAGCTGAACATCAGATTTCATAGGGTTTCCTTTTGTATAGCAATTGCTTTACAAACATCATACTCGCCTTGTAAAGCAATTGCTATACACCGAACCATGTTCATATTTATGCCAGCACCGGATACTGATCGCACAAGAATCAACATCACGCCTGGTAATGACGTTAGCATAGAGAGACTTATCATCAGGAAAAAAACCATGAACCACCCAGATAATCTTGCGTTATTCGCCCGCGCGGCCCATCTCTCCGGCCCCTTTTTGCCGGACCTGGAGACGTTGCAGGTTCTGCACCGTGCCTGGCCGCAGACCATTCCGTTTGAAAATATTGATGCGCTGCTGAGTCGCCCGGTGAGTATCGAGGTGGCGGATATCGCGGAAAAAATGTTGATTAAGCGCCGTGGCGGCTACTGCTTTGAACACAATCTCCTTTTCAGACAGATTTTGCAGCAGGTGGGTTTTGCCGTGACGCCACATCTGGCGCGGGTGGTCTGGGGGCTGGAGCAGCCGGAAGTCCGGCCACAGACCCATATGTTGCTGCTCGTCACGCTGAACGGTGATAAATACCTTGCCGATGTCGGATTTGGCGGCGTCAGCCTGACTGCACCGCTGCGGCTGGAAGAGGGCGAGCAACAGGGGATGTTGCTGGAGCGGACTGGTGACCAGTGGCTGCTTTCGCTGGGCGATGACGCTGGTAAAAAACTGATGTACGTGTTCGACGAACGCCCATGTGAGTTACCCGATATCCTGGTTGCCAGCCATTTTGTCGCGACGCATGAAAGCTCGCTATTTCGCCATAACCTGGTGATGGCCGGACTGCGTAACGGTGAGCAGTACAATCTGTTCAATCAGCATCTCACTATCCACGGACGTGAGAAGACCGAACAGCAGACGCAGACATTTGAGGAATTTGCGCGTGTTGTCAGCCAGTTTTTTAGTCGCCCGGATGTGGTGGGTCATGAAGACATGCAGGCCATTTTCGCCAAAGTGGGTTTAGCTCAGTAGCCCGGCCCCGACATTCACCGATAACCCCAGAATCGCCAGATTGAAAACAAACGAAACCACCGACTGGAGCAACGCGATTTGTCGTATGTCGGTGGTTCCGGTCGCCACATCGGCGGTTTGTGCCGCCACGGCGATAGTGAAGGAGAAATAGAGGAAATCCCAGTAACCCGGTTCCTGTGGCTTTTCCGGGAAGATCATCGGCGTGACGTCTTTACTGCGGCGCAGGTAGTGATGATGAGCGTAATGCATAGCAAAGGCGGTGGGCAGCAAGGCCCAGGAGACCACCAGCGTGGCGCCAGTCAGCAGCAGATGCATCAGCCGGGGTGTCCCGGAGAGATGTTTGAGCGAGGGCAGTTCAAGCAGGATCGCCAGAATACTGACCATGCATCCGAGAATCACCAATCCCAGCACCAGCCCCGCGCTTTCATCCTGCATTCTGGCGATATGCGGAATATCTTCTACCCCGGTGCGTAACATGCGCAACCACATAAAAAACAGATAGAGCCATGCCAGCACATTCCAGCTAATCAGCAGCCGCTGCAGATAGCCTGATTGGGCGGGAAGGGCAAAAAAGCACACCACGCCAGCAAGGATAGCCATCAGCAAACGCGAGCGGGCGTGATAATAAGTTCTGAAAGAAAAAGTCATGATGTGAGTGACTTAGCGGTGGAACGATAGAATAACTGTAGACGCCAGCGGCAGTTTCCTCCTCCCGCTGCGTGACATCATCATTTCCCGGCCTGTAACGCTGCCAGGCTTTGCTCCAGCAACTCCTCACCCCTTGCCAGCTGGCGGATATATTGCGTCTCCAGCATCAGCCAGTAGCGGTCACTACAGGTCTCACGTCGGTGACCACACAACAGCTGCATCCCCGGAAAGGCCCCGCCGTGATAACTCAGGTCCGGATGGTAATCATCGCTGGCGCGGTAACGCAACCGATGCCAGAGGGCAATGGCGGTATGCAGGCTCCCTGGGTGATGGGGTGAGGCACATTCCTGTTGCAAAGCATCGAACCATCTTGCCCAGGATTGCAGGGAAAACGCCGGATCGACCGCACTTTGCAACTGCGCCAGCGCATCGCTCATCTGTTGCAGATAATGTTGCGGGTCCAGCGGTAGCGCATCCTCATTAAGCAGCTGCTGCAACCAGTGGTAATGAATCTGTGCATCACGCAGCAACAGGTCTTCATCCACTTTATCCTGTGTATCTTCTTCCGTATGCCACCACCAGCCACCACCGCTGCCAGGGGACAGGGTGGTGCGCACCTGCGGGGTTTCGCGCAAGGCGAAGTGCAGCGGGATGCTGACTCCCCAGAAAGATTGATCGGCCCCTTTGCCGAGCGGCGTAATGCGCTCAGCCGCTTTTCCGGTCACGGCATACACCGCCTGATTCAGCCATGCGGGCGATTCGGCACCGCTGGCATTGATCACCAGTTCAACGCCATCGACACAACCCGGCGAATCAACATTGATATGCGCCACGGCATGACGCAGCAGTTCGGTGCGATGGCTATCGGCATACCATGCCGAGCCGCCATAACGTGCATTCGAATGCCCCGGCCACCAGGCAATGCGCAGACCGCGCTTTAGCGGCTGCGGATAGCGGGAAAACGCCAAAGCCATCGCCAGACATAACGCATTACCCGTAGCATTGTCGGTGAGGCCCTGGTGCCATGAGTCGTAGTGTGACGAGAGCAACACAAACTCATCGCTTTCACCGGGAATGTCCACCACTGGCAGTGAACAGCGTGCAACATGCTCACGCACTTCCGTGGTGATCCTCGCCCGCAGCGGCTGCTGCTGTAACAGGCCCAGCAGCATCTGCCCTTGATGCTGATTGATGGAGATGACCGGGAGGGTGGGATAACGCACCGCATCATCCGGCACCGGTGAACCCCAGATCGGCCCGACGGTCTCCTCATGCAGCGCGGTTTCCGCGGATCCCCAGATATGAATCAGTCCCGCTGCGCCCGCCTGCATCAGCCGCTGCACATAATCTTCAAAGCCCTGGTCGGCCACCACCAGTTTGCCGCGTACTGATGCGGCCCAGGTGGCAGCCGCCGCATCGGTGACAAATGACATCGACTGGCGATCATAGAACAGCTCTGCTTCGCAGCCCTGCGGGCAGCTGGCAGAGAAAGAGCGGGTTTTGGCCTGAAACTGCATGGCAGGAAAGGCCGGCAGGCTCAGGCTGGCGGAGAGAGGATCGCTCAGCAACAGCGTACAGCTTTCACGCGTGAAGGGGATACCGTGCAGCTTCAGCAGCGAGCACAGTACCTCTGCACTTTGCTCGGCATCTTCACTGCCGGAAAGTCGGTGCAGATCGGCAAATGCATCCAGCAATTGCCGCATGATGGTCTGCCACTCACTGGGCTGCATTCACTGGCTCCGTGCGCGTGACTTTCATCTCCAGATCGCCGAAGTAATGCTGTTTCACTTTTTCCCAGGTGCCATCGGCCATCACTTTAGCCAGCCCGGCGTTGAGGAGTTTCTGTATCTTTTCATCACCTTTGCGTACACCGTAAGCCGAGCCAATGCTGAACAGCAGGTCATCACGCACTTCCGGGCCGATCAGCGCAAAGTCTTTGCCTTCCGGTTTGTTGAGGAAGCCGTAGGTGACCGCCACACCGGGGCTGAGCGCACCATCGAGACGCCCTGCGGCCAGATCCTGATAGATCACATCCTGATCGGGGTACATCACGATATCCACCCCTTTAGGTGCCCAGTATTTATTGGCGTACATCTCCTGGATTGAGCCCTGTTGTACAGCGATGCGCTTGCCCTGCAACGAGGTGGCATCGGGTTGCAAGTTACTGCCTTTATGCGCGACCAGTTTGGTGGGGATATGGTAGATAAAATCGCTGAAATCAATCGATTTCTGACGTTTCGCTGTGGCTCCCAGGGGGGAGATAAAATCCACTTTGCGCGCCATCAATGATGGAATCTCGGCATCAAAACTGCTCACCACATACTCACACTTCACCTGTACCGCTTTACATACCGCGTTGGTGATATCGATTTCAAAACCGGTCGGAGTACCTGATGCATCACGATACTGGAACGGGGGATAGCTCAGGTCCGCGCCGACGCGCAGCGTTTCACCGGCCGACCATGCCTGCGCACTCAGCGCCATCGTCATCAGCGTTAACAGGGTTACAGCAGACTTCATTGGGATTCTCCAGCAGGATAGTGAACAGAACGCCAGGCGGTGAATTCATCACGAACCGCCTGCAAGGCCGCAGGGTCGAGCAAATCGAGTGCCGTCATCGCCATGGCTTTGGCGGCATTCAGCATGGCTTCCATGCCCGCATCCGAACCGGCTGCGGCTGCAAATTCCGGCGTATGTGGCACCACATCGCCAATACGCAGGTAAGGGTGGATGGCGGCGGTGATCTGGCTGACATTGCCGATATCCGATGAACCCACGCCGCCACGCTCCGGTGGCGCTTCGGCAGTCAGTCCCAGCTGTTCCAGGTTGCGCTGGAATAGCCCGGCCAGCGCCAGATTGTTATTGCGTTCGGCATAGGTCAGCCCTTCTTCAATTTCCAGCCGTGCTCCGCTCATCGCTGCCGCCGCTTCGGCCGCCGCAAACACTTTCTGCCGGACAATGTGCAGACCACTCATGGTGGCAGCGCGCAGCAGAAATTTCGCTTCCGCATAGGCCGGGACGATATTAGTTGCGCTGCCGCCGTGGGTGATGATGCCGTGCACACGGACATCGTCGGTAAAGAACTGACGCAGTGCGTTCACCCCAACGAAGGTCTGAATCACCCCATCCAGCGCACTGATACCCAGATGCGGAGCCGAGGCGGCATGTGCCGCTTTACCATAAAACTTAAACACCGCATCCACGCAGGCCAGCGCGCCGCGCGTCACCATGTTTTTCTCGCGGGGGTGGAACATCATCACGGCGTCTGCTCTGTCAAACAACCTGGCATTGGCCATGATGATTTTGCCGCCGCCTTCTTCTTCGGCCGGGGTGCCCATCACTTCCAGGCTGCCGTGGGTCAGCGTACCGCTGTTCACCAGCGCCAGCGCGGCGGCTACCGAGGCACTGCCGATCAGGTTATGGCCACAGGCGTGGCCCAGTTCGGCCAGGGCGTCATATTCCGCCAGCAGCACCAGGCGGGGGCCGGGATGACCGGTGTCGTAACGAGCACAAAAGGCAGTGTCCAGTCCGGCCAGCGGTTGCGTCAGTGCAAAGCCAGCGGCCGCCAGCGGTGCCTGAAGCCGTTGTGCCGCACGATGTTCCTGGAAACTTAGCTCCGGATCGCCGTGAATCTCACGCGCCAGCGCGCTCATCGCATCGCGAATCGCTTCTACAGCATAAATAATTTTTTGCTTTTGCTCGGTCATGGTGCAGTGCAGACTCCATAGGTGCCAAATTGGTGCATCTAATTTATTGAATTAAATCCTGTTATTCAGATATACCCCGCTTTGTCATAAAAGCCCAATTGAGCTTTTTTATTACTTGCGTCATCAAGACAAAAATTATTTTATGGATGAGTGAAAACAGGAAAGCAGAGATGAACGAAAAAGACTGGCTGATCATTTTTACCGTCTGGCAGCACCAGAACATCACGCGTGCGGCGCAGCAGCTGTATACCTCACAACCCGCACTGAGTTATCGGCTGAAGCAGATTGAGCGCAAACTTAATGTGCAATTGTTCGAGGAGAGCGGTCGCAGCCTGATTTTCAGCGCCCAGGGGCGTTATCTGGCGCAGCACGCCGGTAAGATGTTGCAGGAATCGCAACAGCTGCGGCAGACCCTGCACAGCCTCAGCCAGCCACGCCAGGGGGAATTGCGCCTTGGCGTCACCAGCAACTTTGCTGCCTATCGTTTGCCCGAAATTCTGGCGCGCTTCAGCGAGCAGCACAGCGGTATCCGCGTCAATCTGGTCAGTGGTTTAAGTGAAGAGATGTATCAAAAATTACAGCGTGATGAAGTGCATGCCGCGCTGGTGAAAGATGATTATCACTGGCGTGATGGTAAGCGGCTGGTGGACATCGATGATTACTGGCTGGTCAGCCAGCAGCCACTCGACCTGCGATTATTGCCGCAGCTGCCGCAGATACGTATCAATCATGGCGGCCATATCACTCATCTGATTGAGCGCTGGTGGAACGCCAATTTCACCCTGGCACCGCGCGTGGCGATGCAGGTGGATAAGCTGGAGGTCTGTCTGGCGATGGTGGAGCGCGGCCTCGGTTATGCCATTGTATCGAGCTACCAGCCCCTGTCAGAACGGCTGTGGTGCCAGCCGTTGCAGGTGGCGGGGGAGACGCTGAAAAGCCGCACCTGGCTGCTGTATCAGCACGCCAGTCACGATGCCTCGGTGATCATGCCTTTCGTCGAGATGTTTGCTGATTTAAACCTCTGAAGCCCTCAGAGGTTGCCAATCTTACCGGTCAGCTCCAGCCCGATGGGATGCTGATGGTCTGCCAGCCATTGCAGCAGTGACATAAAATCCGCCTTGTAGCCATCATTGCTGCAAATATCATCTTCGGATGCTCGCCAGACTTGCTGAAGTAAGCTGGCAAGACGGTCTTTTGCATCTTCCTGGTCTTGCCTGTGCCAGACGGCATCTGCTGCTTCCGGCAGCTGAAGCAAAAGATGTAATCCCTCAATCCGCAAGGCTTCAGCCGCCGGGGTCCCCAGCCAGCGAGCTACCGTAGTGAGATATGTCACATCAGCTTTGTCAGCCTCGCAGTGCCCGCGAATATTGTTCCATACCAGCGGTGCGAAGTCGGCGCAGTCACGCGTCCAGCAATCAAGCAGTGAACCTTTTATTCCGCTTAACGATTGCCAGATATCATGATGGCTTCCCCATTTTTTATCCTCGGGCAGGACCACAACCATGTTGTTGTACCGGTCAATTAACAGCGCAAGTTTATCCCGCGATAATTGGTCAGTGAGACCGTGCCTGTAAAGATCTGACAGAAAATAGTCGCACCAGGATGCACAGGACAGGGGAAGACTTAACAGTAGCCCCCAGCAGTACTCGGGCTGTTCATCAGGCTTCAGCTGTAAACAGGCTAAAGCTATCTGATTGATCAGGTCGATGTCAGCGGATGGCAGATAGGCCGCATCTGACGATCGTTTTTCTGGCAGCGCGTTGATTAAATCAATACGGGATTTAAGCGCGTTAAACAGAAAGTTGATTCTGTAACGTCGCTCAGCCTTGGGGAGCGCGTCGTCCAGAGAACAGGTGGTTTTGTTAGCATCCCAAATCAGTTCGAAATCCAGACCTCGGTTGTAACCCGATCGATTAAAATCGTCATCGTAAGCTGCGAGGTAAGCAGAGGTATCCATATCTCGCCAGTCCGCAGTTGGGCATTCCAGCTTGCCTTCGACGAACGCGGCAAGAATATCGTGGAACCAGAGATTTACGTTGTCGTCCTCAGCGGTGAAAAAAGCCTCATCGGGTGCGGAAGGTAAATATTGTATCCATCTTCTGCGTTCAATACGGCTGCGAAGCCATGCTGATTCATAAAACAGCCTGCGCAGCCTAAATATGTCCTGATAAAATTCAGGTCCTAAACGCGTGGCTGCTTCTGACAATTGCTTAACGGCTTCGTTGTGGAATGAGAATGCCATCCGTGCCACCAGAAGGCGCAGACCTGCATCATCCTGATCCGCTTGCCATAATGCCATCGCAGCCTGTGCAGCCGAGACATCCCAGCTCCAGTCAGACCCATTGGTATGGGTGTGAATAGCATTGAGAGGAGGGGGAGAACGAACCAGTTCCAGCAAGGTATCCCGACACCAGGCCAGCAAAGAGGCATCGGGTTTGCTCTGTTCACCGTAATAGCAGAGGATAACGGCAATCCCTCCCGCCAGGGCATTAGCCGATGCAGAGATTTCTACGAAATCCGCTGTTTCGACATGATATTCACTGGACATATCCTCTCGCCATAACGGTTCGACAAATGATTTCAGATGTTCAGCAATGACTAAAATATCTGATTCATCTAAGTTTCTGATGTTTCTACGTATCGTCTGGCATTGAAATGTGAACCGGGTCAGTTCACCAAAACGCTCAAGTGACCGGTATTCTGCGGGCATCTCACGTTGTTTTAGCGCTGCCACTCTTTTCCAGTACACCTGTCCATCGTCCTCTTTTCCCTTTTGGTAATGTGCAGCCGTAAAATAATCGATAAGATCGGTATACATCTCCCGTTCTTCCCCCGCGGGCATGTTCTCCACCTTTTTTTGCCATTGCGCTGTTTTGCCATCAAGACAAGCGCGGACTTTCTCGTTCTCAAGGTATAAAAACAAGGCCAGGGGATGCTGTAGCTTTACATTACGGTGCGGCAGATGATTAAAATCACGCTGATTTTTTATCTGACCCGCGTTCATATAAATCGAGGGAATATCAAGATGAGCGCGTCCCCGGAACTCGGTGCGTAGCGTCCAGTTAAACAGTTCCGGTAAGGTCAATAACGGCATCAGCGCATCAGTAAATAACGCCGTGCGCTTTTTACCCACATCAATGAGTATCTGCAAAAAGGGCACTGACTCTGCGCTGTGCCATACCGCGCGCAGGAAAGGCTCTACGTCTTCATTATTATCCATTTTATCGTAGAGAAATTTTTCCAGCGCCATCAGCGCGGTGGTCATAACGCATTCCGGTGATGGATCACCTAAATAGGCTGACCAACCCAGGATGCGGCCATTTCCCCACAGTGTTTTACGGACGCCAAACAGTTCGACATCAAGTTTCAGTGAGGTATTGAGACCAAAAAGCGTTGAATCAGTGTCTGCGTTATTTTCTCCTGCGCGTCTGCTACACCAGCGATGGGCCAGGGTATTCACCAGACGGCTAATCAACACCAGACCTTCTTCAAAATTGATCTCAAGAAACAGGCGGAAGGGGCCATTTCCCCAGTACGGACTGGTGTTCTGATAATCATGTATCAGGTCATATCGCCATTCATCGTTCCTGCCACTGCGCTGCAGCTTTTCCTGTTCAGAGACATAAAGGCAGGCCAGTACTACTTCCCGGGCAACGGCTGGCCGGGAAACTATCAGCGGTAACAATGACACGCCATCCATAACCACGTAACGGAAATCATCATCTACCGGATTACGGGGGCCATCTTCAAGCGCTGTCAACTCCATGGCTTCATCTGAATAAGGTAACAGAAGGGTAAATTGCCTGTCGTTACGCAGTGCGGTAGTGCGTTCGGCAAGAAACAGCGCCAGCTGCGCCGTTTTATCCGGCAATTCGTGCGCGGCCGAGAGTGCGACGGTGAACATGGCGCGTTTGTCAGAGGATGTCAGCTTCCGCTGTTCGATTGCATAACATCCCAGCCGTAATGCCAGCTCACTGATTTCCTGACGCAGCATGCCGCCATGTTGGGTGAACTGTAGCCACATGCTGGTGATGCGAGTGACCTGCGAGGGGGCAAGTGGAACCACGCGTTCAGCGTGTTCATATAAGAAAGACAGCACCGGTGGCCACCAGAGTGGCACGGGCAGACGGAAGCGGGCAGCAACCTGATTGTCGTCGAGGTTCATACGGCGTCCTGCCGCAACTATCATTGGATCCGGTTGCGTGGCAAAGGCCAGGAAGCGGGTCAGTAATCGTTCCAGCAGCGGTTCTTTCTCATCAAGGAGAAGTTCCGCCACCACCGTGAGATTGGCTGATGCGTTGCTGCTGAAAAAAAGCGATTCCAGCAATAAGTCGGCCGCCGATTCGCCCGCCGCCGCTTTTAATTGCCGCAACAGTTTTTGCCATTCACGGTGCGTGCCTGCGCCTTCCAGTAGATCGCAACCCAGCAGGCGGACAGCCCGGTGCCATAAAGGCGAGGATAAGCGGGGGGTTAAGAAGGCGATCAACTCTCTGCCCTGAGACTTAAGCATTGCCAGCCTTGCCCAGTCGCCAAACAGGTCATGGGCAAAAACCACGCTGCGGTTATTTTCAACTGCCAGCAACTGATGAATCACCACCTCATCAAGGCTGGTGGCATCGTTTAGCACATCGTCAGTCACGGAAACCGCCGAACAAAGCGAATCAGCCATTTTGGCTGCCAGATTCATTAACAGACGACTGCGCCCCTGAGCGCGCTGGCCATAGGTAATCTCGGTATCCCAAAACCATGCAGCAACCTGGCTTTCGCCGAGCAGGGCATCACACGTGACGGGATTGCCGTTCTCACTATTTCGCGCTATCAGGTCAAGTATCTTCAGGTTCTGGCAAATTGAGGTCAGGCGGGGATCGTGAATGATATGTTCCACTGCCGGGATAACCTTCAGCAGCTCGGCTAACTCAGTCTGATCGGGGGCGGGGCACTGAATGATTTTCCAGCCGGAGATGTCCACGCGTGCCTTTCGCAACTTAGCTGAGACCCCCTCCCAGTCAGAGGTCTGGCAGGTAATGATAAACTGGCATGCCAGTTGAGGTTGTTCTGTGGTGAGCCTGTCTCTTAAATCGGCAATCATGGCAATGGTCTCATTGCCATGAAAACGGGCAACACCATCAATGACAACCGTCACCGGGCCCTGATGCGCTTTTAACAGGGATGCCAGCGGCTGCCTGATGCCGATATCACGTTGCAGTGCAGACAGATCCGACCGTTCCAGCCAGGAACCGCCAATCCACAACGTCAATCCACCGGCATCTTCCAGCATTTGCGTATGTCGACTGACCAGCGCCGATTTACCCGCGCCGGAACTGCCCAGCAACACCACCGTTCTGCTTTCCCCCAGCGCATCCTGGAGAGACTGCAGCGCTGGCTGGCGTGGCATCTGATAACGGTTGATATCCATACAAATTCGGCGGCGGGCAAGCCGTGAAAATTCGGCGATACTTTTCCAGTCCGCGTCTTCATTGGGCAACAGGGTTGATACCGACTCTTCAAGGCGGTTCAGTTTTTCTCCCTGTTGTTCCACCGTTTCACTGAGCAACGATTGCCAGCTGTTAAGGTGAACCAGTCCAACTTGTGTCGCCCAGCTCTGCAATGACGTTGCGATACTGGTGACAAATTGCGTGAGCAGTGCCTGGGTTAAACATCGGCTGGTCACGTCAGCTTTTGATGCGGCCAGCAGAACCTGATACGTCAACGCTCTGGCAAGTTCCGATGCCGGGAGGTCCTGAGTGTCAGCACGGGACGCCAGCGTGCTTTCCAGGGTGTCCATGCTGGCAGCCACACCCTCGATACCCAGTTTCCAGGAGACCGCGAGAAAAAAGCGCTCCCACTCGTCTTGTTCATCCAGCCAGCATATTGCCTGCTGAACGTCTCTGGCGTGCCGGGCCTCGGCCGTTATCTTTTCATCATTTTCACCGGGAAGGGAGGTGGATAAATGACGAATAAACAGGGCGCGTACCGCGGATGTCAGCCTGGATATGTCCTGCGTTTGCTCCGACGCCTCACGGCTGGCAAGGTTTTGCCAGACGGGAATGACCTCGATTTCGAAGTCCAGTTGCTGGCCAGCGCCGGTCTGGCGAATGCCAGTGGTGGCAGCCGTCCGTTGCTTCAACAGTTGGGATGTGGCAGCAAACAGTAATGTCACCTCGCGGCCATGACTGCGATGGAAGTGCCAGGAAACCAGAAAATTAAAAATGGATGCCCACACTTCATCTGAACGGATATTGATTGCCTCTGCCAGATCTTTAAGTTGTGTTTCGCTTACTTCATGAATACAACCGTCTTCCCCGATCAGGAAGCGATCAACATCTTCCCGTCCTTCAACCACCAGCACTTCATTCTCCGCCAGGTTTAACCATTCATGGACAGCGTAGAGCATCTGGGTCAGATATCCCCTGATACTGGCATGCGCGGAACGATCCAGCGTGCCTTGTATGGTTGCAATTGGCCCTGATGGTGGTTGAGTTGTGTTCGAATCTGATGGGTTCAAAGCAGGTCATTCCATGTTGCATTGACAGGACAGAAGGGGGGAGCCATTCGGCTCCCGTCCCGATAAATAGTCACACATCCAGACGATGGATGACATTAACAAATTCGTGCACGCCGCGGTTGATTTCGCGCAGGCTGCGCGAGAGATCGCTGATTTTATCCTGCTCGGTCACCACAAAATGTTTGACCTCATCCAGCTGTTGATACATTTGCTGGATCAGGCGCGCATTCTCTTCCACCACTTCGGTGATTTTTTTCGTGGCTGTTGAGGTGGAAGCCGCCAGCCGTCGCACTTCACCCGCGACCACGCTAAAACCGCGACCGGCTTCGCCAGCCCGTGCCGATTCAATCGCTGCGTTCAACGCCAGAATATTGGTTTGCGAGGCAATCAGGTTAATCGACTCCACCACTTCACTGATGCTTTTGGCGGAGGCGTTCAGCTGTGCACCGATCTCGGTAGCGGCATTTACCTGCTGTGCCACCAAGCCCGAATTACGGACGGTCTCATCCAGCACTTCATTGGCATTGTGGGTGATTTGCGAGGTTTGTTCCGAAGTGGTCACCGCGATATCCGCCACGCGTTTTGCGGCTTCAACGCGGCTGGTAATGTCCGACGCAATCTTGATGACCTTGTAAACCTTGCCATCGGCGTCATAGACAGGATTGTAGCTGGCTTCGAGCCAGATACGTTCTCCGCTGGCAGTTTTGCGCTCAAAGCGACCGACAAAATGCTGGCCTTTACTGATTTTTTGCCAGAAGTCAGGGTTCTCACGGTAAAAATTGTCGTAGCAGAAGATGCGATGATGTTTGCCGATAATCGCGGGCAGCTGATAACCCATGTGGGTGAGGAAATTGTCGTTAGCGCCGATGATATGCCCGTCGGGAGTAAACTCAATCACCGCCATTGAACGATCCAGCGCGGTGATGACGGCTTCTTTGTGCTCCAGCTCCTGATGCCGCGCGGTAATGTCAGTGGCGACTTTAATCACCTTGTAGACTTTGCCTTTATCATCGCTGACCGGGAAGTAGGTGGCGCTGAGATAGAACCGTTGCTGCTGCTTATTAAAGCGTTCAAAAATACCGTTGACCGACTCGCCTGTGGCCAGTGTCTGCCAGAAGCTGCGGTATTCCGGCGACTGGCTGTAAACCGGACTACAGAAAATCCGGTGATGTTTACCCTGTATTTCACTCAGGGTGTAGCCGGTAACCTCAAGAAACTGCGGGTTGGCGCTAAGTATTTCGCCATCAGGCAAAAACTCAATCCATGCCACATGCTGTTTGATCGCATTAATATCCTTCACTATGTTGCCATCTTTGGAGAAATGCAGCGCAAGGCTCAATTTTTTTACACCAAACATAAGACACCCCAGGAGGTTATCGCTATTCCGTTGAATAAGACATGTGCAGTGCCTTCTCTGGCTACGCTGACAAGGGCGTAACCTTCATGGCTTGCTGCATGATTTTTCCCTGCCGGACATGACGGATGCCTCTTCTGCACATCGCTGTGCAGGCCGGGATATGGTTGTCCTACCTACCTGGTGTTTTTCAAAGCGAGCTAAAACAGACCTGTAAAAGTCTATGCTGTGATCACTATCGGCAGAGGCGGGAAGA
The DNA here is from genome assembly GCF_011395035.1 of Pantoea cypripedii. Lineage (NCBI taxonomy): Bacteria > Pseudomonadati > Pseudomonadota > Gammaproteobacteria > Enterobacterales > Erwiniaceae > Pantoea > Pantoea cypripedii. The sequence continues at coordinate 137,717 of NZ_CP024770.1, forward strand.
AGTTGAGTAAAGATTGAGAGATCGTCGTCAAAAATTTAAGATCTCATGCGTTCGACAGGTCCACATCCAGCAATGGCTGATCGTTGCGCTCATTAACCAGTTGGACCAGCCCATGGTCGTCCAGTGCATCGAGCATTTTTTCATAAAGCTCAGCAGGTACACAATAAAATGCGGGTTGATTGCGGTTCAGTATCGCCACCGGAAAGCCATCTCCGGCACTGACTGTTGCTATAGGATTTTTCTTTAGCTCACTGATGCAGGCACAGATATCACTCAGAATAATATGCGGCATACGGCCTCTCTTATGATTATTTAAGTGGTCTTTAATAGTATTGAACCCAAAATTTGTTAAATAGTCACGGATTTGAAAGAATGCCCTCCCTGGTTAGTTACAACAAACTTTTATGTACATAAAAAAACACACTAAAAATTAAACACTGTGCCCCTGATTGTTCAGTAAGAAACATGTCGAATCAGAGAGTTACAGTTTTTCCGCTTACCTCCTTAACCTGTTTATTCACCATTTGGATTGCGGTCGCTATTCTGAGATCCCGAGTAGTATCTCATTTCCTGTGGACTGAACTTAAATGCGTAAAATCTCGATCCTGGTCATCACTTTGAGCCTGCTGATGTCCGTGACTTCCCAGGCACAGGCAAAAGGATGTCTCAAAGGGGCAGCCGTCGGTGCTGCGGTAGGGCACCTCAAACATCATGCCGTTATTGGCGCAGCCGTTGGATGTGTTGTCGGCCATCATATGGCAAACAAGCAGCAGAAAAGCGCTGAACAAAAATAGCCGGGAAGGAGGTAGCGAACATTGTTCGCTACCTTTTGCGATTTAAGCGCGAACCACAGCGGTGATATCTGCTGAGTTAACTCTCTTAACGCCAGCGGCCTGCATTTTATCCCAGGCGTCAGCGAGAGAACCGTCCAGATCAATCCCTTTCGTTGCATCTTCAATGACGCTGACGTTAAAGCCTTTTTTAACCGCATCCATTGCAGTCCAGCCGACACAAAAGTCTGTCGCCACACCCACCACATAAAGTTCGCTGATCCCGCGCTCATTCAGATAGCCTGCAAGTCCTGTTGGCGTACTGTGATCGGCTTCTTCAAAGGCAGAATAGCTGTCCAGCTCTATGTTGTAGCCTTTACGAATCACTAATTGTGCTTTGTCCGTTTTTACCTGCTTGCTGATTTCAGCCCCTGAGCTGCCCTGCACGCAATGATCGGGCCATAAAACCTGCGGACCATAGCTGGTTTCAATAACATCGAGCGGTTTTTTCCCTTCGTGACTGCTGGCAAAAGAGATATGTCCTGCCGGATGCCAGTCCTGAGTTACAATAATATTATCAAACTTATCATACAGGCTATTTATGACTGGAATAATCACGTCGCTATCCTGAACCGCAAGCGCACCGCCAGGAAGGAAATCATTCTGCATATCAACAATGATCAATGCTCTTTTGCTACTCATTTTATTTCCTCTCAATGATGTCTTGTTACTCTCACCACTTTTCGCAAAAACACTCCCCGTTGCAGCCAGTGCCGTTGCTCCTAAGGAAGCTACGATTAATTTTCTTCTCGATATATTATGCATTTTATTCCCTTAATTTATAATGAATGATTTATTTTTACGCCATCCGTGCCTTTGGTATTGGCACGGCAATGAATACAACCCATTAGCTGTAACAACATTATTTTATGAGCAGCCATTGGGGGAGTGAAGTTCGTTTGCAATAATTTACGGCCAACAAGATGAGCCGTGATAATCATTAAGTCATTCCTTAATAAAATAAAGAACCCTCTTATTTTTTCACCGCCGTGTCCGGGGGAATCATTACCCTGTCGATACTGAAAACTTATTTTAGATCTCTTTTTATGCGGCCATCTCAATATCCGCAGGCAGCGTTGATCGCTCATACCGGAATGATACGCCAGCGTCACCGAGGGTGGTGAGCCACTGAGGTAAGGGCCTGATGACATCAGAGTCAATTATCATCCTGTTTTATCGGCTTTTCATGTCCACTAATTATCAGGCTTTACTGCTTTTTTCAATCGTACACGTATTGTATACTTTCCAGTAAATGTCTTGACGGTGAGTACCAAGTGACCTCAGTAAAACAAGCCTCTGCAGAAAAGTTAGGCGAAGTGGCCTATCAGATGCTTCGCCGTATGATCCTGGAAAAAACCCTCCGTAGCGGCGGGGCGGTAGTTGAAGGTCGACTGGTTGAAGAACTTAATATTTCCCGGACACCGCTGCGTGAAGCGTTGTTGCGACTCGAAGGTGAAGGGTTGCTGGTCAGATCAAGCGCACGTTCCTATTCCGTCCGCTTCATTAGCGCGCAGGAATATTTTCAAATCATGAAAGTCCGCGAACTGCTGGAAACCGAAGCGATTGCGCTGTCCATCAACAAAATTGATGCCGGAGTGATTGATCAACTGGCTGATCAGGTTCAGTCGTTATCTGCTGGTCAGCCCGAGCAAGCCTACTGGGAGGTTGATGATACCGTACATACCCTCTTTGCTCAGCATTCAGGCAATGCCGTACTGGCGCGGATGATTGAACAGGCCCGCACTCAGAGCCGGATGTTTGAACTGATCACCCCCTTTAACCGCATCGAAGAAGACCGTGAAGAACATATGGCAATCCTGCGAGCCTGGCAAAGCGGAGATGCCACAGCGGCCAGCCAGGCAGTGAGAACCCACCTCAGAAACCTGTCGACATTCGTGATGAAAAGGATCACCGAAGGCAACTAGCCGCGCGAGGGTCTGCGGCGGACGCATACCCTCGCCACGGGGATTACTTGATCTGCCCCGGGCAGCAGGGGCACCCCTCCACATGTAACGGATTACGGACCTCCGCGCCCGGTTTACTGCGCAGTAACACCGGCTGGAAGCTCAGCTTCCTTTCAGCATGTTGCGAGCAGACCGGACAGGGTGCCGGTTGATCGCGTTCCGCCACCGAGCGACGCAATTCAAACGTGCCGCAGTCCGGGCAATGATAGTCATAGTAAGGCATCACGTTCTCCTACCACTTACCCACTTCACCACGTTGAATGAAACGTCCCTGGCCGGTTTTGCCCACCCACTGGTCATCATTAACCAGCAGCTCACCACGTAATAAAACCTTCTTCACTTTGCCCTGAACCTGATGTCCTTCGAACAGCGTGAAGTCAACGTCGCTATGCTGTGTCGCAGCACTGATGGTGTGCTTTTCATTCGGATCGAAGATGACGATATCGGCATCGCTGCCCACCGCGATGGTGCCTTTTTGCGGGAAAAGACCGAAAAGCTTGGCCGGGGCCGTGGACATCAGCTCCACAAAGCGGTTCAGCGAGATACGACCACTGCGCACGCCGCCGTCATACACCACGGTCATACGCGTCTCGACACCGGGCACGCCGTTAGGGATTTTGGAGAAATCATTCGCGCCCAGCGGCTTCTGATTAATTTTTCCTAAGTGACCTTCTTTCATGCAGTAGGGGCAATGGTCGGTGGAGATCAATTGCAGGTCATCAGTTTTCAGTGCTGTCCACAGGGCGTTTTGTGCTTCTTTGGATCGCAACGGCGGGCTCATAACAAAACGCGCGCCATCAAAGCTGTCGGACTCATCGCTATCAGCGTAAGAAGACTCATCAAAGAACAGGTAATGCGGGCAGGTTTCGGCAAACACCGGGATGCCCAGGTCACGCGCTTCCACCACATGTTTAAGCGCTTCTTTTGCTGACAAATGCACAAAGTAGACCGGAGCTTCGGCCAGCTCTGCCAGTTTGATACCACGGTGGGTCGCTTCACCTTCCAGCAAGGCGGGACGCGTCAGGGCATGGTGGCGGGGGGAGGTGTGGCCCTGAGCCAGCGCTTCCTGAATTAACAATTCAACGATGGTGCCGTTTTCCGCATGCAGCGCGACCATGCCGCCATGCTGTCCCACCATGCGCATGGCCTGGAAAATGGCAGCATCGTCTGACATCACCGTACCCGGATAGGCCATAAACATTTTGAAGCTGGAAACACCTTCATGACGGATGGCATAGCGCATATCTTCCAGCACCTGTTTGTCCACCTCGGTGATGATGACGTGAAAGCCATAATCAATGCTGGCGACGTTGTCAGCTTTCGATTGTGCGCGTTCGATGGCCTGCAACGGGCTGGTACCATGATTTTGCAAAGCAAAATCGATAATGGTGGTGGTACCGCCAAATGCTGCCGAGCGGGTGCCTGATTTAAAGTTATCGGCGGTCACGGAAGGGCCAAAGGTATTTTCCATATGGGTATGGCAGTCGACACCACCGGGAAACAGCAGCATCCCGCTGGCTTCAATGATCTGGCAGTTTGCACCGGGTTGCAGGTTCAGCCCGATGCTGACTATCTTTTCATTCTCAATAAGAATGTCGGCGTGATAATCGTCGACAGCAGTGATAATGCGCCCACCGCGAATCAGGGTACTCGTCATGTTGTTCTCCGCTTGCAATCAGGAAATGGCAGTAAAGGATTGTGCAAAAGCCAGCGCCTTCGCTAACCGCTGGCGCTGCGCGTCATCAACGGCAGGCACGGGCGGGCGGGGCATGGCGTGGGGAAGATGCCCGGCAATATGCAGACAGGCTTTCAACCGCGCATTGGCATGGGTACCGGGCCAGGTGCCGTAAATCTCCTTCGCCAATGGATAAACAAACTGGTGCAATCGTTGCGCTTCAGCGAGGTTCTGTTCCTGCATCGCGTTGTACAGCGCCACCACCAGTTCCGGGACGACCGCCGCCAAGCTCACCAGGCTGCCATCGGTGCCCAGCGCAAAGCAGGTCAGCAGATGCTCATCACCCGAAGCCATCACTGCGACGTGCGGGGCAACCTCGCGGACCAGGCGCAGATTCGCCTCATAGGTGGCGGTTTCCCAGCTGCCTTCTTTCACCGCAACCACGTCAGGTAAACAGACCAATTGCTGCAGCAGGCTCGGTGGATAAGCCATGCCGCCGCTGCTCACCCCCGATTGATACAGCATCATCGGTAAGGCGGCGTTTTGGTTGGCGATCCGGTGGTGATTGAGTACCGTTTTATCGTCGGTAGAGAGCGTCCAGGAATAGGGGGGGAACAGCAGAATGGCGTCGGCCCCTGCGGCTTTCGCATCATCGGCCTGAGCCTGAGCATCGTAACTGTCCTCCGCATTCAGACCCGCTACCAGCAGGGTGTCTGGCGGGCACACCTGACGTGCCAGTGTCACCACCCGGCGTTTTTCCGCACGTGACAGCGCGAAGTTTTCGCCCGCATGCCCGTTAATCAACAGTCCGCGAATCCCTTCCACCTGAGAAACCTGGCGCAAATGCGCAATCAGGCTTGCTTCATCAATGTATTTGCCCGTCTCATCCATCGGACAGACCGTCGCCGCATACACACCCTGGTAATGGTGTAACTCTTTCATTTTGTTATTAGCCTCTGGAAAAGGAAGCGACCGCGTTGTTTTCAATGGATAGCAGTCGTGAGGGGTCGAAAAGGGGCATTTCCGGTTGCTGGCCTAAAATCTGCTGAGCCAGCAACTTGCCCATATAAGGGCCGCTGGTATAGCCGGAGTGGACGCATCCGATAACGTAGAGATCCGGGTGTTGCGGCACTGGCCCAATCATCGGCATCGCATCCGCGGTTTCGGACTCAAGACCGAGCCAGATACGGGCGACGCGGGCGGAGGCCAGCGCCGGCACTGCATGCTGTCCCAGCCGCAGGTTACCGATCAGGTTCTCGGGAATCGTTTCTCTGCCGCCCAGTTCACGTGAACCGATGCCCTGCCAGCCACCGCCAATCACCACGGTGCCATTGGCAAACTGCTTCATGGAGAGCAGGCCATTGGCGATGCTCAGGACCGAACGCATCACCGGCGGCATTCTTTCGGTGACAATCAGTTGGTTGATCAGCGTTTTCACCGGAATAGTCATGCCGACCATCTTCAGCATCGGCTCCAGCCAGACACCACCCGCCAGCACCAGCCGGGAGGACTCAACAGACTGACTACGATCTTCGCTTGCAATGCGATAACCCGCGCTTTGTCGTTCAATATGTCCAACCGGGAATTGTTCCATGATGGTCACTCCGGCTGCGCGTAATGCCGCATGAAACGCACGGCCAGTCAGATAGGCGCTGGCGAAACCGTCTATTTCACAGAAGGCTGCCGCCTTGATGGAGCCATTGATACCTGGATCGATCCTCATCGCCGCCTGCGGGGAGATTATCGAGATATCTGCGCCATATTCACGCCGCGCGGCGGCACGTTCTTCCAGGATTGCCACTTCGGCATCGGTAAAGGCGAGAGATAAACCGGGCGCATGGGTCGCCAGTACGCCCTGTCCCAGCCAGGTTTCTGGCTGCATCCACATTTCCCAGGCCTTTATGGCGTAGGGCACCAGTGCCGCGCGGGTCATGTGCAGCGTTAAGGTCCCGGCATTAACGCCGGATGCGCTGCGGCACAGGGCATTGCGTTCCAGAACCACCACGCGCATCCCGGCTTTGGCCAGAAACAGCGCGGTGGAGCAGCCCATAACGCCGCCACCCACGATGCACACATCAAAGCGTGATGAAGCGTTAAGTACACTCACAGGGGGGCCGCCTTGGGAATTGGAATGTCTGCATAGTCGTAGTCACCGGTCATATCGCTGATGGTGAGAGGACGAAGAGGAGTACGGGGAGAGAAGATCCCGACAGATTCACGCGAAACACCCTGTTTGTTTGCCAGCAGTTCGGCAGCAATGTCACCACAGGTGCGCCCCTGGCAGGGTCCCATGCCACAGCGCGTCCAGGCTTTTAGCTGGTTAACCTCCCGCGCACCAGCCTCGCAGGCCTGTTCAATTTCCGCCCGCGTCACGTCTTCACAGCGGCACACCACGGTATCCTGCGGGATGCTCTCAACATGTCCTTCACGCAGCGCCATCATCGCGGCCATCTTCTGCCCGAAACGGGCGGCATGCTGCCAGGCTTTGGTCAGGTTCTCTGCTTCAGGTGCGGGCATCGTTTCACCGCGAATGATGGCCACGCAGGCCAATCCGACCCGCTTACCTGATTCAACGGCCGCAGCGGCACCGCGAATACCGGCGCTGTCACCGGCCACAAACAGCCGTTCACGGCTGGTCTGGCCATTCTCATCCGTCCGGGCAATCCAGCCTCCCGCTTCGCGGGAATAATCATGCTTTGCATGCAGCAGACGCGTAATGTCGGAGGAGGGCGTCAGGCCATGACCCACGGCAACACAATCCACCAGAATCCGTTTAGTCGGGCCAGCGATGGGCCGCGCCGAAGCATCGCACGGAGCGAGTTCAGCCAGTAACTGATCGCCTTGCGCACTGACCTTCACCAGGGTATGGCGTGAGTAAATGGGGACTCTGGCGCGCAAAATCGGCAGGCCATAACTCAGGCTTTGTTTGAAAATGGCCGGGCGGGCCAGCAACGTAGCGGCTGTGCTGCACCACTCGCCCCGCGACGCAATATCCACAATCCCCATCACCTTGCCGCCTGCTTTGAGGGTATTACCCGCCACCGCCACCAGCAAAGGCCCACATCCGGCGACCAGGGTGGTGTTACCCGGCAAGGTGCGCTGCGATTTGAGTAAAATCGTGGCGGCGGCCAGGCCAATGACCCCCGGCAGAGTCCAGCCCTCGAAGGGGACAACACGTTCGGTGGTGCCATTCGCCACCAGCAGCACCGTCGTGGTGCAGGACATCGAACCGTCCGGCCCGAGCGCATCAACACGATAATCGCCGGTTACCGCCCACACGGTATGCCCTAAAAAGAGGCACACGTTGCTCCGTGATAGTTCATCACGCAGGGTTTCACCGGCCCTGAATTCTGCGCCGTCCATTTTTGCGTCTGGCATGATCGGTGCGCGATAAACCTGGCCACCGGCAGCGGAATTTTCATCGAACAGCGCGACACGCAGTCCTTTCGCTGATGCCAGCAGTGCGGCAGAAACACCCGCTGGACCGGCACCCAGGACGATCAGGTCATAATGATTCATAAGGATCGATATCCGGTACAGAGTGAACAATCAGATCAGCACTGGCCTCAGTTTTGCAAGCTAATACCCGCTTACCCTCCACCATGACCAGGCACTCCTGACACGACCCCATCAGGCAAAACATGCCTCTGGGTTGATGTTGGTGAGGACTGAAGCGCAACGTTTTGACGCCACTCGAAAAAAGTGCGGCGGCAATACTCTGGCCCGCTAATGCCATATATCCCTGATTGTCAAAAACGAAACGGACGTTTTTCCCCGAAGTGTGCTGCATAAAAGTCACCCTTTTTGGTCGACAACTGCTCATTGAGACTTGACAAGATGGAAGGCATGGTATCGTATACCAATCGTATATGTAAAGCATACGAAGTTTATATCGTTGGTAATTTGCCAACACCAGGGTAAGCAATCAGACGACACGGGGATTTAAATAATGAGTAAAATGAGTATGTTGGGAAAGATGGTCATCGCGAGTTGTATTGCCAGCGCGCTATTTGGTGCCGCAACAGCTAACGCCAGATCGCTGGATGAAATCATGAAATCCAAAACGCTGATCGTCGGCGTGAATCCAAATCTCCCACCGTTAGGGGTGTATGACGATAAAAATCAGATCTCAGGTTTTGATGCGACCGTAGCGAAAAAAATTGCCGATTCAATGGGCGTGAAACTGGAACTGGTTGCGGTAGGATCGAATGACCGTGTGCCATTTATCATGTCAGACAAGATTGATGCGGTGATGGGCGGGATGACCCGTAATGATGATCGCATGAAGGTGGTAGATTTCACTGATCCGGTCAACACCGAAGTTCTGGGCATTCTCACTACCGATAAAAAGCCATACAAAAAATGGCAGGATCTGAATGATCCGTCCGTGAAACTGGTGCAGGTGCGCGGCACCACGCCAATCAAATACATCCAGGACAATATTCCCAAGGCACAGTTGTTAATCCTCGATAACTACCCGGATGCCGTTCGCGCCATTGCCCAGGGCCGTGCCGATGCGCTGATTGACGTGCTCGATTTCATGCTGGATTACACCAAAAAATACCCCACCAAATGGCACGTCGTGGATGATCCGATTGAGGTGGATTACGACTGTATCGCCGTCAGCAAAGGCAACACAGCGCTGCGCGAGAAGTTAAATACCGAGATCGCCTCGCTGCATAAATCAGGCTTTATCGGCACCAGCTGGAAGAAATGGTTCGGTCACGCCATGTTGCATGATCCCACCGCCTCGCCAACGAAATACTGATTTTCGTTCTGACTAAATCGGGCGCCCGGAAGGTCAGGGCGCCCATGTGTGATTGAGCATTGTTCTGATGAACCTGAATTTTTTCCCTATTCTTGATCAGCTGCCTTACCTGTTAGGCGGAGCCTGGATTAGCCTGCAACTGGCAGTGCTGGCTTTCGCCTTTGGTATGGTTATTGCGATGATTTGTACCAGCATCCTGCGCTATGGCCCCAGACTGGCAGGCAAATTTATTAACGCGTATGTGATTTTTGCCACCAATACCCCTCAGCTGGTGCAGATCTATTTTCTGTTTTTTGCTCTGCCCGAAGTCGGTATTTTGCTTTCGCCCTTCACGGCGGTGCTGATCGGTGCCACTTTCAACGCCGGTGCCTATTTGTGTGAAATCCAGCGAGCAGGTTTCGATTCTGTACGCCGCATGGAAATCGAAGCTGCAGAAGTTCTGGGATTCTCACGTATCCAGATCATCCGTTACGTCATTCTTCCGCACGTGATCAAGGTGATGTTTCGCCCCCTTTCGAACCAGTTCATTGTTATGACTCTGGGTACCTCGATGGCTTCAATGTTTGGCGTCGAAGAACTCACCGGTCGCACCTATAACCTGAGTTCACAAACTTATTTGTCGGTGGAATCCTTCTCCGTGGCTGCCGTTATTTATATCGCTATCACCATCCTCGCCACCTTTGCTCTGGCCATTATGGGACGATTTCTGTTTCGCGCCAGGACGGGGGTATTTTGATGAGTTACTTCGACTGGTCGGAAATTACAGGGTTGTTCTCATATTACAACCTGTTGTTGTTATTGCAGGGGCTGGGGATCACGCTGGCGCTGTCGGCGTTTGGTTGCCTGATTGGTTTTCTTGCGGGCTTCGTGCTGGCAGTGACCATCAATACCAAAGCGCCGCTGCTGTCACCGCTGCGCGGAGTGGTACATGTTTATTTCTTTATTTTCCGGCGCATTCCCTTTCTGGTGACGTTATTTCTGGTGTTTTTTATCAGCCAATATTCCGGGCTGCGTTTTTCCACCTTCACCGTGGCGTTGATCAGCGTATGCATTATCGCCGCTGCCTACTTAGGGGAGATCATCCGCAGTGGATTGGAATCCGTACATCATAACCAGTGGGAAGCGGCGGTAACGCTGAATTTTTCCTATTTACAGACATTGCGTTACGTGATCATTCCGCAATCCCTGACGGTGGTGATTCCGCCAACCTTCAGTTTCTTCGTTATGTACATCAAAGACACGACGCTTGCCTCGCAGATTGGTGTGATGGAACTCACCTCCGCCAGCAAAATCCTTTCTGATAAAGGTTACTCGGCCACGCTGGTCTATGCCGTTGTCCTCATGCTTTATTTCATTGTGTCTTATCCGTTATCGCGTCTCGGTAAGCGTCTGGAGAGAAAAATTGCCACAGCTCGACATCATTAATTTAAAAGCCGCCTATAACGACCAGCCCGTGCTGGAAAATGTCACTTTATCGGTGGAGAAGGGCGACATCGTCAGCCTGATCGGACCTTCTGGTTCTGGCAAAAGTACCTTGCTGCGCGTGCTGATGGGATTGCTGCTACCGAAAGAAGGGCAGGTTTTGCTGGAAAACAGCGCGGTGAATTACACCAATAAAAACGAGTTACGTCAGCTGCGAGAGTCCATTGCTATCGTCTTCCAGCAATACAACCTGTTCCAGAATATGACAGTGCTGGAAAACGTGATGATCACACCCACCAAAATTAAAGGCTGGTCAAAAAAGGAAGTGGAGCAGGATGCACGGCGTCTGCTGGAACGAGTGGGGCTGTCACATCGCATCAATGCTTATCCTGATCAGCTCTCCGGCGGACAACAGCAACGTGTGGCGATTGCCCGCGCACTGGCGCTAAAGCCGACCATTCTGTTGCTGGATGAAGTTACGGCGGCACTTGACCCTGAGATGGTCAACGAGGTGCTGGATACTATCCGCGAGCTGGCCTCTGAAGGGATCACCATGTTTATCGTTTCTCATGAGATGAGTTTTGTCCGTGAGGTGTCGTCGAAGGTGGTGTTTATGGCAGATGGCCAGGTGGTGGAAACAGGTTCACCACAACAGGTGTTTGATGCCCCGACTCATGAGCGTACCCGCCAGTTTGTCAGCAAAATATTACGTCACTAACAGCAGGAATTTTCTTTGAACAAGCAAGTTTTCGGCCAGATAAATCCCCCGCAGCGCCTGTTAATGGGGCCAGGCCCAATTAATGCTGATCCCCGCGTATTACGGGCGATGTCAGCACAACTGATTGGGCAGTACGACCCGGCGATGACGGCATATATGAACGAAGTCATGATGTTGTATCGTTCCGTGTTCCGCACCACAAACCCCTGGACCTTGTTGGTTGATGGGACTTCACGTGCGGGCATTGAGGCGATTCTGGTGTCGGCCATTCGGCCAGGAGATAAAGTTCTGGTGCCGGTTTTCGGTCGCTTTGGGCATTTATTGTGTGAAATTGCCCGTCGTTGCCAGGCGGAGGTCCATACCATTGAAACGCCATGGGGTACGGTGTTTACCCCAGACCAGATCGAAGATGCCATCAAGCGCGTCCGGCCAGCCATGTTGTTAACCGTGCATGGCGATACATCGACCACCATGCGACAACCGCTGGAAGAGTTGGGGGCAATTTGTCAGCGTTATGGCGTGCTGTTTTATACCGATGCCACTGCCACCCTTGGCGGCAATGCCCTCGAAACAGATGCATGGGGTTTAGATGCTGTTTCCGCCGGGATGCAAAAATGCCTCGGCGGATCCGCCGGCACCTCGCCGGTGACACTGAGTGAGCCGATGGCCGACTACATCCAGCGACGTCGTCACGTTGAAGAAGGCATTCGCGATACCCGACATCATGATGGCGACGAACCCATCATCTCTTCCAATTATTTCGATCTCGCCATGATCATGGATTACTGGGGGAGTGAACGGCTTAACCACCATACCGAGGCGACATCAGCGCTGTATGGTGCGCGTGAGTGCGCCCGCCTGATTGTGCAGGAAGGCCTTGATGCAGGTATCGCCCGACATGCACTGCATGGCAATGCGTTACGTGCCGGAGTTGAAGCGATGGGGCTGGAAGTGTTCGGTGATCCTCAGCATAAAATGAATAATGTGATGGGTATTAACATTCCTGATTGCCTGCATGACCAGCAAATCCGTGAATGTATGCTTAACGATTTTGGCATCGAAATCGGCACCTCATTCGGCCCATTAAAAGGCAAAATGTGGCGTATCGGCACCATGGGCTACAACGCGCGCAAGGACTGCGTACTGCAAACCCTCGCGGCACTGGAAGCGACCATCAACCGTTATGGCTATAAAACTGTGCAGGGGAAAGCCATGGAAGCCGCGTGGAATATATATTCCTGATTAACTGACCAGTAGCGGCGCGATTTATCGCGCGGGTTTTCCATCATCAGGGCTGGAAGATGCGCGATAAATCGCGCCGCTACGGGAGACATGCTTTCAGGTATGTTGTGCTGACCTGTCAGGAGCTATATACAATGTTTTAATGGCGCTGACATCAGTATCCTGCTGAGCATGCCACAGATCATAGCCTGATTGCATCGCAAGCCAGTGTCGGGCAGTGCCAATTCCGGCAGCTTCGAGCTTCACAGCCATTTCAGGGCTTATCGCCGTCTCTCCACGCAAAACACGTGAAAGGGTTGAGGGTGCAACACCCAGCGCACGTGCAGCTGTATTAATTGATAACGCTAAATCTTCCAATGACTCAGCGATAATGCCGCCAGGATGTGGAGGGTTAAACATAGTCATCAGTGGTAATCCTCTAGATCTAAAATGTATGCGTCACCGTCCTTGAATTCGAACGTGATTCGCCAGTTTGCTCGAACGGTAACTGAATATGTTCCTTTTCGGTTCCCCGTCAGTGGGTGAAACTTATACTGAGAAAAAGCTGCGATCTCATCCAGTGTATCGGCGTTATCGATTACATAAAGACGTTGCCGTATCCGTTCCACATCTTTCTTATCGCTTAATACTCCTTTTGGATTGCCTGTCATAAAAAGTTGTTGTAATCCCTTATGTTTCCAAGTTTTTATCACTTCTCTTTTCCTGATTTTTTGCACGATGTTATTATAAATAATCATTGCGTGATGCGCAACGAGCAATGATTTCGATAAAGAGTACGCTGCAGGAAATCATGCAGGCAGCTGCAATCGCCGGGGTTTTCGCGCCGTTACGGGAGAGGTGGTATTCCGGAATGAATGGGATAGTTAATTTAACATAATTCACGTTACGCGTATTTTTATAACATTTTGATTTTTATATAAAAACACCTCATGGTTGAGCTTTCAGGCAATCGTGAGTGCGTTGCGTTGGCAGACCAGATTACGTGTGTTGACTGGAGAGTCAGAAAAGTGACAAAGAAAGGAACAGTCACCGCTTCGGAGCTTTCAGATATAAGAGCTAAAGCCAGAGCACTCATTGGCTAAGCCATTCCTGAGTGCTTTGTTTTCTTTAAGGCGGGTTCATCTTACATTTAACGCCATGCCTTGTGACCTCTGTCAATTTCGATGGCTGTGCACAAGTTGTATTGGCTCTTCATATTTTCCGGTAACTTTTTCGCGATGAAGCATTGAGTCAACAACGTTTCCCTGCACGGCAATCTGTGAGACGAGTTCGTCAAAAGATGTTGAACTGACAATGGGATCTTTCATGTAATTGATGTAGATGTAGCTTTTGTTGCCATCACCTTTAACATAAAGTATTGAATCCCTTTTTATCAGGTACTTACAACCTCCAACTGCATTAATGCAAAGCATAAGATCAAATCCAAAGGAAACGAAAGGTAAGATTATTCCTAATCCCACGAGCGGGATATGATCTCGCATAATCTTTTCGTTTTCTTTAAATAATGACACTGATGGAAAGGCTAACAGGTTCGATTCCGCTCAGTGACAGAGTCGAACCCGGATGTGAAGCCAATCAGCCGAGAGCAATGCCGGTCAGCGGCCCAAAGCTGGCGATAAGCTTAAGCGGTTGATCTGAATTCAGTTTGTATTGCCATAAATTGCCGCCCAGGTCGGTAATCCAAATCACCTCACGATGATGATCTAACGCCAACCCAATACCTTCGTCTAAACCCGTAGCAAGGATACGATGATGGCTAAACTCGCCATTGTGTACCGACGCACAGTTTAACGTGTTTCCCCCTTTCAGATTGTCTCCTCTGTCAGTCCAATACATCAGGTTATTGCTAAAATCGTATTCCAGATCAATCGGTTCCGGTAAATTTTCCATTACCGGCTTGATATCCTGACGTGTAGATGCCGTTTTTCCTGCAGGGAGAGTGAGCGATGCACGCATAATGCGCCCCTTCCCACCTTTTGAAGGCCCTTTTTGGGTCCAGTAGAGAAAACCCTGTTTTGAATCAATAGCGATTCCCACACAATGGCGCGTATAGTCTCTGGCATCCTGAGGAAAAACACCGGTCTGAATGAGTACCGACGGATCTGAACCCTCTTCTTTCGAGCGAAAAACACGCATCCCCTCGCGATCGCACCAGTAAAGATACCCATTTTCACTATCATGGATAAGTTGCTTACCCGTCACGAAAAGCCCATTTTCTACTAAGCGTTTACGGTCAGAACCGTCCAGGTTCGCGCTCTCAACACTGCCATCTGCCTGGAAAAATTCCAGGGTTTCAGGCTCCTTGTTCTCCCCCATATTTGTCCAATAAATCTTCTTATTTTTCACATCAACGGCAATACCATCTGGATGAGATCGCAGGCCTGAAATGATCGAAACACGCTCCCCGGTTTCAGGATTAAACCTAATGATGCTGCCATCAAGCGGTTGTAATAGATAAAGATTACTGGTGTTCATAACATCCTCTTCATAATTCATGCTGTAACCATGACCCAGGTTCCGCTTTCATCCCGGCGCTCAAATACTTTATAAGCATCAGTCGGCGAAAAATAAGTGCAAAGTGTGTCAACAGCATTTACCCAACCAATACCAGCTCCCTGACGCAGGAAAGTGTCCAGCGAGGGTGAAACGAAGAGAGTATCAAAAGTTGACCTGACTCCACATGGCCGATGTTATGACCAGAGAGCGACACGGCGCAGTAGAAAAATTAGGCTATGCTTGTTTACGGTAGTCCCACACATAAACGTAAAACTCTGGGGCTGTGGCACAGACACTGTAATGCATTGTTCTTATGGCATTTTCAGTCAGTATAAGGTTCTAATACATGTCGCCATTCACAACGTTGTCTTGTATTCCTTCGCGACCACGCCAGACCTCTCTCTGCACTAAGGGAAGGTACCCTGTCACTTTTCCTGCCTTATTTTGTCTTAATTTTCTCGTGCTGCGTTCTGACAACCATAATTAAATCGGACATCAAAATGCTTAAGACAATAAACCAGTACCTGGTACTTTCTTTATTGGTTATGGCTTTCATGAGCCAGGCCAGCGAGATAAATCTCTATTCTGTCAATACCGGTTCCTTTGTTTACCATCTGACGGGAAATCATGGGCAATACACCGAGAACTTCGAAAACAATTTCTTCTCTGTCGAACGCAAACTTTCTGAAGACTCAAAATACAGTATTCTCATCGGAACGATGAAAAACAGCTTCGATGACCGCTGTCTGGCGATGGGTGTGAGGAGAGACTGGAAAGACTGGGATAATGGCTGGGTTTTCAAAGGGGTATATGGCTATACCGGCGAGTTTTTCTTCGATGCATTCAAAAACTGTGGCGATCACGGTTCCTATCATGATTTCAAAAAGGCCACCGGGATCGGCTTCTCTCCCTATATCTATCATGGCTTTCAATACAATTTCACCAGTTATTTCGGTATCGAAACCGGCATCATTATCCCCAGCGTGTTTGTCATCACTGTGCAGTGGAGTTTCAGATAAAATAAACTCAGGAGGCGTCATTCCATCTGCGCCACCATCACTTCTTAAAAATTGTGACCTACCCCTCATACCTTTCCTTCTGCCTCGAAAAAATTATTGATAATAAAAACAAAATAATAGGAATACATAAACATCCATTAAATATGACAACTGTCACAAATTCATAATCAGGTCACTATTTTCCAGAAAAGGTTTCTTTTTTACTATATCTGCACTCAGGCAAACGGTGAAAGATACCGCCCACGAGGGAGATACCGATCCCAGGATTACGCTTCAGGAGTCAAAATGGTCATGGACATCACCTGGCAATGCGAACTGAACGAGGGGATCCACGCCAGACCCGCCGGACATATCGCACGCCTGTGCAACAGCTTCCAGGCCGACATTGTGTGGCAAAACACCCGAACACAGCTGGAAGCGAACGCAAAAAGTGCGCTCTCTCTGGTCGCCACCGATACATTGCTGGACGATAACTGCCGGATCACGTTGAGCGGACCTGATGCACCAGCCGCCGCGGCCGCGCTCCAGGGGTTGCTCTATCGCCTGTCGGCGTTCAACCTCGAACAGGAGTCCGGGAACGGGTTAGTCGCCGGTTCCCTTCCCCGCTGTTTACACGAGTTACATCCTCAGTATCTTTGCGGAATTCGCATCAGTGCGGGAATTGCGGTCGCCAAACCCTTCTTTATGACAGGCGTGACCTTTACTGAGTTGCTGGTGCGCAGCCCCGCAGCCCCTTTCAATCCGGAAAGCGAAAAACAGCGTCTGACCAAAGGGTTGGACGATCTGCGCATCGCCAAAATGGCCGCGCTGGATAAAGCTGACGGTATTGAATACGACCTGATTGAAGCGCACTTATCCTTTATTACCGATAGTGCCTTTCAGGAAAGGATGATCGGTTATCTTGATGACCACACCAATGCGTGGTCGGCTATCGTCAGGTCAGCTATAGATTTCAGCGCCATACTCGAACGATCCTCCAGCCATTACATTCAGGAAAGAACCCTGGATCTGCTGGATATCGCGACCCAGTTGCTGACCGGGATCTATGGCGAACAGTCACTGGCCCAAAACCTTCTGCTGCCAGATGTACCGGTGATTGTTTTCGCCAGTTCGCTCACCCCAAGCCAGTTTCTGGCTATCAACAAAACGCACCTTGCCGGGCTGGTATTGTCATCAACCGGGGCGACATCACATACGGCGATTCTGGCACGCTCACTGGGCATCCCTGCTCTTGCCGATATTGATTTTGCCACCCTCACCCTTTCCCCCCGGCAGGATATCGTTCTCGATGGTGATCAGGGCATCCTGGTTACCGCGCTGGATGAAAAAATCCGCCGCTATTACCGCCATGAAATGAATGTACAACAGCAGATGCGGCAAAAGTTGCAGGAATTTGCCCTGCTTCCCTCCGTCACGGCTGACGGGCATCACATCAGCATCGCCGCCAACAGCGCCAGCGTCGAAGAAGCACAAACGGCTTTTGCTAACGGGGCGGAAGGTATTGGTCTGTTTCGTAGCGAAATGGCGTTTATGGCGCGGCAAACCCCGCCCGACTACCCGGAACTGGAGGCGCTTTATCACTCGGTGGTAACCCTCGCGGCGGGAAAAACCGTGGTATTTCGCACCTTTGATATCGGCGGCGATAAACCCGTGGCCTGGCTGGCTTCCGGCAGAGAGGATAACCCCGCGCTGGGTTATCGCGCCGTGCGCAGCTATCCGCAACACCGCCAGCTGTTTGCCATGCAGCTAAAAGCCATCCTTAGCGCTTCCGCTCACGGGAAGGCCAAAATTCTGCTGCCGATGATCGCACGCATTGAAGAAGTGCTCTGGTGCCGGGAAGTATTGGCATCCGTCAAACAGGAAATGCGCAATGAAGGACTTCCTTTCGATCATGAGATCGAATTGGGGATCATGCTTGAGGTTCCTGCCGTGCTGTTTGCCATCGCGGGCATGGCCGAACAGGTCGATTTCTTCAGCCTTGGCAGTAACGATCTGGCGCAGTATTTTTTTGCTGCTGACCGGGGTAATCCGCGGGTCAGCGAAGTGTATGACAACTATGCCCCGGCTTTTTTACGTGCTATGCATCAGGCCGTCACTGACGTTCACCGCGCAGGCAAACGCATCGCCCTTTGTGGTGAGCTCGCGACGGATGACGCTCTGCTCCCGCTATTAGTGGGTATGGGGTTTGATGAACTGAGCATGAGCGCCAGCGCCATTCCCGCCGTAAAACATGCGTTGAAATCGTTAAACTTCACGCATTGTCAGGCGCTGGCGCGACAGATAAGTCTGACTCACTACTCTGCACAGGCCGCCGCGCTGCTGCAATCCGCGGCAACGAAATCCCACACTGGCAAGCCATTGCTGACACCGGAAACCATTCTGTGGGAACTGGATGCGGCAGATAAAAACGAAGTGATCAAAAAAATGGTCGACAATCTCTGGCTGCACCAGCGCACCGACTGTCGGGACAAGTTGTGTCAGGATATCTGGGCCAGAGAGCTCCCCTTTCCTACCGTTGCCGGTTCCGGTTTTGCCATCCCTCACGCACGCACGGATGCCATCCATGATTCCACCATCAGCGTCGCCACGCTCCGGCAACCGGTATCCTGGGGCGGCGTACCCGTGAATAAAGTCTTTATGCTGACGATCAGCCAGGCAGCGGCGGAAAACGAACATATGAAATATTTTTCAACGCTGGCACGGATGCTGATGAATGAAGAGTTTGTCGCCAAAGCACAGAGTGTTGCTACACCCGAAGCGCTCTGTGACCTGATAATCAGAGCCTTATCTTGCGAGTAGCCGAATTATGTTATGAGGCGGGTATGTTAAAACTATTAAAAAATACCAAACGTCATTTTATGACCGGTGTGTCCTACATGATCCCCTTTGTGGTCGCTGGCGGGGTTTTGCTGGCACTGGCGGTGATGTTCAACGGCCAGGCGGCAGTGCCCGATCACGGGTTTCTCAAAGCGATGTCGCAGATCGGCCTTGCGGGATTGACCCTGTTTATTCCGATTCTGGCTGGTTTTATCGCCTACTCGATGGTGGATAAGCCCGGCATTGCCCCCGGAGCCATTGGCGGCCTGATGGCATATCAGATGGGTGCCGGGTTTTTAGGCGGAATGCTGGCGGGTATCATTGCCGGGCTGATTGTCTGGTGCCTGTTAAATATCATTGCCTGGCTGAAAATCCCCCATTTTATCAGGATGGTACTGCCGATCTTCATCATCCCGCTGGCCGGGACTTTCCTCACCGGGATGGCAGTATATTACATCATTGGTGACCCGGTTGCCGGGCTGATGAAATGGCTGAGCGTCTGGCTGGGCAATATGCAGGGGGCTTCTTTTATCATTCTCGGTACGGTGCTGGGTGGCATGATCGCCGTCGATATGGGCGGTCCGATGAACAAAACCGCTTTTTTCTTTGCCGTCGCGCTTATCTCCACCAATCCACAATTGATGGCGGCTGTCGCTGCCGCCGATTGCACCCCACCGCTCGGGCTGGCGCTCGCCACCTTCATGTTCAAAGGCATTTTTAATGATGTCGAACGGGAAGCGGGTAAACCGGCAGTCATCATGGGTTTTATGGGGATCACCGAAGGGGCGATCCCTTTTGCCGCCGCCGATCCCTTACGCGTAATCCCGGCGATTATGCTCGGCAGCGCGGTCGCGGCGGTGCTCTCGCTGTGGTTTGGCGCGACCAATGCTGCGCCCTGGGGCGGACTGATCGTCCTGCCGGTGGTGAGCAATCATCTGGGATACATCGTCGCGGTAGCCGCCGGAACCTTAACCACCGCCATCGCGGTTAAGGTACTGAAAAGCGTCGTCAAACCGCAGCCATAAGGAAGGCAGATTATGAGCGCATTTATACAATCGATTTTGAGCGAATTCAGCATCCAGTGCTCCACCACAGAAAGCGTGCTGGTCGCCAATGGCAACGCGCTGGCCCCCATCATGGCTTACCATCTGCATGTGCCACGTATTGAGCTGACAGTAAAAGGAACGCTCACCATGCTGCTCCCCAAAGGGGAAGATAAGATCGTCAAATGCCAGCGTCCGGTGGGCACCGTGACCTATATTCCTGCCGATAGCTGGAACTCGCCGTTGTGGGGGGAGCCGGTGATCTGCATGTCCATTGTCTTCTGGAAGCAGGATGTCGGGTTCAGCATCAGCAACTGGGACGGGACGCAGTTCAAAGAGGTGGAGAAATTTAACCTGCAAAACTCCATCAGCTCGGTGCGTGATCGCCTGCTTGAACTGGCGGAGATCCTGGCCAGGACGCAAAACCACACCAGCGAAACCTTTGCCCATATTGTCTATGCGCTGCTGAATGATCTGTTGTACCAAATCACCGACGGTATGAATAATCACAAACAACCGCTCTCCCTGCTTGATGAAATCAAAAGCCATATCGATAGCCACTACCAGACAGATATTAGCCGGGAGAGCGTTGCCGAGACTTTCAACATCTCAGCGGGCTATCTGTCGCGCCTTTTTTCCCGTGAGTCAGACGTAAAATTTAATGAATACCTCAAATTAGCCCGGATCTCACGTTCGAAAACGTTGCTGACAAACACCAACCTGAAAATCAATGAAGTCTCAGAGAAGTGTGGTTTTGCTGATACCAACTATTTCTGCAAGGTGTTCCGGGATATCAATGACTGTACGCCGCTTGAGTACCGGCGTAAGAACAAGGGAGTAAGTTTATAATGGCCCGAACAGCAAGAGATGAAGTACAGCCTTTTACCAGCGAACGCAACCTGCATATCGTGGCAGTGACCGCCTGCGCCACCGGCGTGGCACATACTTATATGGCCGCCGAGCAGCTGGAAAAGCTGGCGAAAACCTACAATTTTTCAATCAAAATAGAAACTCAGGGCGTACTGGGATTAAAAAATCCGATCACTGAGAAAAATATCCTCGACGCCGAGCTGGTCATTATTGCCTCTGATATCACCATCGATAATGCATTGCGCTTTGAGGGTTGCCGCATCCTGAACATCTGCATCAACTCCCTGCTGCTGAAACCGGCTGAGGTGGTGTCAGCCATCCGTAAATCACTCAGTCTGCCCAGAGGCAACGTGATCGAGCTTTAGCAATGCATCAATCTCCGCAATCCTCCCACCGCCGTGACGTTCGAGAAATTCAAGCACGCGCCACGGCGAGGCATTAAGAATCCGCTCGGCGGTCAGTGAGCCGTCTTCATATTGCCTGCGCCACTTGAAGATCTGATTAGCATTGATACCATGCAGCCGCGCGACGTGAGACACGGTCATGCCCGGCTCCATAGTCTGCTGAATAATGGCAGTTTTTTCCTGCGGAGTACGGCGCCGACGCCGTTCCGGTCCTGATAACACTTCAACCATCTTATTATTCTGACTGGTGTTAAACATAGTTCCAAGACTATCTCTTATTTTAAGAGAGTCGAAGTGTCTGGTGATCTAAGGGGCTAATCTAAAAAGTAGATAAGCTATCAAAAGATAAAGTAGTGGTACTTGATGATTAATTTTATCAATTAATTCGAAAATCATATTTGGCTTCAACACCTGTACCAGGAAGTTTTGCAGAACATTCCCATGATGGTACAGGCATGAAGTTCGTTAATCATATAACCATTTACCAGCTTTAGCACTTTCTGCAAGCATCATCAGGGTAAGTGGTTTGTGTGGGTCTGGTTCCTTCGAACCTAAGAACTCTGGATTGAAGTAGTCGAGTACTTCAAAGTTCGCACGGTCAACATTCCAACGTTTGAAATACTCATCAATCAGTTCTACGTTATCTTCATAAACGAGTTTCAGATCATCCCTGATACTAATATCAAGGGTGATCTCTTTCTTTGGTCCAAAGAGGAAGTACTTTTTCGTGTTATACCCTTCGTCTATAAAGTTGATGATCTCTTGTTCGTAATCTCTCATCAGAAGTACGTCCACTGTATGCGATCTTTTGGTAAGGCGATCTTGTTGTATGTGTATTTAATGTCGTCCTGAATCTGATAGATCGTCATGAATGAAAGAACCCAACCAAGCCAGGGAACATTACGACCAACGAAACGCCCCAGGTTGTTAGTACTCGTCCATTTGAGAGAAGCGATTGATTTACCAGTGAGAGTAGGAAGACGATAGCCGCGTGGTAGTTGATAGTTCAACCATTTACTTAGGTATTTGGAGGCAATAGAAGTGCCTGGCGTTGCATTGCCGGGTTTTGCTCTGGTTCCAAGTATTGGTTGTCCTGAGATGATTAGAGAGGCATCTACTACTGAGATTTCAAGGTAGTCACTAACCACTACGACAGTGATGGCCCACCATAGTTGTTGTGGTGTCAAATTAGTCATACCACCGTAGAAGTAAGTCCCTTTGAGGGCTTCTGTCGTATCCATAGCTACAATCCTTCGTTGCTCATTGAGTGACCGATCATAACTGATGAGATGGGATAGTACAAAAATATTAATGAATTGCCGATGACAAACGATGGTAGCTATATAGTTTACGCCTCAATTACACAAGCCATTATAAATCAATAAATTACCTGGTGTGTATAAAAGTCTTTCGGGTTGCCGGGATGGCTAATGATATGCACCTTGCCGCTGGCAATCACCGCGATCATCGCATCGGTATGCGTGACGATATCCACCGGGGCGAACACCCGCTTGTGGAACCCGGCAATATTCTCCTTCAGTGGTTAACCCTGAGAGAAAAATCGGCACCGCGCTGAGGCGTCACCGCAAGGTCGAGGTAATGGCTGATGCTGGCGTAAGTCTCGATATCATGGACGCTCGCCTGGGGTGTCAGGACCTCCACCACCACACTCCCCGCCGCGCTGGCTGCGCGCAAACCCGCCTCAGAATCCTCAAAAACGATGCAATCGGACGGGGAGACATTGAGTTTCTGCGCACCTAGCAGAAAAGGCTCCGGATGGGGTTTACCATGCTGAATATCCTCACTGGTCACCAGCACGCCAGGGAAGGGAAAACCGACCTGGTGAATACGTGCAGAAGCGACCCGCAACGAGCCAGAGGTGACAATTCCCCAGGGAACATGCAGTGCGTTGAGCCGGGTGAGGAATTCGGCTGCGCCAGCAACCGGGGTAATCCCCTCGGTGTTGCGGGCTTCATAATCTTCCAGCGCCAGGAACTCCTGCCCGATAGCCACCTCGCTGGCCTGTGGCATAAAATGGCGCAGCGTGCTGATGGCCGGTTTACCGTGCAGGAAATTGCGTACCTCCAGAGCGTTAAAACCTTTTCTATTCGCCCAGTCGCTCCACGACGCTTCGACGAAATCAAGTGAGTTGACTAAGGTCCCATCCAAATCAAATAACAGCCCACGAAAATACATATTATTCACCATCAGGGGAATTAAAGAGATATGTCTATTATTTACCCCTCTATCCGCCAGCCATGAAAGAGTAAAAATGAAGCTTTAATAGCAATTACGGCACCACCTCAGGCAACAACAATTAATTTATGACCACGCTCACAAAACAAAAACAGGACGCCTTTTTTCAAGTAAAGGGCACATTTTTTCTATTCAATCTCTCGGTGAAACGCGGAAGGATATAAAACATCAAATGCAGGACGTCACATCGACCTGGCAAAATTAATCAGCGTTGTACTTAGCGATTTATTGGGAGTGGTTATGTCAGAATTAATAAGCTATCAATGTGAGCTTAAGGACGGAATTCATGCCAGACCGGCAGGCCACATCGAGCGTCTTTGTAATTACTTTCAATCTACTGTACGCTGGAAAAATATCCGTACCGGCCTCGAAGGCAGTGCAAAGAGTGCCCTTTCGATTGTCGCAACCGATACTTTATTAAATGATTGCTGTGAAATTACCCTCAGCGGTGATGATGCACGTGACGCCGCAAATCAGCTGTCGGCTTTACTGGAAAAACTGCCTTCCTATGAAGTGACGCAGGAAGAGGAATCCGCAGCGCCAGCAGGTTATCTGCCGCGTTCCCTGCGGGAAACACAGCTGAGTTTTATCCAGGGATCACGCATCAGCGGCGGTGTGGCGATTGCCAAACCGGTGGTTATCCAGAGCCTGACATTGCAGGAGATACTGGCACGCACTCCGGCACAGGAACGCACCGCTGCACAGGAAAAAGAGGCGGTGATTACCGGCCTGGAATCGCTGAAAAAAGAAAAGATTGCTGCTCTGGAGACGAGCAGCGGTGTCGAGCACGATATTATTCAGGCGCATTTATCGATTATCACCGATGCCACTTTCCAGAGCGCCATCACTGGCTTTATTGATAACGACAACAATGCATGGTCAGCGATTACACTTGCCGCTATAGAGTTCTGTGAAATACTTAACCGCTCATCGAGCAAATATATCAGAGAAAGAACCCTCGATGTCCTGGATATTACCAGCCAATTATTAATCACCCTGTATGGCGCTAACGCGTTACCACAAAATAACCTGGTACTGACAACGCCGTCGATTATTCTGGCCGACAACCTGACGCCGAGCAAATTTCTTGGCATCAACAAAAACTGGCTGGCTGGCCTGGTATTATCCTCGACAGGTAAAACCTCGCATACTGCGATCCTCGCGCGTTCACTGGGTATTCCCACGCTGACAGATATCAACTTTTCCACGCTGAACCTTGATCCGCAGCAGGATATTATTATTGACGGTAATCCGGGCATTCTGATCACCGCCCCGGATGAGCGGGTGCTGCGTTATTACCGTCATGAGATTGCCGTACAACAGCAAATGCAGCAGCAGATGCTGGCAAATGTCCACCAACCCGCCGTCACCGCAGACGGACACGGCATCGAGATTGCCGCCAATATCGCCAGCCTGGCAGAAGCGGTTGCCGCGTTTGACAATGGCGCAGAAGGCATCGGTCTGTTTCGCACCGAAATGTCGTTTATGGACCGCGCAACCCCGCCTGATTATGCCGAGCTGGCCACGCTTTACACCGATGTCATGAAGTGCGCAGCGGGCAAACCGGTCATCTTTCGTACCTTCGATATCGGCGGCGATAAACCGGTGGACTACCTGAATATCGGTGACGAAGAGAATCCCTTTCTTGGCTTCCGCGCGGTACGTACCTATCGGCTTTACCGGGATCTGTTTGCCATGCAGCTGAAGGCGATCCTCACCGCTTCTGCGCATGGACCGGCCAAAATCATGATTCCGATGATCTCGAACGTCGATGAGGTTATCTGGTGTCGTGAGGTGCTGGCTGCGGTGATGCAGGAGATGGATAACGCCGGGTTGCCTTATAACGATGGCATCGAATTAGGCGTGATGCTGGAAGTGCCTTCGGTTATCTTCGCCATCCCTGAAATCGCCGCCTGTGCCGACTTTTTCAGCGTCGGCAGCAATGATCTGACGCAGTACTTTTTTGCCGCTGACCGGGGTAATTCCCGGGTTGCCGAGGTGTATGACAACTACGCCCCGTCTTTCCTGCGTGCCATGCAATTTGCCGCCGAAGAGGTACATCGTGCCGGTAAATGGATTGGCATCTGCGGTGAACTGGGAGCCAGCCAGGACTTCCTGCCACTTTTTACCGGAATGGGCTTTGACGAACTCAGCATGAGCGGTACCGCCATTCCGGGCGTCAAACACGCGTTACGCGAGCTGAACTTCACGAAATGCCAGCAGCTGGCGCAGCATGCCGTCACGCTCAAACGTTCCGCTGAGGTCAAAGCGACGTTGCAAGCACCCGATGTCAAACAGGTCAGCAGCAAACCGATCCTGGCACCGGAATTTATTCTCTGCGGCTTGCAGGCCAGTGATAAAAATGAGGTCATCAAAATGATGTCCGATAATCTCTGGCTGCACCATCGCACCAATAACCGGGAACCATTATGTGACGATATCTGGGCAAGGGAAGACGCCTTCTCCACCGCCGTTGGCTATGGTTTCGCCATTCCGCACACCAAATCTGATCATATCCGTTATTCGACCATCAGCATGGCCACCCTTGCTAAACCCATTATCTGGGGTGACCAGCAAGTTGAGACGGTCTTTATGCTGACGGTGAATAAATCTGCCGACCCTAATCAACATATGAAGTATTTCTCCATCCTTGCCAGAAAACTTATGCAGGAGGAATTTCGCAATGAAATAAAACACGCCGATAACGTCAGCGTACTCTACAACCTGATGACCAAAACATTAGATGTATAAAGTCAGGATTACGCAATAACACTTGAAATAATCAGCCAAACAAATAAAAGACCAGGAGTCAGTAATGAAAATCGTCGGAGTCGCAGCATGCATTACAGGCATCGCGCATACCTACATGGCGCAGGAAGCCATTGAACAGGAATGCAAAAAAAGAGGTTATGACGTAAAAGTCGAGACCCAGGGCGGCATGGGAATTGAAAATGAATTAAGCGAAGAAGAAATCGCCGAAGCCGATGTGGTGATTCTGGCGGTCGCCATCGGTATTGAAGGCGTGGAGCGCTTTGAAGAAAAAGAGGACGCTGGCCGGATTATTTCATTAAACCCGGCTGAGGTTATTCGTAATCCGGCGGCGATCATTAATAAAGCCGAACAGCTTGCACAATAATCCTGCGTAAAATTGTATTTATTTTTCGCAGAAACCCGCGTGCATTACAACGTTAAATAAATTTCTGTGACCTCCGTCATTTCTGTGTACAGGCCATTACGCCTGCGGATTTATTCGGCCATAGCACTGAGATCGCGGCGATCGGGAGGAATAAAAATGTCGGATACGATGAAAACCATTAAGGATGATTTAGTCAAAGCATTCAGCACCGGGGTGTCTTATATGATGCCTGTGGTGGTGGTCGGCGGGATCTGTCTGGCGCTGTCGCTGGTGGGTGGAGAACCCACGCCAGGCAAAGGCATTGTCGTCACCAATCCATTCCTGCTAAACCTTGGCGCTATCGGCAGCGCCGGGCTGGGCATGATGATCCCGGTGCTCGCCGCTTATATTGCCTATTCCATTGCCGGCAAACCGGGTCTGACCCCGGGCGTAGTCACCGGATTTATGGCCGCCACCCCGCTCGGCGAAGCGCATGTGGTCACCGGATTTCTCGGTGCAATGCTGCTCGGCATCCTGAGCGGCTACGTAGCGAAATGGGTTAAGACCTGGAAAGTCGGCAAAGTGCTGATGCCGGTAATGCCGATCCTGATTATCCCTATCGTGACCAGCTGCCTGGTCGGCATGCTTTATTTGTACGTGCTGATTGGCCCCATCGGTATGGCGATGAAATGGCTGGTGGCGATGCTGTCGAATATGCAGGGCGGCAGCGGCCTGGTGCTGGGTTTAATCCTCGGAGCAATGGCTGCCTTTGATATGGGCGGACCGGTGAATAAAACCGCGACGGCATTTACCCTGGCGCTGATGGCCGAAGGGATTTATGGCCCGAACGGTGCCTATCGTATCGCCTGTGCCATTCCGCCGCTGGGCATTGCGCTTTCAACGTTTATTTCGCGCCGTAAATGGGCTGAAGATGAAAGACGCATGGGCACCTCTGCGGCGTTTATGGGCTTAATTGGTATCACCGAAGGTGCTATTCCCTTTGCAGTTAAAAACCTCAAAACCGTTCTTCCCTCAATTATTATCGGCAGCGCCGTGGGTGCCGGTCTGGCGATGATTCATGGTGTGGAATCGATGGTCCCGCACGGAGGCTTAATTGCCATCGCTGGCGTGAATAAAGGCGCGATGTGGTACGTCATTGATATGGCCATCGGCGTCATTATTACCGCCGTGTGCCTGCATATTCTGCGACCCAATATTAGCGAAGTCGTTAAAAAAGAACCCGCTAAAAAACCTGTCACTTCCGATTTAAATAAAGCGTAAGGAGTTATTATGAAAAATACCATGAAACAGTACGTCGATTATATTGTTAACGGTGGAAAATCAACGATGCTGGGTATCGGCCCCATGTCACCTGCGCTTATTCAGGCGTGCTTTGAACTGGGTAAAGAAAAAGATCTGCCATTGATGTTTATTGCCAGCCGTAATCAGGTCGATGCCGATGAATTTGGTGCGGGTTATGTCAATAACTGGGATCAGTTCCGCTTTGCGGCAGATTTAAAAGCGATGGCAGAAAAAGTCGGTTTTGATGGCGACTATTTCCTCTGCCGTGACCACGGCGGCCCATGGCAGCGTGACAAAGAACGTAAAGACCATATTCCGGAAGCAGAAGCCATGGAACTGGCGCGCCGCTCCTATCAGATTGATATGGATGCCGGTTTCGACCTGCTGCACATTGACCCCACCAAAGACCCGTATGTCGTGGGGAAAGTGATTGATATCGAGCTGGTTCTGAGCCGCACGGTTGAACTGATTCGCTTCTGTGAAGAATACCGTAAGGCCAACAACCTGAAAGAGTTTTTCTATGAAGTCGGCACTGAAGAAACCAATGGCGGCCTGACCGATATCAGCGCTTATGAAGGCTTTATTGTTGAACTCAATAAACGCCTGCTGGCCGCAGACCTGCCAAAACCGTTATTTATCGTCGGCCAGACCGGTACGCTGACTCGCCTGACAAAAAATGTCGGACATTTCAACGAAACACAATCGGCTGAACTCTCGGCGATCAGTACCCGCTACGGTGTGGGTTTGAAAGAGCATAACGGTGACTATCTGCCGGATGACATCCTGCTGAAACACCCGGGCCTGGGGATCACCGCGATGAACGTTGCCCCGGCGTATGGCACCATCGAAACCCGTGCCTATCTCAAACTGGCCGAAGTTGAAAAAGATCTGGCTGCCAAAGGTTTTATCCAGACCGCTTCTAATCTTAAAAGTGTGCTGACCCGTGAGTGCGTGCTGAGCCACAAATGGGAAAAATGGATGACCGATGAGCATAAAAACAAGTCAGAAGAACAGATCTTTAATGAGCCGGAATTGCTGAAAGAGATTCTTGAACTCAGCGGCCATTATAATTATGAAAAACCGGATGTCGTCAAAGAGATGAAAACCCTGTTCGCCAACTTGCGTTCATTTGGCGTGGAGCCTGAGCGTTACGTGGTGAACAAAATTAAGGACATAATCCAGAATGAAGCAGAATGCTTCAATATGCCGGGTCTGACCTCACGCGTCGCTCACGCAAAATAATCTTTTGATGCGATTAACCGGGAGCGGGATGCTCCCGGTTATCCGGATAAACCCATTACCGAGGTAAAAAGAGTGAACCAGCTTGAGCAATTGAAGCAGCAGACCATTATTGTCGCTGACAGTGGGGATATTGATAGCATTCTGGCTTATCAACCCGAAGATGCCACCACCAACCCGTCATTAATTTATAAAGCAGCGCAGCTGCCGCAATATCAACAGCTGATAACAGATGCGGTCACGGCGGTAAAGATGCGTCAGGCTGGCAAAGACGTTCTCCCTTCCGCTATCGCCGATTATCTGGCTGTCAGCATTGGTGCACTGATCCTGCAAAGCGTGCCGGGGCGTATTTCAACCGAAGTTGATGCCCGCCTTTCTTTTGACACCGAAGCCAGCATTCATAAAGCGCGGGAAATCATCGCCCTCTATGAAGAAAAAGGTGTCACTAAAGATCGCGTGCTGATCAAGCTGGCTGCCACCTGGCAGGGAATTCGTGCCGCCGAGGTGCTGGAAAAAGAAGGCATCAATTGTAATCTGACGCTGCTGTTTTCCTTCGCCCAGGCCAGAGCCTGTGCCGATGCCGGGGTGTTTCTGATTTCGCCTTTTGTCGGCCGGATCTATGACTGGTACAAAAAGAACAACGCAGACACCGTCATGACCATCGATAACGATCCTGGGGTTGAATCAGTGCGCAATATCTACCAATTCTACAAAATGCACGGTTATAAAACGGTGGTGATGGGAGCCAGCTTCCGCACCCCGCAACAGGTGCTGGCGCTGAACGGTTGCGATCGCCTGACTGTCTCGCCAAATCTGCTGGCGCAGCTGCAGCAAAGTGAAGCCAGTGTGCCTGCCCCGCTTGCCTGCGAGGGAACTCAGCAACCCAAACCCGCTGTCATCAGCGAAGCCGAATTTTACTGGGCACACAATCAGGATGCGATGGCAGTCGAAAAACTCGCCGAAGGGATTCGTCTGTTTGCCATTGACCAAAATAGTCTTGAGGCGTTGCTTACTCAGTATCTTTAATGGCAAGTCTAACGCATCGGGTAACACCTGCCCTCGGGAGATACCGGACAGGTGTTTCCCCGTGATGTTAACTATTACAACACCCTTTGCAGCCACCGCATCCCGCACTATTCCCCGGTGCGGGTGTATTGAGACGGTGTTCTTTGATCCGTTTACCCCATTTACGCAGTAACGTAATAAGCACCACATTCACCACGATGACGCTGAACAGGCAGGTTGCGCTATAGGCCGGATGCTCATTAAAGGTCACGCTTTGATAAAACAGGGTGGCGATAGAAAACGCCACATTCAGACCCCAGAAGAACGAGAACAGCATCCAGTTTCTGCCGGCTTCACGCGCGATCGCGCCCATGACCGAGACACAAGGCACATACAGCAGCACGAAAATCAGGTAGCTGTAGGCGGCAAACACGCTGCCAAATTTCGCGCTCATCACCCCCATCTGCCCGGCAGCCATCTCACCATCCCCTTTGCTGGCTTCAATCGGGTTGGCTAACGCCCCCAGACTGACCGCGGCTTTCAACCCTTCCCAGGTAGTAGTCAGCGAGCCTGTCAGTTCCGAAAGCAGATTAAATTCCTCAGGGTTGAACCCACCACTTTGCACATCTTCACCGGTGTACAGGCTATTAAGCGTCCCTACCACCACCTCTTTTGCCATGATGCCTGTCACCAGCCCCACGGTGGCCTGCCAGTTATCATCCGTGACCCCAATGGGTTGGAGAATCGGAGTAATCACTTTGCTGGTCGCTGCCAGCGCAGAGCCATTAATGTTATTCACCGTATTGCCGCTAAAGGAGAAGCTGCTCAGTACCCCGATAATCATACTGACGAGGATAATCACCCGACCTGCGCGGATAATAAACATTTTCAGGCGTTGCCAGGTCTGAATCAGCAGGCTTTTAAGGTGGGGGCGATGATAAACCGGCAGCTCCATAATGAAGGGAGAGGCTTCGCCGCGCAGCAACGTATGTTTCAGCATCAACCCGGTGATGATCGCCACCACAATACCCAGCACATATAACGAGAACACGAGACTGGCACTGTGGGCACCAAAAAATGCCGCCGCAAACACGGCGAAGATGGCGAGACGCGCACCACAGGACATAAAGGGAGCGATCAAGACCGTAATCAGACGTTCACGCGGTGTATCCAGCGTGCGCGCCCCCATCACTGAGGGCACATTACAGCCAAAGCCGACAATCAGTGGCACAAAGGATTTACCCGGTAACCCCAGCGCCTGCATCAGGCGGTCCATCACGAAAGCCGCCCGCGCCATGTAACCGGAATCCTCCAGAAATGACAGGAACAGATACATCAGGCCAATCTGCGGAATAATCGGCAGCACCGTATTGATACCCGCACCAATCCCCTGCGCGAGAAATACCGTCAGCCAGTCGGGGAAATGGCAGGTGTAGCCGAGCCATTGCGTACCGTGGATAAACAAAGCCACCGAACCGCTATCAAACACCGGTTGCAACGCGGCACCGATATTGATCGACAGTACAAACATCAGGTACATCACGCCGAGGAATATCGGGATCCCTGCCCAGCGGTTAAGCACCACTTTATCGATCAGACCGGTAAGCCGACCAGGTGCAGACTGATGGATATTGCTGACGGTAGCGCAGAGGTGAGTGATGGCGCGAAAACGATAATCGGCAATCACCATTCCCGGATCGCCACCGGCTTCTTTGCTGATCTCCGGCAAATGTGGCACCACGCCCGGACAGATTTTCTGGCTATTAAGATCACCTTCCAGCAGCTGCAATGCCAGCCAGTATTGCTTTTGAGCCGGGATAGCCGTTGGCATCATGGTGCGCAGCCGGGTGACCATGGTTTCAACCTCAGCCGGATATGCCACCCATTTCATCGGCGCACGGTGATGGTGACTGTCAATGGTCTCCTTGAGACGGGCAATCCCTGCGCCACGGGTTGACGTCAGGGATACCACCGGACATCCCAGTTGGCTGGAAAGCGCATCAATATCAATGCTGATATTCTGACTGGCAGCAATATCCTGCATATTCAGCGCGATAATGCAGGGAACGCCTAACTCCAGCAGTTGCACTGTCAGAAACAGGTTACTTTCCAGATTCGACGCATCGACGACATTGATCACCAAATCGGCCTGGTCGTTAAACAGGTACTGGCAGGCAATACTTTCATCAATCGAGGTATCCGCCGAAATGGTGGTGAGCGAGCGAGTACCCGGCAAATCAATCAGATGCACATCTGATGACGCGGTAAAAAACTGCCCTTCTTTGCGCTCGACCGTCACTCCCGCCCAGTTACCCACCCGTTGCCGTGCACCGGTAAGCTGGTTGAATAAGGTGGTTTTGCCGGTATTAGGGTTACCGATCAAACCAATGACTAACTTTTTCATGCGGTCATTTCCTCAAGGAGGATGGCCGCAAGATCCTGCTGCCGCACCGCGAGGCTGATGCGCCGCGTGCGAATTTGCACCGGATCCCCCATCGGCGCCACGCGGATAACTTCAATCAGCGCTCCGGGGATCATTCCCATCGCCAGTAGTTTTTGCCGCCAGGCAGGATTAATCGGGCTTTTATAGCCTGCAATCCGATAAACGCGGTTCGTTTTAATGTGCATATCATCAGCCAGCTCGGTAACAAGGAGCTGACGATTATATAAATGATAACCATTCCCACTTTTGATCCAGGATCAGGTTGTAGCGAACAATCAGCCTTTAACTTCAATGGCGGGTTAACAATGGGCAATTTCTCAGGAAAAGCGAATATCACCGTCCAGCTCTGAAATTATCAGACAATTCAGAGATGTTCATAAAGAATATATGACAAGTACCGATGCCGGGATTTGTCATGTTAATTTTACAACTTAAAAGTATGTTGTAATTATAAACTATCTGCACCAGACATCGTATCAGATCACAGCTTCCGGTTATCGGGAGTGGTAACCTGGAACAACGGGATGAAACAGCGCTTTCCCGGTAAAGTTTTACATTCTGCCACGCACAAATTACCCATTCGTTTATCTGTGCCACTGGTCACTCAAAACAAGGAGGCTTTATTATGCCTATAGATGGAATTAAAGGATCTGGACCAAGCCATGCATCCACCTCAAATATTGCAACCGACGAAGAGATTACCCAACTGACAAAACTCATCGAAGAAATCTCCGCCAATAATCGGCTGAGAATATCGAGTATGAATATACTCGAAGATATGGCTGGGGGTGACGAAGTTGATGGCGTATATGAACATGCCCCCCCGGTTGAGGTTGCGGACTTTGGCAAAACCATAGAACACGTTAACGAGATAATTAACGAGAAAATCAAACAACGCCGGGACACCGGACGGCCAGATCCCTTTTTTATCCTGGCATTTGATTTTGATGACACTATTAAAGAACAGGAATGGGGTTTTTGTCCGGTTGAAAAAAAACCTGCCATGATACAGTCAGTGGTGGGTTATAAGAACAGGGATGCCTCTCATATTGCTGATGAGTTTTCCAGCCTCGCGCAAAGAGCCATCTGTACATGCGTCATTTCCAGCCGCGGTGGTACTGCGGCAGATCGTCATAAACTATGGACGTTTCTGGACGAGACAGGTTTTGCGAAATCACTCAGCAAAGATCTTTTCCTTACTCAGGAAAAGAGCAGTCTGGAATATGAAGTCAAACCTGATTTTATCGACGGTTATCATCATATTCCCGGTGCATATCTGAATGCGGCTTTCGGTGGTGGTGTCATTCTGGAAAGAACTGGCGGATTCAAAGGAGGCGTAATTTCGGATATTGTCGCCGCCAATAGTCAGAAAAGAAATATTGATGAGGAAAATGTGATTGTCATCTTTATTGATGACAGAAAAGAACAACATGACAGTGTTGCCAGTACAGTGGCAGCCACCCCGCAAAAGTATGAATGTGTTTTGGTTAAAGTAACGCCACCGGCGGGAACGAGGTACTAAGGATACTCAGCACCTGGCCTGAATCCTCTGGTCAGGTGTTGTTCAGAAAGGTATAGGTAGTACAGGTGGGCGAAGAACTTTCACCCGCGAATGCAGCCAAATCTCTACAACTCACCGCGCTTTCTAGCCGTGCACTCCAAGCCGCATCGCCCAGTTTGTCAGCTCTACCGCGCTGTGCGCTTGCAGTTTGCGCATCAGGTTTAACCGGTGAGTCTCAACGGTTTTTATCGTAATAATGAGCTTTTCCGCAATATCGCGATTACGGTTGCCTTCAGCGATAAGTTTCAGGATTTGTCTTTCACGCGTCGTCAGCTTTTGCTGCCCCTCAGGCGAAGGCGCTTCGGTGATCTGCTGCTGATTGAGCGCAGGATCGAGGAACGTACGTCCCAGCGCCGCCATCTGTAATGCCGTGAGCAGGATCTGCTGCGAACTTTTCTTGAGGATGTAGGCGATAGCCCCTGCCTCCAGAGCGGCCCGTGCGCGGTGTTCAGCACTTTCCGCAGTCAGAACAATGATAATCATCTCTGGCCAGCGCTGTTTCAACTGACGAATTACTTCATTACCACTCATGCCCGGCAAACCTAAATCCACCAGAGCAATATCCGGCGTCAAACGCTGACAGGCAGCATAAGCTTCAAGTCCGTCGGCTACTGCGCCAACTACCTGATAATCCGGCAAAGATGAGAGCAGCAGTTTTATGCCATCACTGAGGAAGGAATGATCCTCAATCAGCAAAATTCGCTTTGGGTTGATATTGGTATTCATCAGTTAAAATTCATAAAAAGTGGTTGACATCCCTATGGTAAAACCCGCCTTTCACAAAAAAAACTAACCGAAAATAGGGGGAACTGGTCATTAAGTCAGATTCAGGAATCAGATTAATGACGTCATTTTTTCTGAGCGCTCCCACCCTTACACGATTAAGATCAGGTGATCACCGGATACTGTGATCACCATTAAACGAAGAAGATGACATCCGCTAAATACAGTTTAATGGAGTAATGATGTCAGCAATTCGGTTTATTATCACACACGATATCGTTACCCTGGAGAACCAGGGTGAACGTTATTCAATACCTGCTAACAGCCTAATTGTTACCGATAATCATGCTCGCCTGGTAAATAAAAGTTCTGCAGTCCTGATGGATTTTCATAGTTCCTCGTTGCAGCAACTTTATACCGAAGTTGAACAGTTGCTGGCGAAGAAGAACGGATCACAATTCACCCTTGAGAAGGTCAAAGTGGTTCGGGCGGAGGAAAAGGTCATTGATTTGTTAATTTCTTTATCTCAGCTCTCAGCCAGCAATTTTTTGCAATTTTGTTATGTTTACTGCCTCAATATGGAAAGGGATTATTTTTCCGATTTGTTACGGCAAGGTGTTTCCGGGCGAATGGATTTTTGTGAGTACATTGAGAATAGCTTCCTTGAGCAATTATCAGTGGCTGAGCTGGCGGAAAATTTTGATTTACCATTACGAAAGTTTAATCAGCTGTTTCAGGATACCTATGGTAAACCAGCAAAACGCTGGCTACTTGAACGTCGTCTTGAACATGCACGAGAACTATTAATTAATACTCCGATGCGCATCATTGATATCGCACTGGAATGTGGTTTTTCTAATCACGCGCATTTTACCGATACTTTTCGCCGTCATTTTTCCTGCAATCCAAGCCAGGTACGACAGCGAAAATCCAATTCCGGCGAAGCGCCCCAACCCATTGAGGATTAAATGTGGATATTGAAGCGGTCACTAACCAGCTGTCACAATTGGTAGAACAGGCTGGGAATGATGTGCAGTCCAAAATTACGGCTGCCGATATGAATGATCCCGGGCAAATGCTGAAAGCACAGTTTGCTATTCAGCAATACTCGACGTTTGTCAGCTATGAGAGTGCCATTATGAAAGCCGTAAAAGATATGCTTTCGGGGATTATTCAGAAAATATGATTACCCTGGAAACATCCTTACGTCGCCTGATTGTTGAAATCGGCCTGGTTGCAGTCAATCACGGCTTTCAGCACCAGGCCAAATGTATTCTCTCAGCCTTACCGAACTTAACGGATAACGCGCACGCGAAGAATATTATCACCGCCACGCTGCAAATTGGTCTGGGTGATAGCCCGGCGGCAATGCAAACAATTAAAGGCGATATTTCTGACGAGGCTGCGTTATTACGCCGTCTGGTCGTCAGTTCATCCCGTTAACTTATCGTTTTAAAATGGAGTCAATTCATGGAAATCAACGCAATCAACCTCGAAGCACTGTCTGCTGCACAAACTGAAGTCCAGGCCGTTCCCGCCGTACCTGAAGCCGCAGACGTTGAGGCTTTTACCCGTTCACTGTTCGGTAAAACCAACCTGACTCCGGAAGAGATCGCCACTGCCGCAGTGCAGGAAAAGTCGCTGGTGATTGGTGATGCTGTCAGTGATGTGCGTTACACCATCGATGCTATCAACGATCCGGCCACCATGCGCACCGTCGCTTCGGCATTATCCAAACAGACTCTGGAAGTGGATTTTATCGCAAAGGTGGCAGGTTCACTGGCGCAAGGCATTAACAAGCTGTCGAGCATGCAATGATTGGTTCCGTTAAACGTTATGGCGGCCTGCTGCTACTGGTTTTATGCCTGAGCGGCTGCAAAGTCGAACTTTACAGTGGCCTGACCGAAACTGAAGCCAACCAGATGCTGGCGCTGCTGATGCTGCGCAACATTGACAGCGACAAACAGGTCATTAAAGAAGGCAACGTAGCGCTGCGGGTGGAAAAAGATCAGTTCTCTGACGCGGTAGAAGTGCTGCGTCAGCATGGTCTCCCGGCACGTAAAACGGATGATATGAACGATATCTTCCCTTCCGGGCAACTGGTGACATCGCCGGTGCAGGAACAGGCCAAGATCAATTACCTGAAAGAGCAGCTACTGGAGAAAATGCTGCGCACCATGGATGGCGTCGTCAGCGCCCAGGTTTCGATCGCCGAAAGTATCAGCAACAACCGACGTGAAGTGCCGGTTCCCTCTGCCTCGGTATTCATCAAATATACCCCAGGCGTGAATATGAATAACCGCGAGGCTGATATCCGTAGCCTGATTCAGAAAGGTGTGCCGAATCTGCGTGCGGAAAATATCTCCGTGGTACTCCAGGTGACGGATTACCGTTATCAACCGCCGAAACCGGCAGCAGAACCCTTCCAGTTGAAAAAATGGGCACCCTGGCTCGGCGTAGCCTTCACCCTGCTGGCGGGTAGCATCATTGGTGGTGTGGTGTGGTGGCGACGCAGGACGAACAAACCATGTGCATAACGGTCAGCGCGTCGTTGCAGCGCTTGCATCAGCTGGCCTGGCAGCCAGGCCAGTGGATGGATAGCGAGTGGTGGCAGAGTATGTCACTTCAGCCCTGGCAGGAGAGTTATCGCCGCCATCCAGCACTTCGCCCCGCGCTGGATGCGCTGATCGTCAGCCGTCGCGGTTTTCCGTTACAGGCGCTTCCCGCCAGTCTGACGCCGCTGCAGGAACAGTTACTGGCCCTGGAATCACGTCTGCCCCGTCTGTGCATGGCGCTTGGCTTGCTGGCGTTATCCTGTCCGGATTATCTGCTAATGGGAGATTACCGGCGGCAGCTCAGCAGCGTGCTGGGCACGCATGGTTGCGACCTGTTGCTGGCGCTCGGCGGGTTTCCTGACCAGCAATCACCCACACTCACCCCCGAAGAACTGGCAGCCAAGGCGCTGGCGCGTGGTATCGCGTGGTTACGTCATTCCGCTGGGGATTGTGTCGTCTGCCAGACTCTGGCCATTACTTTACCCCCCGAACCCGAACTGGCGGTGCCTGAACTTGGCCCGGCGTTTCCCTGGTTGTTACGGATAGGACGCTTTTTATGAGCAGACTACGCATCAAAGTTGAGTCATTACCCCTGTCCGCCCCTGCTGGACTGCTGATCAGAGCGAATGAACTGGCGCAATACCAGGAGGCGCAGGATATCATCCAGCAAGCCCACGAGCAGGCTGCGCGCATAAAACAGGAAGCCGATGACCTGTTATGCCGCATCCAGCAACAGCGTGATGAAGCTTGTGAAGCAGCACGCGAAGAAGGGCTGGTACAGTTAAAAGAAGAAGAGGCTAACTGGCGACAACAGGCCGTTGCTGAGACGGTGCAATGGCTGCTTGACGAGCATGAACTGGAGTGCAACGTCATCAGACGGCTGGAGCCGCGACTGCGTTCGATGATGACCCAGGTTTTTAAACAATTTTACCAACAGCAGGATGGCTCACGCTTATTAATGGACCGCCTGCGTAGCGCGATTGATTCCCTGCTGACCGAAGACAGCGCGACGCTTCATGTCTGTCCTGCACAGTGGGATACCCTGCAGCATGCTTTTGCCGCATGGCCTGGCCTGAAGGTGAAAAGCAATCCTGAGTTGACGATCGGCCAGGCGACGTTAAGCAGCCCCATGGTCACATTACAGCTTGATTTAGAAGAACAGCTCAATGCCATGCTGTCCTGTCTCAATAAAGATGAAACCGAGGTAGATGATGATTATCAAGATTGATGGCAGCCAACGCCCGCAAGCCCCCGTCATTCAACCACAGCCGAAGTTTAACCCACTACAGGATGCTAACCGGGCCGCCAAAGCGGTGTACCAGGTTTCAACCCCTCAGTCGGCACTGGCGATGGCACAAGCCGAGCTGGCGGCCAGTATGAATCAGGACACGCCGACGATCTTCCCCGGCCAGGATATTTTATCTGAAGCCCAGGAGAATATTAGCCTGGTGGCCGGGCGCATGCAGCGTAATCAAACCGGGCGAGCGGCGCCAGGTGAAACGGATCGTTCACGTCCCCGTGCCATGCTTCAACGTCTGGCGAAGCAGGTCAGCGAAGTTAATCCTGAAAAAATGCATCAATATATGCTCGCGGTGGGTCAGATTGAAGATCTTGATGATCTGCTCGATTCATTTAAACGCCATCAATACGACCCTGGGGAGATTGCGCTGATTCTGGGCCATATGCTGAATGAAGCTGGCATCACCACCAAACGCCGCAGCCAGCTTGAGAAGATGCTGAATGAGCAGATGGACGATGAAGACTGGATGTTGAAGCTCTTTGGCTGCCTCGAATTTGGTGCCATCAATCGCAGCGGACTTAGCGAATTACGCCGGTTGTATCAACGGGCCAGTGACTATAAAACCGGGTTAAATTACTGGTTTTCTCAGTTCCGCAAATTACGCGATAGAAAACGTAAACTGAAAACGTTAATTCGCGCATTGTCGTTTGAATTAGCCGCTGATAACAATGTTGAGGATATTCATCTGGCGGCAGTCATTAATGACCTGAAACGCATTCTGCAGTTTTTAACCGTAGAAGACCACAGCCAGCAAATGGCAGATGAGCTGGCATTCCCCGATCTGACTGCCGATGTCGTTATGGATGAACTCATAGAGATCGCCCAGCAAGCCTGGATCTATGAAGGCTGGCTGGGTGAACGTGCGACAAAGCTTTTGCCGGAAGACCAGCCCCAGTACGGCTATGCGCGTCGCATGTTTGAGCTGGTCAGGATGTTGCCTGAAGCATGCTGGGAAGATTCTGAACAGCGTGAAGGCGTGATTAACGCATTTGATGCCTATAAAAACCAACTCGCAATACAAGAAGAAGAAGGTCAAGAGTAAAATAAAGCGGGTCTCAACTCGACACCCTCTGATTAAAGAGGGTGTATGAATGAATGAGGAAATAATTAACTCATACCGTTCTTCTCATACGTAAATCATTCCATATCATGTGGGCAGTCGCTGGCGCTGCCCACATTTTCAACAAAAAATCAGAACGTTGATTAACTCATCGCCATAACATAATGCTCTGAAACCATCCCGTATTAAAAGTTAAGGACTATTATGATTTCAGGTGCTACAGGTGCGGAAATTGCCAATGGGGTAAAACCAAATGAGACGGCGACAATGTCAGCCAGCAGTAATCTGTTCTCATCCCATGTTACCACTATAAACCAGACAACCACTCCCTCGCCGCAGTCAGCGGCACCTGCCACTCCGGTTATGAGCAGCAAATTATACGCATTATATGAAGAGGCCAAAAAAGGATGTATCCACAGTTATCTGGCTTATGCTGAGTATCTTTTCGCCAATCATATTCAACCCGATCGAAGGTTACGTCATTTAGATCAGGTACATCTCCCCACGATGGTTGCCACTGTTAACCGGTTATATCCGGGGATAAATCTTCATTTTGGTGACATTGATCAAATACACGAACTGATTATGAACAATCAGGAAGGCAACCAACGCTTTCGCTTCCTGAAAAAACAAATGCCGAGGCATTTTAGCTTCTTTGATATTTGTATAAGACCCGGCTTACCGGTCAGGATTACCGGCATTGATGCAGCAGGTATGCCAACGGCGAACCTGATTTGTAGTGAGATGGCAATACCCTGTCAATCCTTCGATTACGAAATAAAAACTCAGAAATCGCCAGAAGACTGTACTATTTTTTCCTTAGAATTTGCCATTCAATGCCACATAAATGAAAAAGCATTTGATCTTACAGTGGATAATATTATCACCCACCATTTCAGGGAGAAGAACAGCTATAACACGAATAAAATAAAGAACTCATGGACCAGTTTGCCTGCTGATTTCTATATTCATACCCAGGCAAGAAGTACCCTGAAAGACACTTGCCTTGAACATAAGTATGTTGAAAGTATAAAAATGACGCTTTCCGCATGGCAGGAAAAACATCTGCGTCCGCTGACAACTTCCCTGACTTCGATTGATGCCCCTAAATATTATAATTCGTCTATCGAGGAACGACGCCTTGAACTTATCAGGATGATAATTCCCCAATAACAGCAGAAATATCTGCATAGCCATGACGCCCTTTCGGAGGCGTGTTATTACGCCTCCCGCCATATTGAGAGGAAATAATTCAGGTCCTCACCTGATGCCTTTAATCCTCCCCTCCGCACAAAATAGCCCCATGTTTTTTAACCCTACCGAGTTCCTATGAAACTGCCTGATGCACTTGCCGCCCTGGATTGGGTCCGGGTGCAGGAATCGCGGAGCGATCGCCTGTTACTGGAGATTTCGGGAAAAAAAGCCTGGTGCGCCAGTTATCCCCAGGGGGTGTGTCTGGCGATCGATACCGGCGTGGAAAGCGGCGATATCGATTGGCTGCATTCCATGTGTCTGTGGTTCGCCGCGGAACGTAACTGTGCCGATGATGCGTTACTGATCGAACAGGAAAACCTGGTGCTGATACGACGTTATGACGCCGACCTGGACGGCACGCTCTGGGAAGCATCGTTGCAGCAGCAACTCATGGTCGTCGACTGGCTGATTCAAAACCACTCTTCAACCGAATTACCGGCCCGATTTTAATGAGGCAGAGAACGATGAAAATTCTGTCAGTTTTGACCTTAACGCTGGCTTCTGCGCTATGCAGCCCAACCCTGCAGGCAAGTATTCCCTGGCAGGGTAATGAGCCGTTTTTTCTCTCCAGTCGGGGGAGCAAGTTAGCGGATATCCTGCGTGATTTTGGTGCCCATTACGCTATCCCCGTGGTGGTGAGCAAACAGATCACCGATCCCTTTATCGGCGTGATCGCCAGTAAACCTCCGGCACAGGTGCTGGATCAGCTGGCGCGCCTGCATAACCTGGCCTGGTATTACGATGGTCAGGCCATTTATGTCTACAAATCCAGTGAAGTGGGCCGTCGCCTGCTCACGCCAACTTATCTGCCCATCAACACCCTGGTGCGTCAGTTAAAGGAGAGTGGATTACTGGATAAACGCCAGTGTCAGGTGCGCGCCATTCCGGGTTCCAATGCATTGCAGGCTGAAGGCGTGCCCATTTGCCTCGAACGGGTTGAAGCACTGGCGA
This sequence comes from Pantoea cypripedii, assembly GCF_011395035.1. NCBI lineage: Bacteria > Pseudomonadati > Pseudomonadota > Gammaproteobacteria > Enterobacterales > Erwiniaceae > Pantoea > Pantoea cypripedii. The sequence continues at coordinate 179,749 of NZ_CP024770.1, forward strand.
AACGGGTTGATGAGCAGAAGTTAACGCAGGATCAAAACCAGGAAGAGATTCGTCGCTTCCCGCTGAAATATGCCAACGCGGCAGACAGCAGCTATACCTATCGCGGACAGCAGGTCATCATTCCTGGCATGGTGTCGATGCTGAAAGAAATGGCCCAGGGACGTACCCTGCCGCTGGAAGAAAGCCAGGCGCTGGAGCAACAAACCGATCGCGCCCTGCCGATGTTTTCGGCGGATGTACAACAAAACGCGGTGATTGTACGCGACCGCCGCATCAATCTGCCGATCTATCAAAAGTTGATCGCAGATTTTGACCGCAAACCGACGCTGATTGAAATTTCGGTGATGATTATGGACGTCAATACTCAGGAATTGAGCAAGCTGGGTATTGACTGGTCAGTCGCTACGCAAATTGGTGGCGGCAAAGTCAGTTTCAACAACGGTGGTCAGCCGGCATCAAATAATTTTTCGTCGATTATCTCGAACACCGGCAATTTCATGATTCAGCTCAACGCGTTGCAGGAGAATGCCAAAGCGCAGGTGTTGTCTCGTCCTTCTGTGGTCACGCTGGAGAATACCGAGGCAGTGCTGGATCGCAGTGTCACCTTCCATACCAAATTGCTGACGGAAAATGTCGCCAAGCTGGAATCCATCACCACCGGTTCGATTTTACGTGTGACGCCGCGCGTCATCGAAGAAAACGGATACAAGGAAATGATGCTGAAGCTGGTTATCCAGGATGGCCGCCAGCTTAGCGCCATCAGTGAGCAGGAACCGTTGCCACAGACACTGAATTCAGAGGTCTCAACCCAGACCTTATTGCGGGCCGGACAAAGTTTACTGCTGGGTGGTTTTATTCAGGATGAACAAAGCGAAGGTGAGCGCAAAATTCCGTTGCTGGGTGACATTCCCTTTATCGGTAAACTTTTCACCACTACCCAGAAAAATAACCGCAGCACGGTACGCCTGTTTTTAATTAAGGCCGAACCTTCATTGCAGCGTTGATGCCGGAGTAAAAATGGAGTTTTTATTTAAACTCAAATGGTTAAATGGCCCACTGGCGGGACGCGAGCTGAACCTGCCCGCCGGTGAAACAACTATCGGCGGTGATGATCCGGATATTGCCCTGCCGCTGGAAGATGGCGTTCAGGCAGTAATCACCACCAGCACCGATGGAGTGACACTGTCACCGGGTGTTCCGGTTTGGGTCGAAGGGATCATCCGGGACACCGAACAGCCGCTACCACTGGCTCAGGTGATCGATATGGCGGGACTGGGTTTTATCCTGGGAGAACCCGAAAGCGAACTTCCTTCGGTGCCATTGCCCGCACGCATCGAGCCACAGTCAGAAGAAAAGCCGCGCAAGAGCTGGCGTTTCTGGACCGGATGCGCACTGGCTTTCGCGTTACCTGTTGCACTGGGTATCAGCATTCACCATTTTGCACCGGATCCTCCACCAGCTTTCAATGTTCAGCACTGGCTGGAGGAAACCTTGCAGGCAAGCGAATTCGCCGGGCTGGAAGCGCATATGGACGAATACGGTAAGGTCAAACTGACCGGGATCACCGCGCATGCCAAAGACACCGCACATCTGCGCCAGCTGTTAAGCCAGCACCATTTACTGGTACAGGATGAAAGCATGGCTGCCGACAGTCTGCGTCTGATGGTTCGTCAGCTACTGGCTACCTATGGTTATCAGGATGCCGAGGTGGTGAGCGGCCATACCCTGGATAGCATTGAAATACATGGCAATATCCAGGCGGATGCTAACTGGCAGGCCACAACGGCACGTCTTAACCAGATCAGGGCGCTGGGCAGCTGGCGTGTGATCAACGATCAGGAAGAGTTGTTTCAGGCTCTGCTTGAGACCTTGCAACAGCAGAAGCTAATGGAAGGGCTGAGTATCGCGGTGGTCGGCAAAGACCTGATGGTAAATGGGCAGCTGTCGCAAAAGCAGGAAAAAAAGGTCGTCGCCGTGCTGGATGCGTTCAACAACGAAAAACAACCGCGACTGCGTGCCAAATTCCTCAACATCCCGACACAAACCAGAACCGCAGATATTCTGCCGTCGGCAGTGGTCAGCGTCGGTGGCAGCAGCAGTTCCGCCTGGTTACAGCTGGCCAACGGCATGCGTTTACAAACCGGGGCGATTTTACCGGGGAATTACCGTATCTATGCCTTAAGTCATCAGAGCATGACATTTATTCGCGGACAGCGATTGATCTCTGTTCCCCTTAATATTCAATAACGCAGGAAATACATTTTGGCACGGCTTACCGAGTTAGAGAGAACATTGCGCCGTGACACCGACGGTGTCGTACGGGATAACCTGATGAAACAGCTGAAAAAAGGTGAAACTGAGATCATGCAGCAGTTGCGGCAGATCGAATCCGAGCAGCTCCCGCTGCAAGGGCTACTGCTGCTCCAGGCCTGCCAGCAATCCATGCTGGTGATTACCACCCTCTGGCAGCGCTATCATCCAGTACAGGAAAACCCGTAATCGGTGAGCCAGGCCCTCTGGCTCCCCTCTGCCTCCCTGAACATTCCTCATTGCCCCTCTCTGAAAAAATCCCAACCTGTGATCCTGCTCAATACTTGCCATTTTCCCTGAAAGAGAGCTGAGTAAAAACATAAATTCCCGTAGAAAAACATAAGTATTAAATAATCACTCCCCTTATACATACAAGGAAACTTAAACCACGTATAAACACCCGCACCAGGATTCTACTATGCAAAAAAAATTGCCCGACGTCTCTCTACCCCATTTAACCGATGAAGAAAAAGCGCAGATGGTTGCTCAATTTCTCGAAGGGAACACCTCTATTGCAGAACTGAGTAATATCTCGCGTAAGGAGCAGGAAGAAATTTATTCCCGTGGCTATCAAGCCTGGAATGAAGCGGATATGCGCACAGCAACCTATTGCTTCGCTTTTCTGACGCAAATCAACCATCTGGAACATCGATTTATCTTTGCCCTTGCCTGTGCACTGAAAGTCCAGGAACAGTACCAGCACGCCGTTAACCTGTTTAACCATGCATTACAAATGGAAAGCGAGTACCCGTTTACCTACTGGCATAGCGCATATTGTCTGGAAAAACTGGGGGAAATCGATGCAGCCCGTGATGCCCTGAATAGCACCATTGAGCTTTGTTACGCCCAGAATAATAACAACCCCCAATACAGCGAGCTGCGGCAAAAAGCCGAAAGCATGTTGCAAACTTTCAATATTTAAAAAGGTTCAATCAATGATAAGTTCAAATATCTCAGCTGCCGCAAGTTTTGTGCAAACCCGTACCGTTCAGCATGTACCAGACCGGGCATCCGGCACAGCCGATGCATCTTCTGTTCCAACGGCTGATAATATGGGCATGGTAACAGTCTCAGAGACGCTTGAGGGGCTTAATTTATCCTTAAAAGAGATGGAGGCAAAAATAAAAGAGATTGACGTCAAACTGGCGGCAAACACTTTTATAGAGAGCACCTCCAAGGCCCTGTTATCATTAGCCGATGCAGCCGTGACAACCGCCTCCGCTGCGGTATCAGACACAGGGTCGGTACCCGCAATAACAAAAATTGTCATGACAACAAAAGACATATTTAAAGCCATAATAGATGGCGTTAATGTATGGCGTGCAAAAGACGGTGAAAAAGCGCTGAAATCTTCAACGGATGCGTTTACCTTCGCGATTGACAATATCGGCACCAGCATCGGATGTTCGGCAGAAACAACAGCAAAAGCTTCCAGCTTTGGTGGCTATATCCTGAATACCCTCTCTGACCTTGCCGGTACCTTTTCCGGACTGGATCCAGCAATATTGCCATCCGATCAGAAGAAGGATATCCAGTATGTGACCTTTGGTACCGCAGGTGCCAAAGGGTTGGCAGGGATGTCAAAACCGTTTAACGAAGGTTTAAAAGCGCAGAAAGCTAAGTTTGAAAAAATGAAGGGCGAAATTGAGGAGTTAATCCGCCAGAAAGAACACGAAATACGCAACCCACCTAAAGTGAGTGCAGGAACACAAAATAGCATCGAATCCAAAGAGCAAAGCGTTGATACCAAAACGTTGACTCAATTTAAGAATAAAACCACTTATACCCGAACTAAAGCGGAACCTGAGTCTGAACCTGCAAGCACCGACATCAAGGCAATGTTCAACAGACACAAGGGACATACTAAGGCTTAACTCAGCCTCTGATTAAGACATTCCCCACCATATAGTGCAAAATACCCTGGCGCTTTAAGGGATCAACTCTCTTATTGCGCCCAGCCGCCATATGAAGCGGACAACAACAAGAAATAGCTACCCATTATTTTTCAGGACCCTACATGATCAACCTTGCCCTGATTGATGACCATCTGATTGTTCGCTCCGGTTTTGCCCAATTACTGCGGCTGGAAGCGGATTTCCAGGTCGTTGCCGAATTCGGGTCCGGTCGCGAAGCGCTGGCGGGATTGCCAGGCCGGGGAGTTCAGGTCTGCATTTGCGATATCTCCATGCCCGATATCTCCGGACTGGCGTTGCTCAGCCAGTTGCCGCGAGGAATGGCCACCATCATGTTGTCGGTGCACGATAGTCCGGCGCTGATCGAACAGGCACTGAATACGGGTGCACGCGGTTTTCTTTCCAAGCGATGCAGTCCCGATGAACTGATTGCCGCCGTGCGCACGGTGGCGTCAGGAGGCTGCTATCTGACACCGGATATCACCAGCAAACTGATGACCGGACGCCAGGATCCGCTCACCCGCCGTGAACGCCAGGTCGCCGAGAGGCTGGTGCAGGGCATGGCAGTGAAAGAGATTGCCGCCGAGCTGGGCTTATCCCCCAAAACCGTCCATGTTCATCGCGCCAATCTGATGGAAAAAATTAACGTCAGTAATGATGTGGAGCTGGCGCGCCGCATCTTCGATGGCTGGTGATGGCGACCCTGCTTGTACGGTGCATCGCCGTCGTCGCCAGTTTATTGATCTTTTGTGCGGCCTGGTTCTCACTGTGGAGCATCAGCCTGCATTTGGTCGATAACCCCACGCTGGCGGTTTTGCTGTTTCCTTTTGGTCTGCGTCTTGGATTGATGTTGCAATGCCCCCGCGGCTACTGGGCATTGCTGCTGGGTGCCGAATGGCTGTTGCTGGGCTTTCTGACACAGGAAATCGCCCTGCCGCAATTGCCGCTGTTAATTGTCGGCGGGTTGCTGACGCTGGTGCCGCTCTGCCTGGTCTATCGCTATCGCCACATGCGGGAAAGCCGGACGTTGTTGCAGATGGCAAGCGTACTTATTGTCTGCGCGTTGTTACAATCGCTGCCGTGGGCAACAAAGGGCCATGATGGCCTGACCGTGCTGCTGTTAACCCTGACAGGCGGCCTGACGCTGGCCCCAACCTGTCTGGTGTTCTGGCACTACCTGACTCGCACCGCCTGGCATCCCCTGACGCCCGCGCTGCTCTCTCAGCCCATCCACTGGCGCGCCCATCATCTTATTCGCTATTTGCTGCTGTTTGTGGTCAGCCTGTGGCTGCAACTGGGGCTTCCCGCCGAACTGGCCCGCTTCACCCCGTTTTGTCTGGCGCTGCCGATTATCGCGCTGGCCTGGCACTACGGCTGGCAAGGGGCGCTCATCGCTTCCCTGATGAATACCATTGCCCTGATTGCCAGCCGTACCTGGCACGATCATCCGGTGGATTTACTGCTCTCGTTGCTGGCACAAAGCCTCACCGGATTGCTGCTGGGGGCGGGTATCCAGCATCTGCGCCAGCTGAATCAATCGCTGCAAACCGAGCTGGCGCGTAATCATCAGCTGGTCGGGCGTCTGCTGGAGACGGAAGAAAGCGTGCGACGCGAGATCGCGCGGGAGTTACATGACGATATCGGCCAGACCATCACCGCGATTCGTACCCAGGCGGGAATTGTGCAACGTCTGGCAGCAGACAACCCTGCGGCGAGGCAAAGCGGCGCGCTGATCGAACAGCTGTCGCTGGGGGTTTACGATGCAGTACGGCGCTTGCTCGGCCGCCTGCGTCCGCGTCAGCTGGATGATTTGTCGTTGCAGGAGGCGATCCAGGCGCTGATGCGCGAGATGGAACTGGCCGGACGCGGCATTATCAGCCATCTCGACTGGCGCATTGACGAGTCGTTATTAACTGAAGGACAACGCGTGACGTTGTTTCGTGTCTGTCAGGAGGGGCTGAACAACATCGTCAAACACGCCGGCGCCAGCGTGGTCAGCATCCAGAGCTGGCAGCATGAGGAGGAACTAAGGCTGGTCATCGTAGATAACGGTTGCGGTCAGCCTTCAGCCCACGGGCAAGCGGGCTTTGGTCTGACGGGCATGCGTGAGCGTGTCGCGGCGCTTGGCGGGACGATCACCCTTTCCTTCACGCAAGGAACACGCATCAGCGTCACCCTGCCACACCAGGGCGGATAAGGAGCAGTATGTTTGATTTTACCCGTGGGCAGTCAGCGCTGGATCGCCGCTATCATTACTGGCGATGCCGTATCCTTGCCAATATCTGGCTGGGGTATGCGGTTTTTTGCTTTACCCGCAAAAGTTTTAACGTCGCCGCACCGGAAATCCTCGCCAGCGGCGTGCTGACGCGCACCGACCTCGGCCTGCTGGCCACGTTGTTCTACTTCACCTATGGTCTGTCAAAATTTTGCTCCGGCATTATCAGTGACCACTGCAGCGCGCGCTATTTTATGGGGCTTGGGCTTATCGCCACCGGCATGGTGAATATTCTGTTAGGGTTTTCCACAGCGTTATGGGTGTTTGTCCTGCTGTGGATGATGAATGCGTTTTTCCAGGGCTGGGGTTCTCCGGCCTGCGCGCGTTTGCTGACCGCATGGTATTCCCGCACCGAGCGCGGAGGCTGGTGGGCGCTGTGGAATACGGCGCATAACGTCGGCGGTGCGCTGGTGCCGATCATCGGCGGCGCCGTGGCGCTGCTCTACGGATGGCGGACCGGCATGATGATGGCCGGTGGCCTGGCGATCTTTACCGGTTGTTTGCTGTGCTGGCGTCTGCGCGACCGTCCGCAAACCATAGGCTTGCCCGCTGTGGGCGAGTGGCGCCAGGATGCACTGGAAGTGGCCCAGCAGCAGGAAGGCGTCGGACTCACCCACCGGCAAATCCTGTACAAATATGTGTGGGCAAATCCCTACATCTGGCTGCTGTCACTCTGCTATGTGCTGGTGTACTTCGTTCGGGCCGCGATCAATGACTGGGGCAATCTGTTTATGGCGGAGACGCTGCAGGCAGATATTGTCACCGCCAATTCTGCCGTCACCCTGTTCGAGCTGGGTGGATTTTGCGGTGCGCTGGTGGCGGGCTGGGGGTCGGATAAACTGTTCAACGGGAACCGCGGCCCTATGAACCTGATCTTCGCTGCCGGGATTATGCTCTCTGTCGGCTCGCTGTGGCTGATGCCGATTGCCAGCTACACCATGCAGGCGGCCTGTTTCTTCATTACCGGCTTTTTCGTTTTCGGCCCGCAGATGCTGATTGGTATGGCCGCGGTGGAATGTTCACATAAAGCCGTGGCAGGTGCGGCCACCGGATTTGTCGGGTTGTTTGCCTACCTGGGTGCATCACTTTCTGGCTGGCCACTGGCAAGGATCATTGATATCTGGCACTGGAGCGGCTTCTTTATCGTTATTACCCTTGCCGCCGGTATATCCGCCCTGCTCTTGCTGCCGTTTCTTCATGCTCAGACGCCGCGTGAGAGCGATTCTCAACCTCAATAGATCACTTTCTCATTGGGTCAGATGATAGATCTGAAAGATTATCTTGCTATGAGCAGGACGGGTAGAAAAAGACAGGAAATAGACTGAGTTAATCAAATTTTGGAGATTTATCTCTGATAATTCCCGCCACTTATGATGATGTCTTTATCATTCCCTTTTGATTTAAAAAAATCTTTATTTGTAAAGATAAATAACAAAACTGATATTTGCTTCATAACCAGGCAATTGCCATGTTTACATAATTAACATTGCCTATGCTACCTTAGATATCAATGCAGTAGGTAAAAACATATCATCGCCAAAAACGAATATTTAATAATTACTTCACAGAATTGACATTTTATTATGTATTCATTGATGGAGAAACTAAACCAAGGTGCAGGAGAGAGATTAAAAAACAATCTTTACAATAGCATCAGTTCACCCTCTTATTTTTCACCGATGCCCACTGAAAAACCTGAAGCGATTATGCAGCGCGTAAAAATCTTGCCAGAAAAAATCATTTCCCGCTATTCGCTGACTTCATAATAATCCAGTTGTCATTTACTAATTGAACACCAGGCAACACGGAGCACATTATGGCTATCAATTTCGGTCCAGGGACCAGTTACGCAGTAAGCCCGCTGACGACTCAAGGCAGTGAAAAAGCCAATACGAATAAACCACACGGGATTACGTTGACATCGGCACGTAATTCCCAGGATATACCGGGATCCAATAGTTCCAGCGCCAGCGGCAGTCATTCTGGCGAGTTTAAATTGAATATCGAGGGGAACAGCTCCAGCGATAGCGGTATTGGAATGACCCCCAGAACGGTGATGCGAGCAGTCACAAAATTTAATCATGAGAAGACTCAAGCGGAAATTGCGAAGCAAAAACGAGAAAGTGAATTTATGAATACGTCATCGTCATCTGCCTCTGACGAAACAGAATCCACGCCGGAAATCGAAGAGCCAAGATTAAAATTTAATTCTGAGCAACTTGAGCATGCAGCTGCTGAGCTAACTAAAAAAATAACCGAGTTAAAGAAAAAAGCTGAACGGATCAAAACCTACGAGCAATACGCCAAAACCTTTGCAACTCTTACTGATTTGGCGACCACCGTTGTTCTGGTAGGCATTGCAGGAACGGCGACGGGAGTTACAGCAATCCCCTTGATTATTAAATGTATTAACCTGGAAAAAGACCTCAGCAATGCCGTGTTGACCCATGAGAATAGCAACCGTGTAAACCGGGACTTACCTCCTGTCAAACATGGCACCGATTTCTTTGAGGCACTCGGCCGCACAATCGGTAAGTGGGGTGGGCTATCGGAGAACAACGCAGTGTATAAGGGAAAATATTTTGCCAAATGTGTGAATGGCGCTTTGGATGCGGCGGCGACGGCTTCTACCATTTATACACCTGTCCTCAGCGGCGCATTGAAAAATATCAACTGGTATACATCCATAGGAAGAGTCATGGTTAACTGGTTAATCAGTACGGTCATCGCAAAAGGAGACGCAAAAAAAGAAGAAGCCAAACACATGGAAGATGTTCTGAAGGTTGTCGTTAAGCATCAGGAAATCATTCGCGACATTAAAAATGCCGAAACCGAACAGAACCATGCAGAGACGGTGGAAAAACTTGACGAGGCGAACAGGGTGCTTGGAGAAACGCAAATTGTTGTTGAGAAGAAGACCATAACGATTACCGAACTCATCAGCGAGTTAACAGAAAAAGAAAAAGACCTTGCTGAAAGTCAGACCCAATATAAAACCAGTGAACAGCTGTTAGCCGATGCTATGGACAAAATTGAGGACCTGGAGAAGTTTTCTGCAAATCTGGCAATACAATTGGCAAATAACAGGGAGCAGCTCATGCAGGCACAGGCTGATAATATCAGTCTCCAGAAAGAGGTCACCAGCGCTAACAAGTTTATTTACAGCTACAATCCATCACCCGAAACTAATCTTAGACAACGACCGCGACGTAATTCGATGCACTAAGACTCAGGCAATCCCGATAAAATTGGCTGAGCGTGCCAGCGGAGATGTTATTCTGCTGATGCTCGGCCACTACGCAATGTGATACATCTCAACTTTTTAAGCCATAAGTAGCAAATCTAAGAAATTTTCCAGGTTGCAATGCGAGGCTGTCTCAGGGTGGTTGCCCTCCTGCCTTTTTACACTGTCTGCCATTGATCAGACATTACAAAATCAGGAGATATCCATGCTGGCCTTTCTTCAACAGGTGCGTAAGCCACCGCTGAACCTGCCGCTCGATGTGCGGCGGAAGATGTGGTTCAAGCCCTTTATGCAGTCCTATCTGGTGGTGTTTATCGGCTACATGACCATGTATCTGATCCGCAAAAACTTCAACATTGCCCAGAACGACATGATATCAACCTATGGGCTGAGCATGACGCAGCTGGGGATGATTGGCCTGGGCTTTTCCATCACCTACGGCGTCGGCAAAACCCTGCTCTCCTATTATGCCGATGGCAAAAATACCAAGCAGTTCCTGCCCCTGATGCTGATTCTGTCGGCAATTTGTATGCTCGGCTTCAGTGCCAGTATGGGTACCGGTTCCGTCAGCCTGTTTCTGATGATCGCCTTCTACGCGCTGAGCGGTTTTTTCCAGAGTACCGGTGGCTCCTGCAGCTACTCCACCATCACCAAGTGGACACCCCGCCGCAAACGCGGCACTTACCTTGGCATGTGGAATATCTCCCATAATCTCGGTGGCGCAGGTGCGGCAGGCGTGGCGCTATTTGGCGCTAATTTTCTGTTTAATGGTCATGTGATTGGCATGTTCATTTTCCCCTCGATCATCGCGCTGGTGGTGGGCTTTATCGGCCTGCGTTATGGCAGCGATTCGCCGGAATCCTATGGGCTGGGTAAAGCCGAGGAACTGTTTGGCGAGGAAGTCAGCGAAGAGGACAAAATCGCCGAAGATGATTCGATGACCAAATGGCAGATCTTCGTCACATACGTGCTGAAAAATAAAGTGATTTGGCTGCTGTGCTTCGCCAACATCTTCCTGTATGTGGTGCGTATCGGCATCGACCAGTGGTCAACCGTCTATGCCTACCAGGAACTGAAACTGTCGAAAGAAGTCGCCATCCAGGGCTTTACCTTGTTTGAAGCCGGGGCGCTGGTCGGCACCCTGTTATGGGGCTGGCTGTCAGATCTGGCGAATGGACGTCGCGGGCTGGTTGCCTGTATCGCGCTGGCGTTGATTATCGCCACGCTGGGTATTTATCAGCACGCCACCAATGAGTTTGTCTATCTGGCTTCCCTGTTCGCGCTCGGTTTCCTGGTGTTTGGCCCGCAGTTGCTGATTGGCGTGGCGGCGGTTGGCTTCGTGCCGAAAAAAGCCATCGGTTCCGCCGACGGTATTAAAGGCACCTTTGCCTATCTGATCGGTGACAGCTTTGCCAAACTGGGGCTGGGTATGATCGCCGATGGCACCCCGGTATTTGGTCTGACTGGCTGGGCGGGCACCTTCGCCGCGCTGGATGCCGCCGCCATTGCGTGTATCCTGCTGATGGCGATGGTGGCGGTGCTGGAGGAGCGCAAAATCCGCCGTGAGAAACGCCTGCAACAGGTGAACGCTGCCTGATGATACAATCAGGCGCGGATCAACGGATCATGCGCCTGAATCCCTTTGTCATAATCTGAAAGTAACTGTCTAAATCCGAAAGAACGTCGGCATAGCGCTGAGTACGATGCTTGCCAACATTCAAAACTTCAGGATTAGCAGATGACCTTAAAGATATCCCCTATTCAAATCCCCCCCACCACCCGATTCGCTGATGCTAAACCCGAAAACATGGGTGATGAGCCGCATCAGCAGATAGAAAAGTTATTAACGCCACAGACGCACCGGGATGGTTTAGCTGAACAGGGTTTCAGCCTCGGGAAAATGTCCGATCAACTCGGGAATATTCTTTATCAGGACACCCATGATCTGGAAACCGGCCTCGGTACCTTTTTACAAGAGGAAAAAAAAGGGTATCTCACTTTAGTCTCTGTGGATGAAAAAGATCATCTTTCTTCTGCAGTAACCATAAAAACAGAAAAGAACGGTGAAATAACGTTTAAGCAATCCACCCTGAACCCGGGCGGGGTACTTTCTGAAACCAGGACGGGCAGTTTAAATAATGCGACTGATAAGCACGATTTACTGCGGACACTAAGTTCAGACCGCTTTGAAGTTCTGTCAGAAGTAAAAACAGATTTCCAGCATGTAGATAATGACATTCAGCCAGGATCCACTGAGCACCCAGCTGTCAGCCCGAAAAAATCCATTCTCAAACGTCAGCAGACGGGCGCAGAACAGCCTTCTCACGCCTCTGAAAAAGTGAAAAAAACCGTCGGATTTTCACCTGATACAGTCACGTTTTCAGAGACAGGGACAGATCGCCCCTATGTTTGCATCGAGAGAAAAGATCAAAAAGTCGTGGGCGCGATAAATACAAAAAATGAGAACATGACTTTTGACAATTGTGAGATTTTTCATAAATCAGGTGCCAATGAAAAAAAACCGGTGCTGAAAACAGACAGCGGTGATTTAAATGTAAGAAACGACAGCTTTGTTCTTGGTAACCTCGCGAGTTCAACCGGAAATATTACTATTGATAATGCCAGGACCAGCAAACACATCATCAACCTCAGTGGCAAGACCCAGCTGCATAACATGAGTCTCTGTTCAGGCACCCTATATACTGATACAGGAAAAATAGAAGTCAGCTTATCCAGCGCGGGCGGAATAATTAATAAACATGGTGAGACTTTACTCAGTATGGCTACCATCAGAAATAATGTTGATGCCGGCACAGGTACACTTGCCATCCATTCCTCGGTCATCCATAAAGATGTCAATTCAGGCAGCTGTGCATTTGCTATCAGTTCATCCAAAGTCAAAGGCACACTTACGGCGCAAAGTGACAATCTGAGGATAGGAAATAAATGTGAAATCAATAATCTGGTTATTAAGAAAGAAGACCCATCTGGCGAATCTTCTGTTCAAAACATCACCCTGGGTGCCGGTACCACGCTGAACACAATTGCATTTGATGCCGACGTTTGCTTTTTAACGCTGGAAAAAAACGCATCCTATACCGGCCCCCTTATACCTGGTCTGGAGATTACCAGGGTTCCCTAAACCAGCTGGTTACAGAAAATATTGTCTCATTTCCGATAACAGGTGCCGAAATCCGAAAGAACGCCTGATGAGAAATGAATACGATAGACACAACCTATTAAGTTCATAAGGATTTTTTTATGTCAGTTAATTTACCTGTATCACAGGCTACCACTTCTCCTTCTTCTTACTCTAACCCGGTTGACACCGCCAGTAAGACTGAGAACCCACATGATCTGATGCGTGACATCATGGGTGTGGGTACAAATGTGAATCGAAGTCAATTATCAGAAATGGGTTTCAATATTAGGGTTATGCCTGAGGAACTCGATATGTTAATCAACAACGCAGAGGTTAGCAATCTCGAAGCCGAACTGTCCGCTTATATGGAAAAGAATGGTATTAACTCCCTCACCTTTATCAATCTGGATGATGACGGTAATATTTCCTCGGTCGTTACGGTCACCAGCGGAAAAAATAGCGAAATTAATTACCAACACTCCTCACTGGATTTTGGTGTCTTGTCCACTCCCACCACCGGCTGTTTGCATAAAGCGGGAGAGGATGATTTATTCCTTGCTCTCCTGCGTTCGGCAAAACCGGGCATACTGAGCAAGGCCGGGGAGGAAGATCATATACCACAAGATACGCCATCGTCTTTCAGCCTCACCAGACAGGAGACGGGGACTTATTCTTATACCGCGGACAAGCTGACAGGAAACAGGGAACGCCCAAACCCTGAAAACGTTGCTCATTCCACTCAAACAAATGCCCCACAGCAGACTCGGCATAAGCCAAAAGTCAATAATTCTGACAGCTCCTCGTCCAGAACCACACACAAAGGCACCCACGACGCGGCTAAAACCAGACAGACCCACAGACAGCAAGCCGGATTTAAAACTAGTTCATCCGAAAATGTAAACAGGACACCACACAGCCTCAGGGAGAGCCTGAAATTTAAAGTTAAAGCCGAAGGAAATACAGTTATTCAGAAACTCCATATTGGAAATGTGATTAACAACACGTTGAATTTCTCAGATGCTCAGATTAACAAGGGTTCTGTTTACAACATAAACCAGACTGTCACCCAAGACAGGGATGGAAACCTGACAACTTCCCAAACCATAAATGGTAAATCCGATGAGGGGCTGAATACAAGCAAACCAAGTAAAACGCGTCCCAGCACAGTAGAAAATGATACCGCCAAGGCTAAAATAGATATAAAGATCGGTGGAAACACCAGGGTGGGCAACCTTAAGTTTGATCCAAAATCTGACGTCACGATCGAGATGGGTGAGAATTCTTCTATTAGTCACGAATTACATGAAGGTGTGAAATTTCGACAGTCTTCGAAACCTGACGTATACGAATTTGATACACCGGAAGGCCCCGTTCAACACACAATCGGAGATAACATTACAAACGAAATAGGACCCATTTTTGGCAACGGAAGCGATGTTGTGATGGGCAAAGTCACGCAAAAATTAAGTTCATAATTCAATAGGATAGAAGCACGGATGACGAAAACCGACTCCGTGCTTTCTCTGAATCCTTTTTTTCCACACCCGCCACAGGGATTACCTCAGCGTAATAATTATTTAATTACTCTGATAGTACTCTGAACTCATCTCTTTATTCGTTGTGGCACCCGCTTGTTTCCATTGAAATATCCCCCGTGATGCCAACCCTCTGGACGTACATCACATTTGCTATTTTTTTAATATTAATGGGGAAATATCCATGTATAGCGTGTTATCACAACTGCAAGCGCAGGAAATTACCGGCGGCAATGATCTGATTTATAAATGCTGGGACAGCCGCGGTAATGAGTACTGGTCATCCATTCCTAACTCAGAAGGTTGCCTGAACAGCCAGACGGGGCAGATGGAGTACGGCACCTCAGGACAGCCGAAAAAAGGAGAAGGCAGCCCCGGTAACCGCGGTAAATAACCTGCAGGCCGACGGCGGATTGTCGTCGGCCTTTTATCATGGCAACAGAAGGCAGCTATGACCGCGTTTTCTTCCCTGCGCTTTTTACTCATTACCCTCCGGGTAAGTATCGCCTGGCATCACAGGCAGTTTTCCTGTTGGCTGGGCAGACGGCTGTGGCGCAGCCGTCTGCTGCGTCTCCCGGCGTTAACCGGCGTGCTGGTCCGGTTGCTGGAAACACACATGCGCCTGAAATCTGGCTGCCGCACGCAGCAAATGCGCGCAGACATTAACGTCAGGCGCACCGCTGGCGACAGGTGCCGGGTGAGTTATTACCGGCAATGGTCGGAAAAACGTCTGCTGGATAACGCGCTTTATCACAACGATGCCCGGTTGCTGGCGCAGCTGCATGCCTGTGGTGCCGAGCTGACGGACTACCTGCGTCGGCATACCGACCCAAACCGTCCGGTGATCCTGTCACCGCTGCATATGGTGTCGGATGTGCTGGCAAGCGTTTTGTGCGCACTGATTAATCCCGGTGAGACGCTGGTGATTTCAACCCATGCTGATGACACGCTCGGTAACAACGAAGCGCAGTCGTTAGAAGCGATGGGCGTGCGGCTTAAAAAGCTCAACCCGCTCGCCAGTGATGGTCCGGCGCTGAAAGCGCTGCTGCGCAACGTCAGGTCACGCCAGAGCCAGCTGGTGATTTTTGCCGATGCACCACCGGAAGTGACTCTGCGCCTGACGCGCAAAGCCATGCGCTGCGATGATTATTTACTCTTTGGCCGCCCCGCCAGATTGCACGCAGGTGTCAGTGAACTGGCCCGCCTCAGCAATGCACAAGTGGTGTTTTTCGGCCTGCACCAGCAACACCGTCGTCTGCAGCTGGCATGCTTTGGCGTCGCGGATGCCAGCAACTTAAAACACGCGCTACCCCATGCCATCGAACAGGCATTGTCCCGTCATCCTGAATCCTGGCTGCTGTGGCATAGCCCTTCTTTTTTTTACTTCAATGCTAAGTAAGCGGCCGTTATGAAGAACAAGACCCGCAAGACCTTCATCCCAGAGATGGTTTTTCAGCAGGAAACCGCCGAGTGCGGCCTGGCCTGTATCAGTATGTTTGCTGCGGCATTGGGACAGCAGGAGGATCTCCCCAGCCTGCGCGCACGCTTTCCCCTCACCAGCGCGGGTGCCTCGCTGCACCAGCTGACGGATATTCTCGGCCAGCTCAATATTAACGTGCTGCCGATCCGCTTTGATGTGAAAGAGATGGAAGCGCTGCCGTTACCGGCTATTTTGCATTTTGGTGGTAACCATTTTGTGTTTATCGCCGCACGCAAAGGGCGTTACGTCCACCTGTTTAATCCTGCTTCTGGCGAGGCGGTGTACCGGCTGGATACCTTACTGGAACACTTCACCGGCTACGCGATCATTGCCGATTATTCCAGCCAGGTGACGGCGGCTCCTGCGGAAGTACGCCCGCGACGCAGACCGTTGCTACCCGGGGTGCAGATCCCCTTTCGCTGGCGCATCTTTACCGGTTCGCTGCTGGTCGGGATGCTGGCTTTTTTGCAGCCCCTGCTGTTTTCCCGCGTACTGGATAAAGGGGCCTTTCCGCAGAATTTTGGTCTCTGGACACCTTTTATCGTCGTTACCCTGGCGGTGGTTCTCTCAGCATTGCTCGATCTGGGGCTGGTGCGGCTGGGCATCGCGCAGCAACGCAGCCTGTCGCGCAATTATATCCCTGGCCTGTTTAATCAGCTGCTGCAAAAACCGATGACCTGGTTTGAACAGCGTTCCGCTGCCGATATGAATCAGCGGTTCTCTTCGCTGGCCCGCATTCTGGTGCAACGCGGCGGCCTGCTTAACACGCTGTGGATAGCCTTGCTGACCACCCTGCTTTCCACCATCGCCATGTTCTGGCTGCATCCGTTGCTGGGATCTCTGGCACTGCTGGTGATCCTGATTTATGGCGCGATCAGCAGCTGGTACAGCAGCCAGCGTGAGGCATTACACCACGCCACGGAGAACTTATCAGGGGAATATCAGGCATTTACCTATGAAACCCTGAATTGCATTGGGCTGGTTAAATCGGCGGGTCTGCAACATGAACGCTGCGCAAAGTTCGCGCAGAAAAACGAAAACCTGCTCAACAGCGTGACGCAACTGCAATGGCTAAGCGCCAGACAATCACGCAGTTATCAGTTGCTCGCCAGCCTGGAAAATATTGCCATGCTGGGCGTGGCGATGTATCTGTTTGCCCAGCAGGCGCTGACCGTGGGTCAGCTGTTCGCCTTTGTGATGTTTAAACAGCTGGCACTGGGGGCCGCCACCCGCTTTTATATGGCGTGGATTCAGGTGAGAGAAAGCCGGGTGATGGTACAACGCGCGCAGGAGCTGCTACCCGAGGCAACGCCCGCGTCCCCCACAACTTCAGCCAGACGGCACTTCTCGGCATTACGCTGTGAAAATTTCAGCTTTGCTTACACGCCAGGCCGACCGGTTTTTACCCGCTCAGACCTTCAGTTCCAGGCCGGGGAAAAAATCGCCGTCATCGGTCTCTCCGGCAGCGGAAAGAGTTCGCTGCTGAAAGTGCTGTGCGGCTGGTATCAGCCACAGCAGGGGCAGCTCACGGTGGATGGGGAGACCGGCAACTGGGCGGATTTGCAGCAGCTGGCTTTTTATCAGCGCAGCGAAGACACCCTGTTGCAGGCCAGCGTGCTGGACAATGTTCTGTTGTTTAACCAACGGGGCAAGAGCGGCCAGGCGATACAACTTCTCCACCAGCTGGATCTCGAAGCCTGTATCGCGGCACTGCCACATGGTCATCGCAGCCAGATCTCCCACCGCAATCCGTTACTTTCAGCCGGGCAGCAACAGCGTCTGATGCTGGCGCGAGCACTGTGCAGCGACAAGCCGTTGTTACTGTTAGACGAACCGACCGCCAACCTCGATAAACAGGCCGCCACCCGCGCTATCGATGCCATCCTGGCGAGCGAGAAAACGATTCTGGTGGCGCTGCATGACAGGCAGCTGGCCCAGCGTTTTGACCGGGTGATTAGGTTGCAGGACGGCAAGTTGCAGGTGATGTCAGGTGATGCCTGCGCCATGGGAGAGCGGCCAGCATGAGGCTGCGGAAAACGCTGTTCAGCGTCGGGTTACTGCTGGCCGTGATCGGCACGGCTCTGGGATGGCGCTTGATGGTGCATCAGGACGCACCGCTCACCACCGCGCCAGTCATGCAAAAGGACCTCGAACATCAGGTGCTGGCCAGCGGCACCCTGTCACTGGCGAAACAGGTGAATATTGGTGCGCAGGTCAACGGACAAATCACGGCGTTGCATGCCAGACCGGGCGATCAGGTCAAAAAAGGCGATTTGCTGGTTGAGATCGATCCTGTCTTGCAGGAAAACGCGCTGCGTAAAGCGCAGGCCAGCCTGAACAGCACGGCGGCACAACTTACCCTGCGCAGGCAGCAGGTTAAACATCTGGCACGGATTCTCCAGCGGCAAAAAATCCTGCGCGCTGCCGAGGGGGTGTCGCAGGCCGATGTTGAACGCGCCGAAATGGATCTCATCACCGCACGCCAGGAAGTGGCGGTGCTGGAAAGCCAGCGGCAACAGGCTCTGGTGGAAGTCGACAGCGCCAAAGCCAATATCCGCTACACACGGATCACCGCGCCGATGGATGGAACGGTACTCAGCAATGTCGCACAGGTGGGGCAAACCATCGTCTCCGCTCAGGCGGCACCGATATTAATGGTGCTGGGTGATCTCCATAGCCTGCTGGTCAAAGCAAAAATCTCTGAGGCCGATATTACTCAGGTCGCGGCAGGACAACCGGTGTGGTTCACGGTGGCCGCTCAGCCCGATAAGAAATATGCCGCACAGCTCGACCTGATCGCAGCCTTGCCCGAGAGCGCCACCGCTGGCGCGGGGACGGCTCCTGCCCTCGCCGGTCACAGTGACGAAGCGGTTTATTATCACGCCACCTTCCAGGTGGATAACCACGATGGTCAGTTACGTCCCGCCATGCATGCTCAGGTACGGATTATCACGCAACGTATCGCTGATGCGTTAGTCATCCCGCTGGCAGCCCTCGGCGCCAGGCTGGAAGAACAACGCTTTGAGGTGCAGGTTGCCGACAGCCGGGGGAAATCACAGCCGCGTCAGGTCACGGTGGGGTTGATTAATGGTAATGACGTACAAATTGTCGCTGGCCTGGCAGCAGGCGAACGCGTGGTGATCCCGGCATTATGAAAACCACGATAGCCAACGAACCCCCGTTGCTGCAGTTATGCGCGGTGGCAAAACATTATGGTGACGACGATAACCGCACCACGGCATTAAGCCAGATTTCTCTCAGTATCCAGCGCGGTGAAATGGTGGCCCTGATGGGACCTTCCGGTTCCGGCAAATCCACCCTGTTGAATATCCTGGGGTGTCTCGACGCTGTCAGCGCGGGAAGCTACCTCATTGAAGGGCGTGATACTCAGCATTTGTCGGCTGACGAGCTGGCGTGGCTACGGCGTAAATATTTCGGCTTTGTCTTTCAGCGTTACCAGTTAATCACGCGCCAGAGCGCCAGCGATAACGTCGCTCTGCCCGCCATCTATGCCGGGTTACCCCGTGCACAGCGCCAGCAACGGGCACAGGCACTGCTGGCCCGGCTGGGGCTGTCGGGACGTGAACACGCCCTGCCCGGCCAGCTCTCCGGCGGGCAGCAGCAGCGGGTCAGCATTGCCCGCGCGCTGACCAACGGTGGTGAGGTGATCCTTGCCGATGAGCCAACCGGCGCGCTGGACAGGCAAACCGGGGCAGAAGTGATGGCCATCCTGCGCGATTTACAACGCCAGGGTCACACCGTGATTATCGTGACCCATGATGCCAGCGTGGCAGCCTTAGCCGATCGCGTTATCCGTATCTGTGATGGCGCGATGGTCGCCGATGAGCGTAGCGCCCCGCCCGGTAATCCGCCGCGCTTAAATCCCCCCCAGCCTGCCACACTCTCCCGTCTCGACGCATGGTATGAAGCATGGCGCATGGCACTGGCGGCGCTTCGGGGTCAGCCGCTGCGGGCCGCATTGACCATGCTGGGCATCGTGATTGGCATCACTGCGGTGTCCTGCATGGTCGGGCTTGGCCAGGGCGCCAGGGAGCGGGTGGTCGCCGATATCAAAGCGATGGGGTATAACACCTTCACCCTGTATCCGGGCAGCGGCTGGGGAGATCGGCAGGCACGCTTTCTCACTACGCTGACGGCGCAGGATGCTGCGCTGTTGCGCACGTTTCAGGGCATCGAGCAGGTGTCACCGCTGATCAACACCTCCGCTGTGCTGCAAAACGGTCGCCGCCAGATCCAGACGCAATTGCTGGGCGTCAGCGAACATTATTTCGCCCTGAACGGTAAACAGGCTAACCAGGGGGCGTTATTCACCGCAGAAGATGTGCGGCGCAGCCATCCGTCGGTGGTGATTGATGAGAATACCCGCCGTGCGCTGTTCGACCCGCTCGATAATCCCGTCGGTAAAACCCTGCAGATTAATGATGTGATGACCACGGTGGCCGGCATCATCCCGAACGATAGCTTCCAGAAGAATGCGGTGGTCTATCTCCCCTTCAGCGTGTTGCAGATGCGCCAGCGGGTACGGCGGGATGTCGATGCCATCATGTATAAAGTCAGCGATGGCGCAGATACGGCGCTGATCAGCGCCCGCGTTACCCAGGCGGTGACACTCTGGCACGGCAAACAGGATTTTTTCATTTTCTCTGCGGAAGAGGTCACCAAAGCGGTAGAAAAATCCGCCGCGACGCTGACACTGCTGGTGCTGACCATTGCGTTTATCGCGCTGTTGATTGGCGGAATTGGCGTGATGAATATGATGCTGGTTTCCGTCACCGAGCGCACGCATGAGATTGGGGTACGCCTGGCGCTGGGGGCCAGGCAGCGCGATATCCTGCAACAATTTCTTAGCGAAGCATTAGTGGTTTGCAGCGCCGGAGGTCTGATTGGTGTGCTGCTTTCCGCCCTGATTAGTCAGTTCTCCCCGCTGTTATTCGATGAAATCCCCCTGCTGTTCTCACCGCTGTCCGTGGCGGTGGCGGTGATGTGCTCAATGGCAACCGGCCTGGTGTTCGGTTATGTCCCTGCACAGCGGGCGGCCCGGCTTCATCCCGTCGTTGCACTCAGCAGGGAATAACTGATGCAGAAGAAACTCACCTGGCTTTACGCCCTTGGCCTGCTGGCCGGTTGTCAGCAGTCATCCGTACCGGATGTGGACAGCGTCAAAAAGCAGCTGGAGATGCCGACATCATGGCAGCATGGGCAATCTGCCGCGCAACCCTCATCATCCGGGCAGCAAGCCTGGTGGACAACCTTTAACGATCCGCAACTCAATAAGTTGGTGGCGGCGCTGCTGGCGCGTAACAACAACCTGGCGGCGGCGGTTTACCGCCTGCATGAAGCGGAGCTGAATGCCGGTCTGGCCGATAGCCAGCTGCTGCCTGATGTCTCTGCGGGTCTGGATGGTGCGGTGGGTAAGCAGGTCAATACCGGGCAGCCGAGCCGACGCGCTTACAGCGGTAACCTGTCGCTGCGCTATGAGCTGGATATCTGGCAGAAGATCGCCGCCAGCCGCGATATGGCGCACTGGGAAGCCACTGCCACCGGTTTCGATCTGGCCGCTGCCCGCCTCAGACTCACGGGCAGCGCGCTGGAGTTATACTGGCGGCAACAGTATCTGCTGGAGCGGCTGCAACTGGAGCAGCGTAACGCGGATGCTCTCGCCCGGCTGCATCAGATTGCCCGTGTCCGTTTTCGTCTGGGTGAAGGCAGCAGGCTGGAAGTGCTACAGGCGGAGCAGGATCAGCTCTGGCAACAGCAACAGCAATCTCAGCTGCGCTATCTGCAGCAGGAGAACCTGCGGGCGCTGGCGATTCTGTTTAATCAGGCTCCCACAGCCCCACTCCCCTGCACCATTGCCCCGGCCAGTAAGCTGACGCTGACGCCACTGACAGCCCCCTTACCGGCATCGATCCTCGCCAGACGCCCTGACTTGCAGGCAGCGGAGTACCGGCTGCGCCTGAAGCTGACCAATATTGGCGTCACGCAGCAAAGTTTTTATCCCACTCTGGTATTAAACAGCAACCTGAGTTCTGGCGGCGGGCGTGATCTGATGAAAGTCCTGCACGACCCTGTCGGCACGGTGGGTGGCGCGATCCTCTTCCCCTTTTTGCATTTCAATGAGATGCGCTTAAAGACCCGCGTCGCTGAAGATCAATATTCTCAGTCTGTAGCGCTGTTTAAGGACGCATTTTATACCGCGCTGAAGGAGGTCGAAGATGCGCTGGCCTCACGTCAGCGTTATTACGAGGAGCAACTCAGTCTGCAACGCGCGGAGGAAATGGCTGAACATACCCTTACCCTCGCGGAACTGGCCTGGCAGACCGGGCAGCTTTCCCTGAAAGAGGTGCTGACACAACGCCAGGCGCTGGCCAGGCAGCAGCAACAGCTGGCGGAAAATCGAATGAATCGCAACCTGGCAGAGATGAAACTGTGGCAGGCGTTGGGTGGTGGGGGTTAATGCGTTGCCGCAATTAGCCGGATATCTGACCACAGAGCCGGACAATCGCCCGGCTCTGTACTTTATGTCTTACCTTCAGGAACTGCTGCGTCTGGATTTCAGCGTCGATATATTTTTATAAGATTCTGCATAAGCATCCACATCCTTTCTCCAGTGCCGCGAGAGCGGTTCATTCATCTTTTTCATGCGTTCATCACGCGTCAGCTCATGGTCAGTGAACACCATACAATCATTAGACTTAGCTCTCCAGTCACTGGATTGTGACATGTATATATCCCACTCTTTTTGTTTCTGGTCCAACCCCTCTTTACTCATTTCTTCCGTCAGAATCTTATGTTGTTTAAGCAGCGATGCTTTTGTTGGATGCATATCATGATCGGTATGATGTCCAAATATCATATTACCGCAACCTATTGGATTCGCTTCAGGCCACCAGCCTTCTTTAAAAACATCGATGCCAGTCATACTCATGGTGCCCTGAATGCGTCCTGATTTTGTTGTCCTTTTTACATCCCAGACATCAGCCGCTTCAAAACGTCTTTTTCTTTCGAATGTGAACATATCATTAAAAGCGTAAAAGGAATCGTCAGTTTTTCTTGGCAGGCAGGTATAATTTTCGTTAATAGTCTGAAGTGCCGCAAACAACGCAGGACTCTGTTTTATCGCTGTAATGATCGGGTTGCCATAGGTTAATATTCCACTCGTTCCTGGCTGATAAGGGTTATATATCGGACACTCGAATTTACCCGTCATATAAACATCAACATCAAAGTAGGTTCCGCCGAACTGGTATAAAGCGGCAAGCCGGGTAATATCTGACGCCGCCGCCTGATTATTAAAACATCCCGATGTCTCCCTGGCCCATCCGGCAGAGACCCCAGCCCCGATACCAGAAAAAAGCTCACGAGGATCAGTCGTTTGAAGAAAAAGGCATCCATCTGATCTATCGCTAAAGTTAAAGGCCAGATAGCGGTATTCCGCATTTTCACCATTTAACATCTTATCCAAAGTACGGTTAATCGATGCCGGACGGGTAGTCCAAATCTTCACTGCAAAATCAGGGTTGAGTCGCTTAAAATTCAGAATATTAAAAAGGTGTTTTTCAGATATATTTTTCCCTTCCCACACGAAATGGGCTATTTTGGGGATGGTTATCTTACCGGGCTGCCCTTGTTCTCCGATAACCGCTGAACCTGAAGCGCCGCTGAGACACGAAATATTAGAATGTAAATCGGACATTGTCACATTACTAATAAACGCCATGTTCGATGGCGCATTGAAAGCAGATCCGGCATTTGACAGGGTTAAAGATGAAGAAGTAATCGGGATAGAAGTATTTGAAACAAAGCCTGTTTGAGTCATTATTTTCATCCTCTGAAGGGTATAAGACTATTTATCGGTAATGATGCAATGGTCACTAGAATGACCGAAAATATCCTCTCTGATTTTAAGATTTTTATGGCGAACATGAGAACACCCTGGGTGTTCTCATATTATTGGCTATCACCTTGCCGAATCAGCGCTGAAATCCAGCCCCGCGATCAACGCACCACACGCTTTCCCGGTTTCACTGGTCGATTCAAACCGGATGGTATAATCCTGATCCGCCCCTGTGGGTTTAAAAGCCAGAGAAACGGTATGCCACTGCGGATCCATCCAGCCTGAGGATGCTGGCTTTTTCTGCGCAACACCGATGTTAAACTCTTTATCGGCTACAACCTGCAAAGAGCCTTTGTCGATAATGCTTACCCTGACGCGCTGATCGCCCGCATAACGCGTGTCCGGATAGCCATTGCGCGCATCGGTACACCAGGTTTGTGGGTTATTCCCGAGCCGGAAAGCAATCTGATTCCACCGCCCGCTGTTACTGGCGAGGCTGTCACTTCTGAAGTCCTGTTCGATATATCCGGGCGAACCCGGTCCATATTTGCTGCTACGGTAGTCATGCAGGTCAATGGCCTGTGCCGCGGTGTTCAGCAATTTACGCCTGTCGCTCAGTGCGGCCAGCGACTCTGATACCAGCGTGACATTGCCCGCAGTCCATGCACCATATTTTCCATTTAACGCCTGCCGGGTATTTCCTGCCAACGCCGGACCTGCCACAAATTCGGTGTCCTGCAATGAGGTTTTTTGAAAGCTGCTGCATCCTTGCAGCTGAGGCGTGTCGGCATAGGATTCTGACGCCGATATGACGATGCGGCGGTTAGCCTGCATGCTGGGAGAGACCATCAGACAGGTGGCGCTGGTTAACCATTTATCCATGTCGTATACGCGCCAGCGAACATGCAAAGGATGACCCGCTTTATCATAAGCCTCTATTTTTGCTGACATCTGATCAGGCAGACGATAAATGCCATCCTCGTGAAATTGGCCGTCAACCTTCAGAATGATATCGGCAAACTGATTGCCGGTAGTGGTCACCATGATTTCCTGCTGATTTTCCGGCAAGGGCTGGTAACGATGGTAGTTGATATTGTCTTTATATCCGGAGGGGAAGGTGCTGCCTGGCACTTCATTTAAATACGCACCACGGATATAACCGGTCTGGATCCCTCCCAGCATGGCCACTTCCTCCCAGACGGCGCCAGCAGACATGCCATAAGATCCGTTAACATCCACGCCTCCCGGTGGGTCGAGAACATAAGCCGCCGGCTCCCGGTCACCCTCGGCGGCAGCGCCAAAAACCATCGCCACGCCAGGACGATAGGATGTGCTGGTCAGCGCCGATTGATGATTCGATCCTGGCGTGAGGAGGAGTGGCGGTGACCAGTCCTCGCTGGCCGCCGCACTGTCTGGCTCATTGGGAATCAGACCCACGGTAAAAATGCGTGCGACGTTGGTACTGACATCACCACGAAATAACCAGCGATGATCGGTACGTAATACTGTTTTCTGAAACTGGCCATTTTTTGCATTATCCCGCTCCAGGTTCATCGGGTTAACACAATAGGTTGTGGTGCTGAGTTTCCAGTTCTGATACCACTTTTCCTGGCGAATTTCTGCGCTCGCCCAGTCAGGATCGCTATCAGCCTGAGGCAGGCAATGCGGGGGAACATCTTTGTTATCGATGCCATACGTTGCTGGAACTGTCTGTGCGGTAGCAGACATACTGGCACAGGCCGTCATGACCAGCACTGACAGTGGATTCCGCCATAAGCGGAGGCGTTTGATTGCGGACATAAAATTTCCCTTTTAATAATCCGTGTGCTTGCAGCGTCCACAATGTTAAGCGATATGCAGCAGAATAATTTGATACAACTCATTAATATTATGAGGTTTCACATCAAAATCCTGGTATATCCTCCGGAATGGGATAGTGATCCCATCCTGCGCTTCTCGCTATGCGCTTTTCACCATTTCTATTTCATCACTGATCAGCGCGATAAACGCATCCAGCCGTCCCCGCTCCGGCCAACGCCCGGCGCGTAAATCCGTCTCAAGCAATTCTGCCGAACGATAAAGTTCCGGCATATTACACAGCCCGGCGCTGCCTTTGATGGTGTGCATCATATCCGTGAGTTCTTCCGACTGATGATTTTGCCAGGCGTGATTCAGCTCCTGAATAAAACTGCGGAAGGTGACGGCGACTTTGGCGCGTAACTCCTCATCCTGGGTCAAATCCACCAGCGGTTTGTAGAGGGCGGCGTTGGGGGTCAACTCCCTGCCCTGACTAAGCTGGGTCACCATCACTTTTTCCAGTGCATTGAGCAGCTTTGCCATCTCAAAGGGTTTGGTCAGAAAACCCACCATGCCGCATTCTCTGGCCCGCTCGCGTTCGCTTTTCAGGGCATCGGCAGTCAGGGCGATCACCGGGGTTTCTGCGTCAAGAATGTTCCAGTGCGGATCGCGCCAGTTACGCGTGGTGGTGTAACCGTCCATCTCCGGCATCCGCAGATCCATCAATACCAGATCATAGACATGCTGCTGACCGCGTTTAAGCGCCTCTTTACCGGATGCCGCCGTTTCCGCTTCGTGCCCGAGATGACGCAGGGTCTTCTGAATGATGTCGCGGTTGACGGCATTATCATCCACCACCAGGATCTTCAGCATCCACGGGCTGACCATCATAGGTTTGTCGCTGGGTTCGGTGAAATGTTCCCCCTGTAGCAACATCGCCAGCAGGCGATACAAACGGCCCGGCTGGAACACCAGCGCCGGTGAAGTGAGCGCGGGGTCCTCGCCGGCAAAGGCGGTTAATCCCCACATTTCCAGCTGCTCGTGCAACGCTTCCGGCGCTTTCACCGAACCGGTAAAGGGTTCCAGTGGCTTGCCACCCTGCTGGATCGGCAGCAGCAGCGTGAAGCAGGATCCTTTACCCGGCTGGCTGGTGAGCTGAATCTCGCCACCCATCGATTGCGCCAGCATCGCCGAAATGGTCAACCCCAGACCATTCCCCCCGGAATGTTCGCTCACCCGCGCAAAAGGACGGAAAATTTCCTGTTGCTGGTTTGCTGCGATCCCTTCGCCACTGTCTTTCACCGCAAACACCAGCAATGATTTGCGTCGTTCAACGCGCAAATGCACATAACCCTGATGGGTAAACTTGATGGCATTACCCAACAGGTTAATTAAAATTTGTTTAACCCGGATACGGCTCAGCTCCAGATCCAGCGGCACACCCGCAGCAACGATGCAGGTCAGCGCCAGGCCTTTCTCCTCAGCGCGTAAATGTACCGTGGTCATGACCTTGTCGAGCATCGGCAGCAGGTCAACCTGTTCCGTCGAAAGCTCCAGCTGCCCGGTTTCAATGTGGTTGTAATCCAGCAGGTTGTTAATCAGAGACAACAAGTAGTCGGACGAGGTGCGCGCGGTTTGCACCAGATCGCGCTGTGCCGGGGTCAGATCCGAGTGATGCAGCAATTCCAGTGCCCCCACCACGCTGTTCATCGGTGTGCGGATTTCATGGCTGGCGCTGGCGATATGCTCGCTTTTGCGCTTACTCATCTCTTCAGCAATATCCGTCGCCTGCTTCAGCATACTGGTCCGTTCCTGCACCCGGCTTTCCAGCGTACTGGAGTTGGCTTTCAGAATGCTGAGCATCCGGTTATAGGCCTTGGCAATCCGTCCCAGTTCGTCTTTGCGCCCTTCGGGCAGCGCCAGCGTCCAGTCGAGAAAACTGTGTCTTTCGATCACCCTCATTAAATGCCGCAGCGGCATGCCAAGCAGGCGATCAAGCCCCCAGTAAAGCAGGAACAATAATAACAGCAGCGCCAGGAGCACCGGCGGCAGCGTCCACAGCTGGCTGCCCAGCGCACTCAGCGCCACCTGACGTTCCGGGTAGCGCACCACCATCCACCACGGCGGCCCGGTAAAATCTTCGCAGGCGAAATGGTAGTTACCCACCTCAACCTGCCCTTGTGACTGGCAACGTGACATGGCCTCGAAGGGAAACTCGCCCACCGGAATGGCTTTTTCAAAGGTGGCAAGCGGCAGGAATTGATCGTTCTCGCCCAGCATGGCAAAGCGGATGTCGTGCTGTAGTTCATGGTTAAGCATCGGCATACGCCAGACCTGCACATCCATCCCCACTACCACGCCGGTACGCGGATCGCGGGTGGTCAGTGGCACATACAGCTGGCCAGTATCTTCACGCCGGAAAGGGGTGCCCCAGTGGAAGCCCGCCTCGCTTAACCCGGTGCTTTCGGCCAGTAAGGTATGAGCGCGTTGCAGACTCGCCTGTTCTGAGGTTCCTGCTGACTGGAAATACGCCATCCCCTGCTGGGGCAGCAGAATAAAAGCCTCTTCCCCCATCTCTTCACTGGAGTGTCCAAACAGCTCCACCAGCGCCAGCGCTTTTTGTTGCTGCTCAGGATTGATTCTGGCGTCAGGTAACGGGATGAACACCGCATGCTGCGGAACAACCGCCAGATTGCTGCGATCCGGCGTGGAGAGCCACAAATCCAGCAGCGTACTCAGGGTACGTTGCGCTTGCAGGTAATGATTACTCTCGCGGCTCACCGACGCGCTGAGTTCAACCTGCAGATCATTTTTGATGGTGTTGCGCGCCGTGGCGTAGCGGGAATAGAAATTGACCGATTCGATAATGAGCCAGAACAGCGCAATGGCGCATCCCAGCAAAACAATGATTTGCCTGAGCAGAGATGAGCGCAACCTGAAATGTTTCATATGTTCTTCCGGCAAGCCCGCTGGCTTGTATTACCCATAGCTTAGCTCAGGGTTCAGGTGTTCACCCGATAGTGCCCGACGCCAACTTTCCCGATCATAGCCGCACTCTGGTCAATGTCACCAGGCTCCTTCAATCCCACACCAATTCAGAGAGATCGGATGGAATTACAAACCGAACGGCGGCTGGAACAGTTCCTGCAATTAGCCGAACTCCCCGCATCGCAGATTTCGTCACGGATGGAGTTCGTTATGCAGCCCTTCCGACTCTATATCGAATGTCTTGACCGGCATATTTTACTGACGCTGGGGCAGGAAGTGGAACCCGCTTATCAGACGCAGATTCTCAGAAAATCCCTCAAAGCCTGTCATCCGGCGCGAACTCAGGGTTCGCCGGTGCGTGCCTGGCAAATGCGTGGACAACAAATGCTGAGCTGCTCCCCGCTGAAGGAGAGTGGCGTCAATCACTGGCTGGCGTGTCTGAACAGTTTACGTCGCCTGCTGGAGATGCTTAACGGAGGCCAGCGATGAATCAGATGGCAAGAAAATGGCTGCTTATTATTGCAGGCCGCCAGGACGTGATGCTGGCGGCAATGCTGCTGCTGGCGGTATTTATGATGATCATTCCGCTACCCACCGGGTTAGTGGATTTTATGATTGCCGTGAACCTGACGATTTCCGTCATCCTGATGATGATGGCGCTGTACATCAAAAATCCGCTGGAGTTCGCGACCTTTCCCTCGGTGCTGTTGATCACCACGCTGTACCGTCTGGCGTTAACCATCAGTACCACGCGTCTGATCCTGTTGCAGGCTGACGCGGGCGACATCGTTTACACCTTTGGTGCCTTCGCCGTTGGCGGCAATCTCGGTGTCGGTCTGATTGTATTCCTGATCATCACCATCGTGCAGTTCATCGTTATCACCAAAGGTTCAGAGCGTGTGGCTGAAGTCGGCGCTCGCTTTTCACTGGATGCGATGCCCGGTAAGCAGATGAGTATCGATGGTGACCTGCGTGCCGGTTCGATTGATGCCGCTGAAGCCAGCCGTCTGCGTGGTCTTGTTCAGAAGGAGAGCCAGCTGTACGGTGCGATGGATGGTGCGATGAAGTTCGTTAAAGGCGACGCCATCGCGGGCATCATCATCATTCTGGTGAACATCTTTGGCGGAACCGCTATCGGCGTGATGTCGCGTGGCATGAGTGCCAGTGAGGCGATGTCGGTCTATGCCATTCTGTCGATTGGTGACGGTCTGGTCAGTCAGATCCCGGCACTGCTGATCTCGATTACCGCCGGTATTATCGTGACCCGCGTCGCGGGTGAAGACAAACTCAACCTTGCGGGCGATCTGTCGAAACAGCTGGGTCGCCAGACCCAGGCGATTACCCTGGCGGCGGTGGTGTTGCTGGTGTTTGCCATGATCCCTGGTTTTCCCGCCATCTACTTTATTATGCTGGCTGCCGGGCTGCTCGGGCTGACCTTCTGGTTCAAAAAGCGCAACAAAGCTGCGGGTGAGTCAGGCGGTAAGGCCGCTACCGTGGGTGAAGACGGTGGCACGGAAGGTCGCACCATGACACCAGGTGCAACGCCATTGATGCTGCATCTTTCCTCTGATTTAGCCGCCTCCGCTAAGCTGGCCGCCAAAGTGGATGCCTTTCGTTTCAGCAAATTTGAGAAGCTGGGTATTCCGTTACCCGACATCCAGATACAGCGCGATCCGGGGCTGGAAGACGGCACCATGAAGGTGATGCTGTATCAGGAACCGGTGCTGACCGTCGCGATCCCCAAAGGATTGCTGCTGGCCGATATCACTTCCGCGACACTTTCGCAGGCTGAACAACGCGTAAGGCTGCCCTTTGGTTCACTGGATCTACAGTGGATTGCCCCTGACGAAAAAGAAACCCTGCGGGCGCTGGGGACAACGTTGTATGAGGACGATGACCGTCTGATTCACTGCCTGTCGCTGCTGATTGACAGGCATGCCGGGGATTTCGTCGGCGTGCAGGAAACACGCTTCCTGATGGACGCAATGGAGGGCAAATATTCCGACCTGGTGAAGGAAGTACAACGCCAGCTCCCCATTGGCCGCATTGCCGACGTCCTGCAACGTCTGGTAGCGGAAGGGGTATCCATCCGCGATTTACGTACCATCTTTGAAGCCCTGATCGAATGGGCGCCGCGTGAGAAAGATCCGATTATGTTGGTGGAATACGTGCGTATTGGTTTACGTCGCCATCTGCTGACCCGCTTCCAGGCAGGACAGCCCTGGATTAGCGGCTGGACCATTGGCGACAACATCGAACATATGATCCGTGAGGCCATCAGGCAGACTTTCGCCGGTTCCTACTCTTCGCTGGATCCGGAACTTAATCAGGCGATCCTCGAAAGCATTCGTGAGTCGGTGGGTGAGGGTGATCGTAAAAACCACGTTCTGTTCACCGCCATTGATGTGCGCCGTTTCCTGCGTAAGGTGATTGAACGCGAATTCTACAATTTGCAGGTCCTTTCCTTCCAGGAAGTGGGTGAAGAGACCGAATTGCGCATTATCAGTAACATCGACCTGATAGGTGAGTACTGATATGCGTCTGCCATTTGAACAACTGCTGTGCCAGGAACTGGAGAACCGGCTGCGGTTACCGCGCGTGTTGCCAACATCCAGCTGCAAAATTGCGGGCAAGATCGTGGAGATCGGCCCAACCCTGATGAAGGCATCACTGCCGGGCGCCAGCCTGGCGGAGCTGTGCACGCTGGAGCCTTCCGGTATCCCGGCCGAAGTGGTGGCCATTGAGGGTAACTACGTTAGCCTGTCGCCGTTTGCCGAACCGCTCGGGGTCACCACGGGCAGCAAAGTGGTACCGACGGGTAAGGCACACCAGGTGGCGCTGGGGGATTTTCTGTTGGGCAGCATCGTGGATGGACTGGGACGGCCGCTGGACGACGTGACGTTCCCTGAGGATGCCGATCTGCGTCCACTTGACGCGCCAGCCCCTAACCCACTGACACGCCAGATTATTGATACCCCGTTACCACTCGGCGTGCGCGCCATCGACGGCATTCTGACCTGTGGTATGGGGCAGCGTATCGGTATTTTCGCCGCCGCCGGTGGCGGGAAAAGTACCCTGCTGGGAATGATTTGTGATGGCAGCCTGGCAGACGTCATTGTACTGGCGCTGATTGGCGAAAGGGGCCGTGAGGTGCGCGAATTCCTCGAACATACCCTCAGTGAAGAAGCCCGCTCGCGTTGCGTGGTGGTGATCTCCACCTCGGATCGTCCGGCGCTGGAGCGTCTGAAAGCGGCTTACACCGCCACCACCATCGCCGAATATTTCCGCGATCAGGGAAAAAACGTGTTGCTGATGATGGATTCATTAACGCGTTTCGCCCGTGCTTCGCGTGAGATCGGCCTCGCCGCTGGTGAGCCACCCGCTGCGGGCAGTTATCCACCCAGTTTCTTTGCCCGCCTGCCCCGGCTGCTGGAACGCGCCGGACCCGCCGAGACCGGCAGCATCACCGGCATTTATACCGTGCTGGTTGAAGGTGACAACCTTAACGAGCCGGTGGCTGATGAGGTGCGCTCCATCCTCGATGGTCACATCGTGTTATCGCGCAAGCTGGCGCAGGCCAACCACTATCCCGCCATCGACATTGCCGCCAGCGTGAGTCGCGTGATGGGTCAGGTGACGGAAAGCGATCATCGCGCTAACGCAGGCAAACTGCGTCGGCTGATGGCGGCATGGAAAGAGATCGAGCTGCTGGTGCGCGTCGGTGAATACCAGCAGGGCAATGATGCCCAGGCAGATGAAGCACTGGCACGTAAAGACGCCATCCGCGATTTCCTGTGTCAGGAAACCACGGAAAAGAACAGTTTTGAAGAAATCCTGGAGAGATTATGGACGACAGTAAACTGACGCTCACCGCTTTACTCCAGTTGAAAGAAAGACGCGAAAGAAAAATTCGCAGTGAGATCACCCGGCTGGAAAAGGAACTGGCGGCGAACGAACAGATGCGCGAAGAACTTTTGCAGATCCGGCAGGACTTATGGCACCAGTGGCGACAATGTGGTGATGAAGAAAAACTTCTCGACCCGCTGGAATGGCGCGCTTACCGGGTGGAACTGGCGAGATATTACCAGTATGACCACGACCTGATGACGCAGCTGGAAGCCGCCAGGACGCAGAGCCAGATGCTTGAGATACAAAAAGACGCACAACAACAACTTTTGCGGCAAAGCATGATGGAACAGGAAAAGCTGAAAATCATGATGGAGGAATAATGCATATCCCTATAAATCGATCGCGTAGTGCCTTCTCCCGCCACGCGGGTGACGGTGAAAGTCACTCAGCAGATGAGCAACAGGAAGAGGCGTTCGCCCGGCTTTTTAAAACCGCTGCGCCAGTCACCGACAATCACCAGGATGCAGAAGCGCGTTCCGGTTCGGGGAAAAAAGTCCCCTTTACGGAGGGGCCAGCTTCCCTGCTGTGGCAACAGTTTCTCGGTATCGGCGCCATGTCGGCCACCCATTGGCTGGCCTGGCGTCTGACCAATGGGCCACTGGCCGGGCTGGAAATTGAAGCACGCAGTCATGATGGGCAGATTATTATCCGTCTCGCCGCGGCAGACCTGGAAAAATTACAGCGTCGCGCCGGTAAGGAGCCGCTGGAGCGGACGCTGGCACGGCAGTTCGCCTGTCGGGTGATTATTGAGGTGAACAATGATGAAAAAAATTCCACAGATAAGTAAAGCAGCTGGCCAGCTGATAAACCAGGTGGGAGCCGGACTGATGCTTTCTGATGGCGAAACCCACCTGCGTATCGCTTATTGTCAGCGTGAAAAAGCGCCAGGCTTACTACTGCAGACGCATCTTAATGACGCAGCAGCCACTTTCTGGCTTGATGAAGCACAGTGGTGCCAGTGGGTAGCGCCGATGCTGGTTGTCCCCTCGTGGCAGCGAGTACCGGAGGAGTTTCGCCATCTGCTGATGCTGTGGACGCTGGAAGACGCCGGGCGTGTGCGGGGCTCGAATAATCTGCCATGGCCTGCATCAGCCTCTCTTGAGAGTGGAGAACGCGAAGCCGGTCTGTACTGGCATCTGGCGATCACCTGCGAGGAACGGCAGCTGGATCTTTATCTGCCGCTGGAGAACACCGCGTGGGTCGCCCAGCTGGCTGACTATGCCTTCCCTGTATCTGCTGGAGAGCAGCAGACGGTGAAAATCCCGGTACAGGCTTCCCTGCTTGCCGGGTGGTTGCGCACCAACTGCGCCACGCTGAACAAGGCACAACCCGGTGATGCACTGCGGTTACAGAAGCACTGGCCGGTACAAAACGGGACCCTGTGTTTATATCTGGATCGCCCACTGGCGGTGGTTCGCCAGGACGATCATGAAGACAATTATTTTTATGTTGAGGAAGTAATGGAAGATTTTGAAGACTGGATGGAGGTGGAGCCGGAGATTGATGATGAATCTGAGATTAATGATGAGTATGAGGTTGATGAGGAATCTGAAATTGAACCAGTCTCTGCGCCCTCCCTTTCCCCGGAAACACTGGTTGCCAACGCAGCGATAACGGTAACCGTAGAAGTGGCGCAGATTGCCACCACCATTCAGGCACTTGGCACCTTAGCGCCGGGGGCGATGTTGCAGGGAACGGCAACCCATGATGGGGCAGTTACCTTGAAAGTGGCGGGTCGCGCCTTTGCGCGTGGTGATTTACTGGATATTGACGGCGCGCTGGCGGTGAGAATTACCGCGCTGTGTTGATTGTTGAATTAACAGCCTATCAGGAAAGATATTATGGGAAATTGCATATCCAATGCGCTACGTTCATTAACCTCCGGGCCAAGTCCCCTCTCTCAGTTCAGCGATGGGACAGTGAAAGAAACTCCACCCTGTTATGACAAGGGGGCTAAGCTGCTCGGCAAATCTGCTGATGCGCTGTGCAAAAAAGATCCACCAAAGCTGAAAGAGATGGATGATGAACTACGGGAAATATTGCAGGGAGGAGATGGCGCGAAGATAGAGGATGAACTCCGGAGATATATGTCTGACCATCGTTACCAGACGATATCCTTTGCC
The DNA here is from genome assembly GCF_011395035.1 of Pantoea cypripedii. Classification (NCBI taxonomy): domain Bacteria; kingdom Pseudomonadati; phylum Pseudomonadota; class Gammaproteobacteria; order Enterobacterales; family Erwiniaceae; genus Pantoea; species Pantoea cypripedii. Next base: position 214,323 of record NZ_CP024770.1, read on the forward strand.
ACTATCACCGATGGCAACGTTTCTGAAATTCGGACGATAACGTTACCGCAGGAACCGAAAACTGGTGGATTAATTCTGAATACGTTCATCGGATCATCCAAAGATGACTGTGAATTTGTGCAGAAAAAGTATACCGACCCACGAGATATAAAGGAATTAGCTGAGTTACTGTCCCAGCCAAATACACAGGTTGAAAAGCAAGTTGAGCCGGAACAGGAACTCCCACCTGCTCATAAGCCGAAAGCTAAAAAGAATCCGTACGATTTGCTGGCGGGTTCTACACAGTCCGCGAAAATACCTGCCAATAATCACACATCAATTATGATTCTCACTCAGCACCATAACGACTAACTTCATCTCTTTGCATTCCAAATGCGCAGCATAGATTGATGCCGCGCATTTACGATTTCTACAGGATATTACGTGCCTCCCGTAGCTGCGTGATTTATCACGCGGTCTTGATCTCTATCTAATGGTTTACGTTCAATATTGGCGCACTCAACTTACCTTTTTCTAAAATAATTAACTGGCATCAGGGTGAATTTTTACTCAAGACAGGCTGTCGAAAAAGGAACAGAAATATCGCTGTTAATGTTATTTATCGTAAAGATGTTCTGAGTGGGCATTGAGCGGATCAGTAGATGAAGCAAATCTCTGCGCACTGCATTGTTTATTTGTTCTTTGCCGCTAAAACGTGGTGCCGGGTAGCATGGTAGCCCATGCTCCCGGCTATATCTTTCCGCCTGCTTAACTGCTTCTGGGACCTTGTGCCAGGCCAGCCGGTACATTGAGTTTCAGACCTCCCGGGAGAGTATCAGTACGGTATGCATAGAGGTCGGCAATATCGGGGTTAGCCTGTCTGATATGTTCAATCACGGTATCAACATCGGAACCAGGGAAATACACCAGTTCGCTCTGACCAATTTGCTCCCAGTCTTCACCCCCATCAGGAATAATGTGAAAACCATTGGACACAGACGCTTCATTTTCTATCTCAGGCATGGCAAGTAATGTGCGCAAAGGAAGAGGTGCTGTTGAGCTTTCGGTTGTCGCAAAAACATTGGGATTTGCCGCCTGAATAAGAGTAAGCACCTCCGCTTTCGTTTTGTTGGGATATCGGGAACTATTCGTCTCAACCACCGAATCCCAGGTATCACCTGCAACCGTACGGACAAATGCAACAGGCTTGACGTGACTTTCTACAGCAGGAGTAATAATTTTCGTTTTTACCGGAGGACTATCTGTTAAAAGAGGACTCGCCGTAGTGATATCCGGGTTGGCAAGTTGCAAAATTTTTGCAATTTCGTCATGCGTTCTTCCCGGATATTTATGTGCATTCTTTTCTGCTATTGAGCGCCAGTTTTCACCGGTGCCGGTTACGTAAACACCCGGGGTATTTTCTACTTCGATAGCCGATACCGGAATTTTACGCCCGGTAATTTGCTCAAAATAACTCTCAACCTCTTCAACTTTATCAGCTTCGGCAATCACACCGATAATGGCATTCTTGGGAATATCACCGGAAATCGGTCTACCTGGTCGATAGCCCGGAATTTTGCTTTTATCAAGAACAAGGATAACAGGGGCATTTAATCCTGATACATTGACGGTTCCGCCCAGTGTCACCTGGATACGTTTCCCATGTTTATGCAGGAGGTGATCATTAGCTTGCCGCTGTCCGGTTTTAATACGTTCATTAGCAGCATCATAACTGACTTCTTTACTTTTTAACGCGTCGCCAGACGCAGTAGCGACATTGGTATTCGCATTATAAGGTAACATCGAGGTGTTGGTTCTTCCTTTCGCAACACTATAGACTCTCACATTCTCTGCATCATTTTGTTCGGACGGCCCCACCAGATGGGTTGAGGTTCCTATCAGGATGGTTCCTTCTGGTGCGTCTGAGAATCTCACCGCTGGGTCTGTTGCATCAACCTGTGATTTTAGATTTTTGAAAGAAAATGAATCATTGTCTTCAGACTTTAATTGATTGCCCACTGTAGTACCAAAGAAATAAACGCTTGAATCATTCGCTGCTACACCTTTTACAGCTTCAGCAATTGTACCATCGGCGCTTTCAGTCTCGATTTTTGACTGTGAATTACTGCACGTGGTCATTTTGCTTTCGAGGCTTTCCAGCGACTTTTTCTTCAGCCAATCCGGTTTATTAATTAAATCTGAGGCTGGCACCGAAGATCCGGGATCCACAAAATTATCCACCCACCTTATCTTAACGTAATCTTCCCCCAGCCCCATCTCAGTAATATAATTATCTTCGAATTTTTCTTTATTAAATACTTTAGCACCATGTTCCTCATTAAACGCAACTCCTGTGCCCTCAATGGCCTCGTCCTGCACGTTGTTTTTAAAATAAACGTAACCATCCTCGTAACCGGGTCGGGAAGCTTTTAACACGATGTTTTTACTTGTGACACCCGCCTCATTCGTTACTGAAACGAATCCTACTTTAACCTGGTATCCTTTATCTTCTAATAATTTTACCATAGTACGGTACTTCATTTCGTTTTGCAGACCAGCTCTACTCAGAGAACCAAATCTTTTCTCAAATTTCCCCAGCTCCTGCGTAAAATTGCCGGCTATTTTTTTGAAATGGCTATCAGGGACTTTATTAACAACTTCAACATCATCAATAAATTTAAAATGGTCATATTTAGGACCAGAACCGAAAGAACGGTTGCTATCGGCTGAAATCACTGAGGATGTCGTTTGTTTCGATGATACTGAGATGTCATCTGAGCCTATTCTTTTCAGGTAATTACTTTTTCTTGCGTTAATCCAATCGGTTACCCTTTTGCGGGTTTTGTCGCTCAGCTGTTCTGTTGTCACCGCAAACTTCTTCGCTAATTTACCCAGTGTATCAACCGATACCTTGCCCAGTTCATATCCCCCAAATTCAGCCAATAATGACATCCACCCGTCTATCATCTGAGTTTGCGCTTCACCTGGTCTGTCAGCGAACTCAGCCTGTCCGAATTTTGGCAAAACTCCGCTTCCTAGCGTCAGTGCAAAGCTAAAACCAGGTCGAGCCAAAACGGACAATACTTTAGCACCTAAAGACACCCCCGCACCGACTCCAGTTCCCGCGAAGGGCAGTGCATAAACACCAATAATAGTCCCTACTTTACCAATCAAATCTATCCATTCGTCGGCATTAGCTTCCTCAGGTGATTTGATGGCAAAATCGATGTCCTGCTTAAGGTTCGTAATGGTATGATTGTATAATCTATCCTGAAATGAACCTCCACTATCAACAAGGTCGATTCTCCTCTGTGAACCGGTGATCCATTCTACAAATGCGCTAACTTTGTGTGTCGGCGCATCAGACATTCTTGCCAGATTATCCACTGTGCCGTCATCCTTAACTCTGACAGCACCTGAAACCTTCATGTTGTATACTGACAATCCCGACCGCAGTTGCGCATGAAAACTTAGCGCTTCGTCTTTATTTTTAAACTTTATCGAATTGTGTTCACTATCAAATTTGACTTCGTATACCTTTCCATCATTAAGCGATACAAAAATATGTCCACCATTGTTATCGGTTTTAATGCAGGCAACATTTGCAGCATTATAACCATCCAGTTTGAATGTTTTGACTTCGCCTCGTTCAATTTTAGCCTGAATTTCTTTTAGATTGTATCCCACTGGCGAAATGGAGTATTTGCTGTGTTCGCTAACGGCCATTTTTAATTTTGCCGCGTTTACTTTATTGGCCATGTCTTTAATTTCCGGCTTGCCGTAATAGTCAGAAATTGCAGCGATATAATCATTCTGTAAATTGGTTTTTTCTAAAGCCTTCAATATTTTTCTCGCGCTCGCAGTATTATACTCTGGCACAAGTTTAAAATTTCTTTTATCTCCCCATCCTTTTCGCAGATGCACGCCCATCGAGTATTCACGGAATGTGATGGTACCGAGAAGCTCATCCGGCGGTACATAGTGACCGTTCATTCTCGAAAACTCTGCATCTTCCGTTTTATACACTTGAATTCTGTCATCCCAGTCAAAAGATTCTCCAGAATTAGGCGGAATACCCTTACTTGTAAGCGTGTTATGATTATATTCATCAATCCACTTCTGAGGATCGGTGATAACACCTTTTTTATCTTCAGGGGGGTTAAAAGTGCTTTCCAACGCTTCCTCTACGCTCTCCTCAATGTCTTCATCCGTGACATTAATCTCGGTAACCGTAAGCTCAGCCCCTTCCCCGGCAATCTCAGCATCGTCGAGAGCTTCAAAATGCTCAAAATCGGCAGCAACCTCTTCTCCCCGAATATCATCGGATCTTCGCCCATCGGAAATGGGTATGTCTTGGGAAGTCTGCGTTCTGACCATCGGAGTATTACGTTTGAAACGCTTCAGAACCGTCTTATCTTCTTCTTTCAGCTCCTGAGCGATATCTGCAAACGCCTTCTGCACTTCCGGCCGGGTGATATCATAGGTTTTAATCAGCTCAGCCCTTTTCTCCGGAGCGCATTGACGTATCTTCGCTTTAATATTTTCAGCTTTGAGATTCAGTGCATTTACTTTCGCATTGATGCCATGGACCCCACCAGCGACCGGCGTTATGAACATCAGGTCAGACGGCAGTTTATCCGCCGCCTCCTTCAGCACATCGCTGAGACCTTCGGTGTAGATATGCGCCCCGGTCAGGGCGGCCCTGATCGCTGTTTTACCGACCGGGATCACACTGGTCATCAGTGTTGACAGCAGTGTCTTGCTGATTTCCTGCTGCATGAGATCGCCTTTTATACCCTCGCGCAGCGGCTTACCTGGCATCGTGGTTTCATTCAGCTTACTGTTAGCCTTGACCAGCGTGAAAGACAGCATTCCCAGCTTTAAGGCAATTCTGAGTCCACCGACAACGGGCAGCGTAGTATTCAGTACCCCATCAACGCTGCCCGTCAGCAACGCATACAGGGCCTGCCCCTGCAGGCCTTTAACCCCGCCCTTTATCACGTATTCCGGCAGTGAACGGTATTCCTGTAAAACCTCTTCGGCGGTTTTCGCTTTCACCTGCTCCCCACCGCGCGCGCGCCGGTACTCCTCCTTCAGCCCGGCGGCAAAAAAGTCACCTTCCGGATCGCTCGGTTTTTTAAATTCATCCTTCATGGTATCAATGACCATATTTATGGTCTGGTCATACAGTTCCCGGTCTTCTTCCGCTATTTCATCACGCTGCTCATTAAGAAATTCAGCAATGTGTTTCATTATCCTGGCGTCTGTGGACATGGGGTTCACATAATTCTGCGTCACGTGAGTAAAGGCATATTGGTAATCCTTTACCTGCGTGGTGGCTTCGCCAGCAATGCGCTGCGTGACATTGACGAAGTCATCAAATCCGTCGGAATCCGGCATAGCATGTTGCTGCGATACCTTTTTTGTCCGCCAGACGGCGGTTATATCTTCAACTTCTGTCAGTTTTTCCAGCGCGACGGTAATCGGGGAGTGGATAATCTTTTCCCCGGTGCTGCCCTTTGCAGCATTCAGACCGGCTTCAAGCTGCTCCAACGCACTCAGGGCCCCCCCGATGTCGGGTACCGCTTTTTCCAGGCAGGTCTGCGCGCTGGCTAAGCCCTGCTGCGCCTTGTTTAGGCCATCAGCGACGCCGGCCCCTAACGTCTTTGCCATTGTCAGCCCGTCAGTCATCGCCACCTGGATACTTTCCAGCTGATGACGGACCAGCACAACGTCTGCCCCGTTCCCCTCCGGCAGTGCCACCGGCAGATTCAGTTTCCCCATGGCCTGTTTCAGCGACGATGTGGATTTTTCAACCCAGCTGACCGTGTCATTGATGCGTTTACTCAAAGAAGCAGTTTTGGCCAGGTTCAGCGGATGTGGATATTGCTTTTCTATTTCACGCAGCCCCGCGAGTGCCTTATCTGCTTGTGCAGCACAGCTCTCCAGTACCTTCAACGTCTCGGGAAACTTATGTTCCAGCCCGGCCAGTTGTTGTGTTTTTTTATCCACTTTCTGTGCGGCTTTCGTCGCCCCCAGATTGCGCTTTGTCTTTGCCAGGGCATCCTTGAAGCGCTTCGTACCGAACGCTTTTTTGCTCTTCACCGCCAGGGTCAGTTCAGCCATTTTTCGGTTGCATAACTCGACACTGTCCATCATCCGCCGGACTTCCAGTTTTATCAGGTTGTCCCGGACTATTTTTTGCTCAGGGTACGATCTCGATTTCTGTCCGGTGCTGAGAATACGTGCCCCCGCATAGGACGCCGTCGTGCTGCTGAAGGTTTTAACTGCACTGCCTATAGCAGAGGCTTTCTGGTCCAGATACTGACTGAGCTGAATGGTTTTTTTCACCATCAGTTCACCCGGATTGATTTCCGGCCGCAGACCGTGCTTGACGTCCTTAAATCTGCGGATGGCCTTCTCCAGCTTCGCTTTATGGTAAGTCGTGCTTGCGGCAATATCCTTAAAGTCCATAGAAGTATCAGTATCATGCACGCTCCCTGTTTTCAGCGTGCTGCTCTTTTTGCTCAGCGACTCTACCGCTTTTTCAGCGCGTTCAATCAGCTTCTGCAGCTTATCGGCCGTGAACTCGGCCAGATTCGGGTTACCGCCATTGTGGAGAAACTCCGCGGCCCCGGGCAGCTCTGCCTCCATATCCGTCAGCACCGCAGACATCTCATAGACCGATGCGGCAGCCTCGTTAAGACGGATGCGGTCAGTCTTTTCCTTCACATGGATGTTCGCCATTCTGACGTCATAGCAGATTTCCGTTAACGCATCGGCCGCGCTGCGGATGGCGTACTGTGCCTCTGCCAGCCTGCCGGACGCCTCCGATGGCACAGGTACGCTGCCAGTTACCGCCAGCGCCTTTTCGGTCTTTTCCAGCATTGATGACTGCAGCGCCGCACTCCGGGTTAACTCTCCCTTTGCCTGCATCAGCGTTGCCTGGATATCTTTACAGGCGGCTTTAAGCGGCTTGTGATGTTTGTCCAGGATGGGCCTGAAATCCATCAGCCAGTCAAAGTGGCTCATCTGTCCCAGGGTTTTGATGGTCCCGTTCATCCCGTCAGAAGCCTGCTTCAGGGCCATGCTGGCGGCGTTCAGGGCGCTGTACACGCCAGCCGCCTGATGCGTCTGTTCCGCCTTCTCTGACCCGCTCCATGTCGCTTTCTCCGTCAGCGCCGCCTCCGCAGACTGCAGTGCCGCAGCAAGCCCGGACACGCCCAGCAACGCTTCACGGGTGTTCATCTTCTGCTCCCCGTTCTCCAGCGGAACCGTTGCTCCCGCCAGGTTCGGAGACAACACATCAATAAAGCCCTTCAGCGCCTTCGCCGCCGTGCCCACTCCAGCGTGCGTGCTTTTCTCCAGCCCGGCCATCTGCGTGGACAACCTGTCAATATGACCAAAATCCACCGTCACGTGCTCTTTGTTGGTCCCGAGCGAGCGGAATTCCTGCAGCATATCGATCTGGCCTGCCCAGCTGTGGAGGACTTTCTCCATTATTTCTGCACCGGACTGGCGGATGAACTGCTCTAGCTCTTCTGTAAAGGCGACGTATTTCTGCGCAGCAACAGCATCGGATGAATTTTCTCCTGACGGCGCTTTAATATCGTCAGTCCTGACTTCAAGCTCGATGGAATCAATTGCCATACGCAGCGCATCCTTTTCCGCCTCTGTCAGGTGCAGGGAATCCAGCGGAACAGGTTCACCGCTTTTCAGGAGCGGCACACCGGACCGCTGCGTCAGCAGTTCTCCCAGCGCCGGCTCACTTTTTATGGCATCGACTAGGGAAGTACAGATGTACTCATGCCGGGTCCAGTCAGGGCTGTGGGTAGCGGCCAATGTCACCGCCTTGTGCAGCGTCATAATCTGCGCGGCGCTTTTCTTCAGAACGTCAGGTTCAGAATTCGCGCTGGTTGGTTTAACGGTATTTTGAAGTGATACATCCGCTGCGCGGACGGTATTTAAGGTGTCGTGGACAGACATTGTTGTTTTACCTGTTGATCCTGGAATTTATAATGCAGAGGGTACGCGAACTGACCACGGGGGATTTTCAGAAACAGGTAATAACTATCGGTTTTATTGCAACCGAGGGAGGGTTCTGGCGAAGAAAGGTAATAACAGAAAGCGACCAGCCCTATGACTTTCATTATATCTGATGCAATAACCTTCCTCATACTTAATTAACTGAAGAAATATCTTATCAAAAACGAAAAAATGGCTGGTGAATTAAATTCAGCCAGCCAGCAATTTATGATTGTTAACAGTATGGGCAGTAAATCATACTGCCCGTCTTTCGGTTAAAAAATGATACTTTCTCTCTGGTGGCATGTGTTTAATATTGGCCCACTCAACTTGCCTTTTGCAAACGTCGTTGATCGGGTATGGTTAAGACTTTATCGGCCGGAAGTGGATCCTCAAGTCCGGTAAATTCAGTAAAAGAATCCAGGTTTTTGATTCTTATTAAGTTTGCCGCTACCTTAGCAGGTGTTCCTTTAGCAAACTGGTGCATATATTTTGCTGCAAGTTTTTGCCAGGTATCACCCTTGACCGTGACGTGGGTTTGCGTTGATTCCCTGACATCCCTTTTAACACGCCCGATTCTCTCTTCCTCCACCGGGGCGCCAGTTTCAACAACAGGAGCGGCTGCGTTTGGTCGGGGTTGAGCAACTGTCTGAGGAGGTACGTAGTCTACGTAGGGTATTTTCAATTCTTTTCCAGCCGGAAGCGTATCATCCTTATCGTAATCGTCGAGATTATGCTGGCGGTTAGCCGCTTTAATCATGGCAATAGCCGCGTCAGTTGTAATGCCTTGATACTGTCGCCTGTATGCCCTGACAATATCCTTCAATGAATCGTCATCACTCGTTATAAGAGTGTTATATCTCGGGGTATTATTGTCAGCGACTTCCACCGGTTCATAGCTTATCGTTGCCTCCTGAGCAGAAGTCTCCACCTGGGTAATATTTGCAGGCGACTGCGAGACAGAGGCATCGCTGTCAGGCTGGCCAGGAACCTTCACGGGAGGAACCGGTGGTATCAGCAGTAATGTGCCCGTAGGAAGTGTTTCTTTTGAATCAGGATATTTTACAGCAATGTCTGGGTTCGCAGCCTGAAAAAGGACACGTACCTCGTCATCCGTGTGAAGCGGATATCTCGTACTAAATTGTGCGACGATACTGTCCCAGTTTCCATACGCTGGAACATGAGTGAACTCCATTGATTCTGAATAGGCTTCGGGATCAGGAAGATAAATTATGGTGTTTTCCGGGATATTGTCCCCCAGAAAACGGGATGTAGCAGAGACTTCCCTGTTTGCGTGTTGCAAAATATAGGCAATTTCGAGATTATCTTTACCAGGATATTTATATCCATAATCAGCGCCCAGAGAGAGCCAATTATCTTCTCCGGTCGTTGTATGAAAACTCCTTTCAGTCGGGCTTTCAGATACCGTTTCAGACTCAACCGACGTCGCGGTTTCCGGCTGAGCCGAAGCTACGTTCTCCCGAGGAGCGATCTTCGCCGGTATTCTCATTTTTGTATTGGCTGGCAAGGGAGTATTATTGTCAGGATAATTCAATGAAACATTCCGGTTCTCATTTTTAAGATGCGCAATCGCTTCATCGAGATTATGGTCAGGGGAAAGGTTGAGCAAATTATTGCCAAGCGACTCCCAGGTTTGACCTTCTCTGGTGATGAAATGACCATTTACCGGAAGCGGCCTCTCCTTTGCCAACGGTATTATCACTTGTTTACCCTCTGTAAGTGGCTCATTATCGTCAGTATGTTTCACATACATTGTGGGGTTCGCAGCCTGAAGAAGACCGACTATCTCTTCAATTGTTTTTCCCGGGTAATGTTGGCTATTCCTGGTGGCGATGGTTTTCCAGCTATCACCAGAGGACACTCTTTCCGTCCACATGGGGATCGCATCGCTTTTCGGATCAGGCGTCACAATTCTGGTGTTTAGCGGGATGCTATCCGAAAGACCAGAATTTGCCTTCGCTATCTCAGGGTTTGCATGTCGCAAAATATGGGAAACTTCAAGATTAGTTTTACCCGGATATTTATCGCTATGCGCTATACCCAGCGAGAACCAGTTGTCTCCTTCTTTGGTTCTGACAACGCGCTCGGAGTCCTCCACGATTATCGCCGTGACAGGAATTTTTTTCCCGCTAACTTTCTCAAAATAAATTGCCGTCTCTTCGATTCTGTCTTTCTCAGCAATCACACCAACAATCGCGTTTACAGGGATATCGTTTGGCAGAGGACTGCCTGGGGTATATCCCGGAATTTTACTGGTATCCACCACCAGAACGACCGGCGACCTCAGGTTGTCAACCTTTTCATTAGAATCCAGGCTAAATTTAGTTTTTATCTTACTGGCATGGTCAATCAATTCCTGATCATTGGCATCTGAAGTTCCACCTGAAATACGACTCTGGTTATCAGCATAATTCAGAGCTGCACTATTCACTGCCTTGTTGACAGCATTACCAACATGAGTGTTCGGGTCAGAAGCTAACGATGATGCATTGGCCTTGCCTTGTGATTCATTGTAAACCGTAATCGTTGTGGTGCTATTATTAGCCGATGGCCCAACCATATGTAATGATGTACCAACAACCACTGTTCCTTCTGGTGTATTTTTAAATTTCACCAGAGAACCATGCGTATTCTTTCTGTCTGCTGCTAATTCATCGAAATTTTTAGCATTGAGAGGCTCTGTAACAACGGGATCATTTGGTCTGGTGGTCACAGCAGGCGATTGCGTAACAGGGTTACTGGCCGGACGGGCTTTATAACGTTCTGTATCTATCGCCTTCATATGGTCACCAATTTTGGTAGCCGTATCACCACTCGTATTACCAATAGCAACACCCAACGGGCCTCCCCGGCCAACACCAATTAAATCATTACCGTTGAACTTCCCGATACCACCCCGGCGAGCTGAATTTTTTCTTTCAAGATCTTCTAAAGAACTTTTTGTCTTCCAGTGCGGCGTATTGATTATCTCAGCGGGTGCTGTAGCAGTACCCGGATCAATAAACGTATCATTCCATCTTAAGTTTACATAATCCTCATTAATCGCCATATCAGAGATATAGTTTTTCGCAAAATCTTCACGATTGAATATTTTTCCGCCATGCCTCTCATTAAAAGCGGTACCACTGACTCCGGGATGACCACCCTGTAAATTGTCTTTAAAATAGAGATAACCATCTTCCACGTCAGGCCTGGAGACTTTCAGCACGATATTTTTGGAAGTACGACCGGTTTCATTGGTCACATTGATATAACCGACCTCAACCTTATAACCCTCACGCTCCAGTAATTTCCTCATGGTGCGGTATTTTATCTCATTATGCACAGATGAAGCAGCTACATCACCATAATGACTGGTGAATTTATTAATATCCGCATCAAAATTCTTTGCTATTCTGCTGAATTCACTGTCTTGTATCTTAGCCAGATCCTCCCCCTCGTCTGCAAAGGAGAAGGCGTCATATTCTGCCCCGGAGCCAAAGGGTCGATTACTGCTATCTGCGGGTGCGGTAGCCAAATCTCTGGATCCCGCAGGAGCGGCAGATATATCATCTCCCCCTTTCCCTATTCTTTTCATAAAATTTTTATAGCGGTTATGAAGCGCATTACTCATCCTGTTTTTAAACTTAACGGGTAAAGAATCTTCCGTAACCTGGAATTTTTTAGCAAAGTTCTTTAATCCCTTCCCGGATATTTTAGATATTAATTTTCCTGCCCCGTAGCCAATTCCTTCGCCTAAAAGCGCCATATATGCGTCAGTCAACGCAGCATCCCTCTCTTCAGGATCGGTTGCTGCCATTGACTGCGCTAACTTCGGCAGAACGCCTGAAACGACAGTCACTCCAAGACTAAAGCCAGCACTCGCAAGAACGCCAAGTACCTTGGCTCCTGTGGTAACGGCTATCGTTGAAGTACCGGCGGTAAAGGGAAGGAGAAATACGCCTATCCAGGTACCGGCTGTGCCAATCATATCTACCCAGCTATCAAACGTTTGTTCTCCTTGTGAATAAATCGCTGAGTCAATATCTGACTTCAAGTTCGCCACCTTGTTGGAGTACAGCTGTTCGTGAAATGGCGTTTCACTAGAAGTGAATGTCAGTCGTTGATTATTGCCAAATGCATAGACCAAGGTTTTAGCCAGGTTGCCTGATGGGACCATATCCGTCGGAAGCTCGGCCATATTCTCTCCTGAAAGTGCAATCAATACTCTACCATCATCAGTAATTTTGAGTGGTTTAGTATCCTTCGCATTAAAATAGGATAAACCCGCTTTTATCTGGTCATGACAATCTGTCGCCTGCTCTTTATTTTTGAATTTTAAACTATTATCGTGTGCCTGGTACGTAACTTCATAAACCTTCCTGGTTCTTAAAGAAACAATAACAAAACCATTGGTCCCATCGGTACTTATACAAGCCATGTCAGCGATATTTTTACCGTCGATCTTCAATGTCTTAACATCGCCGCTGTCTATTTTTTTCTGAATGTCATTGACATCATAGCCGACAGGTGAGCTGGAATATCTTGAGTGTTCGCTGACAGCCATTTTCAGCTGCGCAATATTGACAGCTTTCCCCATTTGCCTGATTTCAGGCTTGCCAAAATAGTTTCCAATTGCCTTAATATAATCACTCTGCAGGTTTGTCTTTTTTAAGGCAGCGATTATAGCTCTCGATGCTTCACGATCATCATCCGGGACAAGTTTTAAAGCATTGGCATCTCCCCAGCCTTTTTTAAGATGCAGCCCCATTGAGTATTCGCGGAATGTTACGGTACCGAGATATTCATCCTCTGGCACATAGTAACCGTATTTTTTTGCATTCGATGCATCTACCGTTTTATAGACCTTTATCTTTTCATCCCAGTCATATGAATCTTTGAAGGTGGGCTCAATCCCCTTACTTTTAAGAATGTTATGATTATAGTTATCAATCCATTTGAGTGGGTTTTCGACAGCACCTTCTTTATCCACCGGAACCTGGAAAGATTCCGCAAGTGCCTCATCCAAACTTGCGTCGATTTTTGCATTAGTCTCCGCATTCCATTGATATCTGATGCTTTGCGTATCTTCCGCAGTCGTCGCACCTCGTTTGACGCGTTTGAAAGTTTTCTCTTTTTCCTGCGCCGCCAGTTCTTCTTCTTTCAGCTCCTTCGCAAAGTCTGCAAACGCCTTCTGCACTTCCGGCCGGGTGATATCGTAGGTTTTGATCAGTTCTTCCCTTTTATTCGGATCGCATTGACGTATCTTCGCTTTAATATTTTCAGCTTTGTGATTCAGTGCATTTACTTTCGCATTCATGCCATGGACCACGCCGGCTCCCGGCGCGGCGAACATCAGGGTAGTCGGCAGTTGCTCAAGCGTATCCTTCACCACTTCTTTCACGCCTGAGGTATAAAGATTCGCACCCACCAGGCCTGCCCTAATCACGGTTTTGCCGACTGCGGGCACGCTGGTCATCATGGTTGACAGCAGGAGCTTGCTAATTTCCTGCCGAATGAGACCACTTTTTATCCCATAGGCCAGCGGCTTTCCGGGCATAATCGTTTCATTCAGCTTACTGTTCGCCTTTAGCAGCGTGACAGACAGCATGCCCAGCTTTAAGCCTATTCTCAGCCCGCCGACCACGGGCAATGTGGTCTTCAGGAACCCGTCGATGCTGCCCGTCAGTAACGAAAACGCGGCCTGGCCCGTCAGCCCTTTCGCCCCACCCGTTATCAGGTATTCCAGCAGGGATTTGTAGTTCTCTAACACCTCTTCGGCTGTTTTGGTGTTCACCATCTCACCGCCGATCGCCCGCTGGTACTCCTCCTTCAGTCCCGCGGCAAAAAAGTCACCTGCCGGATCGCCCGGTTTTTTATAGTCATCCTTCATCGTATCGATGACCATATTGACCGTCACGTCATACAGTTCCCGGTCCTCTTCCGCTAGTTCATCACGCTGCTCCTTCATAAATCCAGCAATGTGTTTCATTATCCTGGCGTCTTTAGACATCGGGTTGACATAATTCTGAGTCACATCAGTAAAGGTATACTGGTAATGCTTTACCTGCGTGGCGGCTTCGCCGGCGATGCGCTGCGTGACGCTGACAAAGTCATCAAACCCGTCTGAGTCCGGCAGCGCATTCCTCAGCAATTCCTGTTCTGTCTCCCAGCCAGCGGTAATCTTTTTAATTTCTTTCAGTTCTTTCAGGGCGAAGGTAACCAGGGTCTTGACTCTCTTGTCCCCGGCGTTCTCCTGTACAGTTTTTAGGCCGGTTTTCAGCCGTTCCAGCGCACCCAGAGCCCCCCCGCGGTCCGGCTCCGCTTTTTTCAGGCAGGCCAGCGCATGGGCCAGGTCCTGCTGCGCCTCGCTCAGGCCATCACCGCCGCCGGACGCCGCGGCAATGGTCAGCCCTTCAGTAATCGGCACCTGGAGGTTTTCCAGCGCATGTCTGGCCAGCAGCTCGTCTCCCCCGTTCCCCGCCGGCAGTTTCCCCGGCAGACTCAGTTTCCTCATGGCCGCTTTCAGCGACGATGTGGTTTCTTCAACCCAGCTGACCGTTGCATTGATGCGTTTGCCCACCGCTTCTGTTTTGGCCCTGTTCAGCGGGTGCGGATACTGTTTATCTATTTCCCGCAGCCCCGCGAGCGCCTTTTCCGCTTCTGCAGCACAGCTCGCCAGTGTCTTCAGCGTCTCCGGAAGCTTATGCTCTAGCCCGTCCAGCTGTTGTGTTTTTTTAGCCACTTTCTGCCCGGCTTTCGTCTCCCCCAGTGTGCGCGTTGTATGTGCCAGTGCATCCTTTAAGTGTTTCGTATTGAATTCTTTTTTACTCTTCACCGCCTTGGTCAGTTCAGTCACTTTCCGGTTGCATAACTCGACGCTGTCCAGCATCCGCTTGACTTCCAGTTTTATCAGGTTGTCCCGGATTATTTTTTGCTCAGGGTACGATCGTGATTTCTGTCCGGTACTGAGAACATTTGCGCCAACATACAACGCCGTTGTGCTGCCCAGGGTTTTCAATCCACTGCGGACAGCCGCGGTCTTTTGGCCCACAACACTGGCCACCCTATCTAAACCTTTCACCCCCTTCTGAGCCAGATTGATTTCCGGGCGCAGACCATGCTTGACGTCCTTAAATTTACTGATGGCCGCCTCAAGCGTGGCTTTATGGTAAGCCGTGCTTCCGGCAATATCCTTAAAGGCGCCGCCGGTCTTAGCATCATGCGCCTGAACTTTTTTCAGCGCGTCGCTCATTTTGCTCAGCGACTTCACCCCCTTTTTCCCGCGCTTTATCAGCTTCTGCAGCGTATCCGCCGTGAATTCTGCCAGTTCCGGGTTACCACCCTCCGTGAAGTACGCCGCAACCCCGGGCAGCTCAGCCTCCATCTCCGTCAGCACGTCAGCAATTTCATAGACTGAGGCGGCAGTTTTATTAAGACTGGCGCGGTCAGTGTTGTCTTTCACATGAATATTCGCCATTCTGACGTCATGGCAGATAGACGTTAACGCATCTGCCGCGCTGCGGAGGGCGTTCTGTGCCACAGCCAGCTTGCCGGACTCCATCGATGGCACCGGTACGCTGCCGACCGCCGCGAGCCCCTTCAGGGCCTTTTCCAGCAGCACTTTCTGCATCTTCGCACTCTGGGTGTACTGGCTCTTTGCCTGGTTCAGCGCTGTCCCGATATCTTTGCAGGCTTTTTTAAGAGGTTCATGGTGTTTCCGCAAGGCCGCTTTGAACGTCAGCATCCAGCCGTATTCGCTGGTCCCTCCTGTTGTTTCGATGGTCTCGTTCATCTTGTCAGCAGCCTGCATCAGGGTTGCCTCAGCTGCATTCAGCGTGGTGTACACTTTAGCCGCCTGCTCAACATTGCCTGAGGTGCTCCATTGCGTTTTCGCCGTCAGCGCCGCATCAGCAGCCTGCAGCGCATCGACCAATGCGCATGCGGCCCGCGCCGCTTCACGGGTATTCTGCTTCTGTTCCCCCGTCCCCAGCGGTACCGTCGGTCCCGGCTGCTGCGGAGACAGCGTATAAAGAATGCCCTTCAGTGCCTTCGCACCTTCCCCCACGACATAATTTGACGATTTCTCCAATCCGGATATCTGCGCGGCCGCGCCGTCAATCTGCTGAAAATCCACCGTCACATGCTCTTCATTAGTCCCGAGGGAGCGGAACTCCTGCAGCATCTCTTTCTGGTCTTTCCAGCTGTTGAGGATAGTCTCCATCATTTCTGCGCCGGAATGGCGGATGAACTGCTGTACCTCTTCGGCGAGCTCCGGGTTGATTTCGGGCTGCACGTTTTCACCGCTGTCTGCGGCGGGGGTTTTCAGCCTCGCTGTAAACGCGATGTATTTCTGCTCGGCATCGGATACTTTATCGCCTGACGGCACGTCAATGCCGGCAGCCTTCATTTCAAGGCAGAGGGAATCAAGCGCCATATGCAGCGCATTCTTTTGTACTTCTGTCAGGTGCAGGGACTCCATCGGGACAGGTTCACCGCTCTTCGGGTTAACCAGCGGCACACCGGACCGGTGCGCCAGCAATTTACCCAGCGCCGGTTCACTTTTTATGGCATCGACCAGGGAGGAGCTGATGTACTCATTCCCGGCCCAGTCATGGCCGTGGTTAATGGATTCCGCCACAGATCGGTACAGCATCTTAATCTGTCCGGCACTTTTCTTCAGAACATCAAGTACAGAATTTTCGCTGGTTGATGCAACCGGGGTTTTTAACGTGGTTGACTGGATATCAGTGGAAGATGCTGCCGATGTGTTGTTATTACCAAGAGTATTAAGAGTCATATATTAGCCTGATGTAAATTAAAATAACTAAAGTAATTTTTCAGGCTTCAGGATAAACAGGTTGTCGCAGGAGGATTTTCGAAAAATAAAAAAAACTATCGGTTTTGGTGTCATTTAACGTAAATGACGCCTCAGATTTTATCCGGGTAAAATTAAGAAAGTTCGCTGTTAACAATGAAACTTCATAAAAAACAATTATAAAAAAATATAAATATGGCGCGGGCATAACTACCCGCGCCATACATTTTAGATTACCGCTGCACTCTATGTAGTTACGCGCCAGCCGCTGATGCCACACTGCCAGAGACACCACCAACAAGCGGAACGCCGTTTTCCGTTACCTGCACCGGATCCGCAGTTTCCCCTTCAGGATCATCCATGGCTTCTTTAAACCTGTCCTCATACTGCTGCAACAGGCGTAAAAAAAACTGTAAATCCTTCATGATGTCCTCGAACTGCTGACGGGCGGCGGCAAGCTTCTCCTTAAGATCGACCGCGTCAGAGGGTTGTGCCGTATCCTGAGGCTGGACAAATTCGCGGGTAGAAAGTTCTGTATTATTAATGGCGTGAGTCTTTAAATCCTTACTTAATGGTTCAGTCGTTCCGACGGTATATACCGGGTGATGATTATTGATGATTGTCATACTATTTTACCTCTGTGCTATTCAGTGTTGGTAGGGTGTACCTTTCATTTGCGGAAAATAATCCAGTTATCTATTCCGTCAGAACAATAATAACCATGAGGAAAATATACATTTCTGTATTTCAACTGCGATTTATGAGTTCTGGCGCAGATAAAAAAAGGGACCGATATGATCCCCTGAGAATATCACGATGTGAAATCAGCGAATTGAATGTTCAATGGATTTCACCGTTGCGACATTCATGTTCTGAACGTTATTGGTCACAGTCAGCGCTGTGTTGAAGTCTTTCATCAGCTGCATTAACTTCTGCTGACTGCACTGCACGCTATCAGAAGCCTGAGTCTCGGTGGATTTGAGCGCTGTGTTGATGGATACCATCGCAGATGCTGAGATGCCGATAAACAAGTGAAACTGCCCCTCTTGCCCACATCGCCCTATCCTGGCGTTATCATGGAGAAATTGGTCGATGGTTTGTTCATCCACCAGAATGTTATTGTCACGCAGATAGTGAGTCACCTCTGCTGGCAGTACCCCCACCTCACCCGACTCTCCCAGCTGTGAAATAATGATGTTTACATGGTTGGCCATTTTCTGCGCGTCGCGCGCCACATTCATTTGGCCCGACATCTGACAGAATTTCCTGTACGCCATTTCGACAAACGTCTGCATCATATCAGCCATGGTCATCATGGATTTACCCACTTGCGAGTAGTCTTTCATGACATCAGGTTGGCAGGGATCTGACAGAGTATCGCTATCGATAAGGGTACCAGGGGGCGGAGGCGGTTCATGGATTGTTGCATAGCACATTACTTATATCCTTATTTTTCCTGTTTTTATGATCGAACGGGGTTGAGATCAATTTCCACGTTTCGATGAGCAGATAGTAACTTTGACTTAAATCAAAAATTTTCGAATTCCGCCGTTTTTTTATGTTTTTTGACAATTCGGAGAGATACAGGAATTTCCTTCGCAACCCGGTATTCGCACCCTGTTGTAGCGGCGCAATTTATTGCGCGTTGTGTGCCCATTCCGTTAGAGATAATAGCGCGATAAATCGCGCCGCTACGTTATTCAGCAAAATGATCAGAGAGCATCAGGTTAAAATCATGCAAAATAAAGGGGCCATTGCGGCCCCGGAGATTTTTATTATCAGAATTTAGCGGATGGACTGGGCGATAGATTTGGTGGATTCGGCGTTCATGCTCTGGATGCTGTTCGCCATGGTGACTGCAGTGTTGAAGTTCTGCATCAGCTGCTGCAGTTTCAGCTGGCTCTGCTGCACGAAGTCTGAGGCTTTGCCACCGGCAGATTCGAGTGCCACTTTGATGGATTCCAAATCTTTTTTGGAGACTTTCGCCGGTGCCTGATCGAGACGTTTTTGGATCAGACGCTCCAGATCTGCTCTGACCTGATCCTGTACATGTTGTGGACGATCGGCATATTCTCCGTTATCAATTTTAGCAATCTGACGCTGCAGATCCAGGATATAGGCTTGGTCTTTTTCAGACAGGCTACCGAACAGTAATTCATCAATGGTACTATCACCAATCAGAATATTATTCTCACGCATATATTTAATAATATCGGCTGGCAGCTCAGCGGTATCGCTGTCTTTTTCCAGTTTTGACATGATGATTTCCAGACGGTTTGCCATATCCTGCACATCACGTGCCACGTCCATTTTCTTCGACATCTGGGTAAATTTATCATTCGCCAGCTGGCTGAACATCAGCATCATATCCGCCATGGTGACCATGGCATTACCTACCATGGAGGTTTCTTTCAGTGCGCAGCCATAGCGAATGTCAGTTGGGGCATCGCTGTTAACGTAGCCGGTTCCGGTGGTTTGTTCAGTGTTTGAAATGGTGGTCATTTTTATTTCCCTAATATTTTCTGTAAGTGGTGATGGTTTATCGTTGTGGGTTTTAATTATGTTCCCGCGTTTCGATGGAGTAATAATATCCGGCTCACCAGTATCACTTTTCTGTTTTTCAACCGTTTCTTATGTTTTCCGCCATCATTTATCAGCAGGGGCGAATTGCGCGATAAATCGCGCCGCTACGGTAATCGGCCATAATTTTAAATAACAAAAAGGGGCCATTGCGGCCCCGGATATTTTTATTATCAGAATTTAGCGGATGGACTGGGCAATAGATTTGGTGGATTCTGCGTTCATGCTCTGGATGCTGTTCGCCATGGTGACCGCGGTGTTGAAGTTCTGCATCAGCTGCTGCAGTTTCAGCTGGCTCTGCTGCACGAAGTCGGAGGCTTTGCCACCGGCGGATTCGAGCGCCACTTTAATGGACTCCATATCTTTTTTGGAGACTTTCGCCGGTGCCTGATCGAGGCGTTTTTGGATCAAACGTTCCAGATCCGCTCTGACCTCATCCTGTACATGTTGTGGACGATCGGCAAAGTCACCGTTATCAATTCTGGCAAGTTGACGTTGCAGATCCACGATATAGAGTTGGTCTTTTTCAGACAGGCTACCGAACAGCAATTCGTCAATGGTACTATCACCAATCAGAATATTATTCTCACGCATATATTTAATAATATCAGCTGGCAGCTCAGCGGTATCGCTGTCTTTTTCCAGTTTTGACATGATGATTTCCAGACGGTTTGCCATATCCTGCACATCACGCGCCACGTCCATTTTCTTCGACATCTGGGTAAATTTGTCATTCGCCAGCTGGCTGAACATCAGCATCATGTCGGCCATGGTGACCATGGCATTACCTACCATGGAAGTTTCTTTCAATGCGCAGCCATAGCGAATGTCAGTTGGAGCATCGCTGTTAACGTAGCCGGTTCCGGTGGTTTGTTCAGTGTTTGAAATGGTGGTCATTTTTTATTTCCCTAATATTTTCTGTAAGTGGTGGTTGTTTATCGTTTTGGGTTTTAATTTTTCCCGCGTTTCGATGGAGTAATAATATCCGGTTCACCAGTATCGCTTTTCTGTTTTTCAACCGTTTCTTATGCTTTCTGCCATCATTTATCACCAGGGTTGCGAATTACGCGATAAATCGCGCCGCTACGGTAATCGACCATAATTTTAAACAATAAAAAAGGGGCCATCGCGGCCCCGGAGATTTTTATTATTAGATTTTAGTGGATAGACTTTATCATTGCCTGGAAGGCATTAAACAGCAGAACAGCAAATGCACGGTCATAAATGAAAAAATGGCGTGGGTACTGAGTAGCCGCGCCATTCAAGCCGTTTAGCGGAGTTGCACTGCGCCAAACAGCGCCTGCTGCAACTTACCGAATTCATTTAACATGTCTTTCACACCACCAGAAGCATTTTTTGCTTCCTCTACGGCTTTAGTTAGAATTTTATTAAAATCTTCCGACAGTGTGGTTTGATAATCACCCAACAACTCTTTTTCTCCGGCCTCTTTGGTGTAACGCGCGCTGTTCTTACCAGTTAAACCTTCCGCTATTTTACCGAAGCCGCCGAAGCCACTCGTGATAGCATTACTTTTACCTTCTTTGAAACCACCACCGATACCAATCACACTTCCCGCCACGGACAATGCACCAGACCACATTTTACCATTGGCATTGGCCATATTTGCTTTGTAATTTAACTCAATCGCATCCTGTTTGGTTTTCATGGCGGTGGCCATTTTTTCATATTTAATGCCAACACCTTGTTCGGCGAACTGGCGATGGACATCACGCATGTCATTGCCCATTTTTTGCAGGCCTTCCATAACATGGTCCATCAAGCCAATAAGACCTTCGCCGCTGATGCCGCTACCGAAATCGGCAGAGCGTTGATAAGAGGCTGTGCTATTTACGCTATTTACTTCACTCATGATTTTTACCTATTAATAATTTAAATTTAAGATTATATTTCAACTAACATTAAGGGAAGGCTATGCTTTCATCCCGCCCTGGTATATTTCTTTACATGTGCCGATGATAGAAAATATCTTGAATAAATCCTGACTCATCAGCTGACGTATCAAGTGATCAAGCTGGAGTTTGTCTTCTTTCTGACGCCCTTTATCCTGATAATTTTGCCGGTCTACGGCCTTACATACCTTTTTGAAAATATCTAAAGAATCATGTAAGAGCTGGGCATAGAAATCAGCAACCGCACTCTTCGTCCCCAGAATTCCAGCGATATTCTGCTGATGTTTCGATATTGCTTTTTTAATATCTTTAATCTCATCAGCCTTCTCCTTCTCTGTACGATTGTCAACGGCCTCCTCTTTGGCTGCCTTTTCAGCAGGTTCCGGCAAGGTTGGCTTGCTGGTGGCTGAGTTATCAGTCTTGACAGCAGGTTTACTCATCGGATTTGAATCAGACGTTTTATCGTCCTTCAGGCCCTGAGACTTAAATTTGCTGTTCGAATCCAATATAAAAATAGGATTATTTCGAGCCTGGCTCTGCAGTTGTTTATCCGCTTTATCTAAGGCGTCACGGTAAAATACCAGATTGTCATCACGCTGCTTCACCTGCTCATTATTAAAAACAGGGTTCCCAGGTTCCTTAGCCACTAACATGCAATTCGCAAAATCCATGAGCCCGGAAAGTATCGTACTGTTAGCCTGCAAATTTGCGGATTTAAAAGCCAGATCAAGTTTCTGAGCATTAAGCGTGAATTGCCACAGGATCATTTCAGCTCGCATATCTATATGATTTGCGTCATCCTTAAAGTCTCCTTCACGCTTCCTCTTTTGGTGATCATTGATCAAAAGGAGCAATTGACTGGGAGAAAGAAATGCCTGAGGATGCCTTTCTAAATAATCAATTAAATCTCTCGTATCCTGCACAAGGGCAGCAATATACTCTTCATCGTCTGAGATGATATAAGATTTAGGAATCTCCACAATTTCTTTCAAAATACTAATAACTTTATCAGTATTTAGATTGGTGGTGCCATAATATCCCATTACTGTATCAATATCATCGACAGAGTCATTCTCTATCGCATTATCAGTTTTTGTGACAGAGGCACTCCCTTTCACATTTTCGGTATCCATTGAAGGATAATGGCGATTTGTTCCTATAGCAGTCATTATATTTCCCTCAGACGATGTTTTTTACTACACCATCGCTGCAGCCATTTTGGCCTGGTTAGCGGAGATGGCACTTAATAGCTGCATACCATTTTCCATTACTCGTCCCTGGTCCGTATGGAGATCTTTAATCTGATCGATGACTTCTTTATTGCGCTCATCAACCTCTTCCATCAGTCGGGCATAGAATTGAATTTGTAAAATCAGCAAATCAATATCTTTGCGAATTTCAGCCATTTTCTTTTCCACTGCGCCTATCGCAATCTGGCACGCGCCTTGTGTTGCTTCGCGCGCAATAGTGCGACAAATATTTACTGCTTTGGCCATTTTGGCGAAGGTTGCTGCTTTACCCACCAGTTTAACGCCAGCCTTTTTAATTGCGGTGACAATGCTGCAAGCGGCACCTGCCACTTCCAGGGCCATCTGCATATACCCGAGATTTTTAGCAGCTTTATTATATTTTTCGGCATCTTCAGGATGTAATCGCGCCAGCGTATGGCAGGCGGCAATCCCAATTCCAGTTACACCAGCCATGGTATTGGCGACACCACCAGCGATCAGCATTGGGTTGCAGGAGACAATACCGATAGCGATCTCAGCGATGCCCATCACCACATCCACCACTGCCGTTACCCAGGCCATGATCTCACCGATCAGTCCGCCCTTCTTTGCTTGCTCCTGCATCTCGGCTTGTTGCGCCATCTGAGCTTTACGCTCTTCAAGCTGCGCAGCACGGAGCCTTTCGCGCTGTTCGGTCAATGCCGCCAGTACCGGTCCCTTGGAAGACGCGGCTTCACCCAGCGACTTATTGGTCATCAGGGTTGCTGCCAGAAACATCTGCTCTACGGACATATGTTCAACCGTAGACAGCGTGGTACCCGCGAAGGGATTGCTTTGTCCCGCCGGCACTTGTTCCATTACCCGGCTATAACTTTCAGCGGCGATGGCACGGGAGGCCGGCTTTGCCAGCTGGCGGGGAGCAGCCAGCGAGCTGTGGGCTTCACTGGCATAAAATGCCACGTCGCCGGTTTGTCGGGTGTTTTTCGCATCGGTTTTTTGCGGCGCGAGAATTTCACTTAAATATTCGGTAGCACTGGTGCTTAACACCGGTTGCCGATTAATGATGGTCGTCATGTTGTTTCACCTTAATTGTATTCAGCATTTGCTGAGCATTATTTTTAATTTCCTGAAACTGTTGCTGTTCACCACTACAAAGAATGGCAGCCTTAAAAGACTTCTGTGCGGCATCATCAGCCCCCATCAGGCGCAGGCTGAGTCCGCTAAAAAAGGCCGCTCTCGGGTCGTCAATATTGTGTATTCCTACACGGGTGAAACAATGCAGTGCATCCCGATGATCCCCCAGACGCTGATGGCAAAGACCCAAGCCCAGCATATATTCTATATTCCAGTGATCCAGTGTGCTTAATATCAGATAAATATTGCGTGAAGCGCTGAATTCACTTGATGAGAATAACTGGCTGGCATAACTTTCCATCTCGTCCAGGTCATCCTGTGCGATACCTGATAACAAATGCAATGAGCCGCCGCTTTGTAAAAATTCTTCCAGCTGAACTGATTTATCTTCGGCTGGTGATGCTGTTTGACTGTCCATGTTAATTCCTGTGTGCATGTTTGAGTCGTTATGCAAATGAACGACGATGTTTTTTGGCAATTGGCGCGCGAACCGGCACCTTTGCCTCTGTGGCTTTTTCTTTCACAACGTTTTCCGGGGCCTTGACGTCATCCGGCATCAGCTGTTTTAACTGACGCCCCAGGCGGTCAAAGGTTTTACTTACCACCGGCGCCTTTGCCACGACCGACTCAAACATCGCTTTGCCATCACCCTGCATCACTGCATCGAGTTTTTGTACTTTCTTCATGGCATCAGGATCGGTATCCGCACGGGCATAAAGTTCAGCAATTTCACCTTGTAGTTTTTTAAAGTCAGCGATTTGCTTTTCCACACTCATACGACGTAGCTGCATGACATCAAGCATATTTTTCAGCTGGTCCATTTCATTCATTGTGAGTTACCTGCGTAAGTATTAATAAGTGAAGTGAACCGCTGGTACACTTCTCGCTTGCAAAAAATTCGCGTAGTGGTTTCTGAAACTGGCCAACTTTTTACTGGCCAGTTTCAGGGCAACGTTAATTAGCGAATAGACTGTGCGATGGCTTTAGTGGATTCCGCATTCATACTCTGAATGCTGTTCGCCATGGTGACCGCGGTGTTGAAGTTCTGCATCAGTTGCTGCAATTTCAGCTGGCTCTGCTGCACAAAGTCAGAAGCCTTGCCACCGGCAGATTCCAGGGCGACTTTCACCGATTCCAGAGTCTTTTTGGTCCACTGACCGCCGTTCTCTGCGAGGAATTCATCCACGGTTTTATCACCGATCAGGATGTTGTTCTCTTTCATATATTTAACGATATCAGCTGGCATTTCAGCTTTGTCACTGTCTTTCTCCAGCTTCGACATAATAATTTCCAGGCGGTTTGCCATATCCTGCACATCACGCGCCACGTCCATCTTCTTCGACATCTGGGTAAATTTGTCATTCGCCAGCTGGCTGAACATCAGCATCATGTCGGCCATAGTGACCATGGCATTACCCACCATGGAGGTTTCCTTCAGTGCACAGCCATAGCGGATGTCAGCTGGCGCATCGCTGTTTACATAAGCGGAAATTGAAGAGGTCTGTTCAACATTTGATACGGTAGTCATTTTTTGTTTCCTTGATATTTGGTTTAAAGTTTTTTCGTTTATCGCTATGGGTTTTAAATTTGTTCCCGTGTTTCGATGGAGTAATAGTACCCGGGTAACCCACAGCACTTTTTTGGTTTTCGACGGATATTTATGTTTTTCGACGGGATAGTGAAACCGTATAAAGATTAATTCTGAAAAAGAGGTTGCTTAAGCCTTGAGAGCAAGAAACCGCCCTGACAAAATTCAGGTAATTGATTGATTTAAAAGTATTTTAAAAGAATTATCGCTAACCTGACAAAAACAACCTGGTCCGGCCCCGAAAACAAAAAAACCGACTTATCGTCGGTTTTTTCATCGGCAGTCCAAAGAACATTAGCGCGCACGCTGTGACATTGGGTAAATCAGCCAGGGATCCTCATCAATTTCCTCTATTCTGGCCCCCTGGTAGATAAGTGCATCAGACAACCGCTGGCGGACAGGATTGGTCTCGGTGTCCAGAATGCGTCCACGCACCTGTTTTATTTGTGGCAGCGCATTTTCCAGCTGATGAATAAATTTGATAAATCCGGCTACCGCGCGCTGATCATTGTTGTCCTGGGATGCAACAAAATTGCAAATAATCAGCACCTCATTCTCGATCCGATAGATTAAATCATAGCCATTCATATTCACCCTCTGGCCGAGAATATAGTTACTCTTCCCCAGATAGGCCGTTTCCGTCGTTTTACCCTGGTTGAACAGGAACTCCGTCAAAATATCTTTTTTATCGTTCATGTACTTCTCCTGCATGTAGTGGTATCAGAGCAACGCTTGCGGCTCTTCGCTATTTTTAAATAAGGTTTCTGGTGTATGTTGTGGCGTGGATAGCAGCAGTCCCAGCAATTTACTGATCGCCGGTTTGCCTTCAGCGGGTTTTTCTTTGCTCTTATCCGTTGCTGGTTTTTCAGGTGCAGGCTTTGGTTTGGCAGCGGGTTCAGAACGGCGTGTCGTAACCGGCTGGTAATAAGACATCACTTTAGCCACATACTGTTGTGTTTCTCTGTAAGGCGGGATCTGGCGACCATATTTTTTTACTGCGCCTTCGCCCGCGTTATAACCGGCCAGCACCAGATGGAGGTCATCATTAAAATGCTCCATCAACCATTTGAGATAAGTCGCGCCAGCACGCACGTTATGCTCAGGGTTACTTAAATTGGTATAACCAAAACGTTTGCCCGTCGCCGGCATCACCTGCATCAGACCGCGTGCACCTTTGGGTGAAACCGCATGCGCCTGATAGTTCGATTCCACCTTGATGATGGCATGGAGCAGATTCGGGTCTACATCCACTTCTTCTGACACTTTACTGATCAAGCCATGGTAGCGGGAGCCAGCTCCCGTTGATGCCAGCTCAGAAACCAGCTTTGTCTCTACCTTCGCAGCAGGTGTGTCTTCCAAATGCTTGTGCGCGGTTTGTGCATGACCAGCAGCGGCAACCGTCATTTTCTCTCCGGCCACCGTCCAGTTAAGCGGCATCACCGGGAAATGATTTTCCGACTTCACGCCATCAGGCATATGCGGAAAGCTGTTTACTGCCGTGGCTGCCGCAGCGGCCGCATCAGTAAGTTCCCAGGCCACCGGTGCAACAGAAGCCGCCACAGGTTGATTAGCCGTCGACCATGGGAAGGAACATCCTGATAACACCAGGCACAAGGGCAGCAATACCATCCCGGATTGTTTAATCTTCATCGTCGTCTTCTTCTTCTTCATAATCTAAATTCATAGCTAAACGCAAAATATGTGCGACAGGCTCAAACAGTTCGGAGGGAATATACCCACCCACTTCAGTGCCATTCGCCAGGCCACGCGCTACCGGGATATTTTCTATAACGGGCACTCCCGCCTTCTCTGCCAGTCGCACGATATGTAATGCGCGTTTATCGCGGCCCATTTCAATGACCTGTGGCAACGGTGTAATTCCAGGTTCGTAGTAAAGACACACAGCAATATGTGTAGGGTTGCGCACCACAGCGGTTGATTTTTTTACATTGGCGTCAAGGCTGCCACTCTGAATTTCCCGGTGGATCTCTTTACGTTTTTGCTTGATTTCCGGGTTGCCTTCACTGTTTTTATTTTCCTGTTTGATCTCCTCAAGGGACATCATCATTTTTTTGGTGTTGTCGTATTTCTGGAACGCCAAATCAACAATGCCAATCACCACATAAAAACCGATAACGGATATAAGCATCCAGAAAAAAAGGTGTAAGCATACTTCCAGCCCGGTCGTAATGGGATGAAGTGGTAAAAACTGCAGTGAAGGCGTGTGTTTGCTTAATAAAAGAAAAAAGATTAACGACAGCACTAACACCTTGGCCAGGGATTTCACGAATTCGAACAGGTTCTTTTTAGAAACCATATTTTTCGCATTCGACACCACATTTAATTTTTTGAATGAGGGTTTAATCGCCTCATTGGCTATCAATGGGCCAATTTGGCCCATGATGGTAAAGATCGCAGTGACGACCAGTAATACACCCAGCCCGCCCATAAAGCGCAGCATCACCGAGACAAATGCACCCGTGATTTGCCCGAGGCCAAAATTAATACTTTGATTAGCTGCACTGATGGCGACTTCATGCATATTTTGCAGTGCACGCCATAATGCTGGGCCTTCAAGGCTAAAATAGCCAAGGATCATCACCAGCAACATGCCGCTGGTAACCTCCTTACTGACCGCAACCTGGCCCTTCTTACGCGAATCCCGGATCTTTTTATGTGTGGGTTTTTCCGTTTTTTCAGCCACTGAACACCCCCAGTAGCTGCTGCGTCAGATGGGTGAAATTCTGGCTATACTCGCGCACACTGCCAAAGGCAAAATTAAAGCTGATGATCAGCATTAATATGGCGAAACCACTTTTGATCGGCATCGCCAAAAAGAACACATTCAATTGCTGTGCCGAACGGTTAATCAGACCCATCGACATATCGACCAGCATAATGATAACGATCGCCGGCATCGCGAACCGTAAACAAAGTTCGTACATCAACTGCCATTGTCTCGCCATAAATGCCAGGCCACCCACGCCATAGGTGAAAGTTCCACCAGGCGGCAGAGTGACATAGGACTGATAAATTGCGGTGATCAGCTCGTTAAAACAGCCACTCATCAGAAATAACACATTAAAAACCTGGGTAAACAACAACCCCAGGATGGAAGATTGTTCGCCCAGCATCGGGTTAAAGATGGCAGCCATGGATGAACCACGCATGGTATCAATCACAAATCCCGCCATATCCATTGCCCAGAACGGAATAGCCGCGCAAAAACCAATCACCAGGCCGATACAAAGTTCGCCCGCTGCCAGCAATAAATAACCCAAAACGCCATTGGCTGGCATATGCCATTCCGTATAAACCGGCAACATAGGCAAGGCAATAACCATTAACAACGCATTACGCGCTAACATCCCGCCCAGGTTGGCGCTGCTAAATAATGGCATCAACAGAAAGACACCTAATGGTCGCAGCATACACAGGCCAAGAATGGGTAACCATTGTGTCAGAAGCGGCATATCAACCCCGCATCTGGGTTATTTGGTCAAACGCCAGGCCTGCATAATTAAGCAGTACATCGCCCATCCAGCGATAAGCGATCGCGAGGGTAATTGAAACAGCAACAAGTTTTACCAGGAACTGAATGGTTTGTTCTTGTATTTGCGTCAGCGCCTGGATCAGGCTGACAATAATCCCTACGGTTGACGCCACCACAATTACCGGTAAAGAAAGCAACAGAATTAGCCACATCATCTGGGTCGCTAACTGTACAATCATTGCTTCACTCATCATCACCTCAGGTATCAGGAAAAGGACAGCACCAGCTGGCCAAGTAATTTCTCCCAGCCACCCATCAGAACAAATATCAACAGCTTAAGCGGCATGGATATGGTCATTGGCGAGACCATCATCATCCCCATGGCTAGCAATACGTTGGAGACAATCAGGTCGATAGCAATAAATGGCAGGAACAGTAACAAGCCAATTTTAAATGCCTCGATCAGCTGGCTCACCGTAAATGCAGGCATCATCACCAGCAGTGAATTATCCGGAATACGTTTCTGGTATTTTTCCGGCCAGACTTTATGACCAATATCAACAAAAAACTGCACCTGTTCCGGGGCAGTATTTCGCTCCAGGAACTCTTTATAAGGTGCAAATACGCTCGACTCCATTTGCTGAACGAATGCCGGTGATTCAAGACTTACCGGATGGGTCTCAAGATTATCCTGTATTGCCAGTCCTACCGGTGCCATGATAAATAGCGACAACACCATGGCTAACCCATACAGCGCCATATTAGGCGGTACCTGCTGGATACCTAGCGCATTGCGTAATAAAGCAAACACGATGGAAAGCTTGAGGAATGAAGTACCAAGTACAATTAACAACGGCAAGATCGAGAGTGCGAATAGCACAATGACCAGTTGCAAAGGTTGTTCAAAGATTGTCATCGTTCAGGTCCGGGAAGCGTCTACAGCCAGCATTATCCCGGCAGCCATCTTTCCTGACTATCAGGTGCAGACCTTAATTTTTCCTGGGGATGGGAATTCAGGCATACCACCTATGAATGTTTACTGAGAATTCCTGTAAGCAAACAAGATTTTTCTGTATTACCCTAATTATCATTAATCTTTATCAATAAAATCTCATCGCTGATCGCGTGTAATTAGTAGTGCCCATAATAATATATAAGGCAGTGAAAATTATGACTTTGTTAACCACCACTATCCCTCTTATACCGCACGCCTCAGCGACTGATTACAAACCCATTGAAAAACCGGAGGTCCCGTTACTCATTGAAGAAGCAGGGCAAATCAGGAATGTATCAACCGAGATATCGACTTCAACAGCAAAATTCAAAACCGGTTTGATTGTCTTTGGCATTACGGCCATCACCTTGACAACCGTTGGCATTATTTCCCTCCTTAAGCCCTTTTCTGGACCAGGGACAGTCGTGAAAAGTCTTTGGCAGCAGGCCGAATCAGACATGGCCTTTTTAAATCATCACCCCTCCCACGATGGCTCACCACTGACGACACCTTTAGATAGGTTTGCCGACGGTTATTCCGTGGAAATCAGAACCAGCAAACCTGGTGAAGTCGCCAATCTGGCGATCGATCTCTGGCCTTTCAAACTACAACGTTCGCTGGTTGAGCTGAGAAAGGCGCAACTGGCATTACAACAAAATACATTGATTGCTACGGCGGGGCCCGGCGGTCTCAGACGTTATATCTTTCATACCACACAATCTCTGATCACTAAGACAAAGGGAGATATCATGATATGGAGGAATTTTATCGGCAATAATCATCTTGAGAAAAAGATCAGTATGGGAAAAGCCCATAAAATAGAAAGAATCTATCATCGTGCTGAAGATGACATTCTGGATTTAGAAAAATTAGTGAAGATGGTTGATAAAAATAACCAGAAAGGCTTCAGTGTGCCAAAAGAGAAACTGCTGGAATGGTATGCCATTTACGACACGCTCAATAAATCACTGGAAAAAGTTATGCGACAACTGGATGAATTCAGAGATCTACTGGCATGACCGCAATTAAGGCTACGGCCAGGTGAGAATTATCTGAAGATCTGGCGTTCACTGACAAAGTCGCGGGGAACGCATATGATAATTACATCTTTGCAACCTGTTTCATAAGATTATTTAACTCTGTCTATTTCGCAGTGCAGGATAGCTCACAATATTCTCGTGATTTATTGATATAATATGCCGGTGAATATTTCCTCTTATAAGTATTCACCCTTATCAAATTTCACTACTCACAGGTTTTATTTTTAACTGACTAAGATTACATCATTTAATCTCAGCGTCGTCATTTAATTGTATCAACGTAATCTTATTAACGTCATATCGTTATGTTTTACCCCTATAGGAGAATTAATTTATGTATGGAATACACAATACCGGCATAACAACGCAAAATCTGCAGCAGCCAGACGCCGACAATCATGCCGCCCCCATAGGGGAAATCAACACGGGCAACATCCCCGCGCAAATGAGCAGCCAGAGTGCGTCAGCAGGTGCACCCGTAAAACCAGAGGAAAAAAGGGCGTTGATATTGGAAACTCCTGCCGACATCCGGGCAGCGGGAATCAATGAAACCGACAAACAAAATATGATTAATGATCATCTCTTCAGA
Source organism: Pantoea cypripedii (assembly GCF_011395035.1). Lineage (NCBI taxonomy): Bacteria > Pseudomonadati > Pseudomonadota > Gammaproteobacteria > Enterobacterales > Erwiniaceae > Pantoea > Pantoea cypripedii. Next base: position 245,702 of record NZ_CP024770.1, read on the forward strand.
GATCTGAGCTGGGTATTCGATCATGCCGGTACGACCGGGAACGCTGTTGTTCCGCCAAAAAGTGTTTTTCCGCAGATGTTGATTAAATCCTTACTGGCTAAACATCTTGGGGAAGACGTGTTCTCGCATTTTTTACAGGGAGTGAAAGCAGACTCGGGGTTACCCCATGTTTCAGACGAGGATTTTATGCATGTTCTGGCAGAACTCAGCCAGAGGGAGAAAGGCAGCAGGACTGACGGCGGCACTTTTTTGGTGATGTCAGACCGACCAGAGCCAGCAGATGATGAAACCCTTGAGATTATCAGGGACAGACTGGAAGCGCAGGGAATCTATGTTGAGCGGTTTGATAATAACGCCCGTCCTGCCATCGAGCATTGTCAGGCTTTTAGCGCAATCCTTAATGACCTGGATATCAGGATAAGAGGTGGAGTGGATATTGCTTCATTACTTGAGCATTGTGAACTGACGCTGACTTCACAACCTGTGACGGAAGACTATCTGCCAGAACTAAACCTTTTGCAACCTGCCGGGCGCACGATTGAGCGGCAGATTCCGCCAGATGCTGATACCCGAGTCCTCATCGCAGATAACCCAACAGCGGCCAGGAAAGTCGTCGATGATTGTTTTAAACAAATATCACCCGATCTCCATGAATCACCCGAGATTAGTTTTTTTCCTTTCATTGCTTCTGCCCATACTTACCACAACGAATGGATGAATCCATTCACACCATTGACTGATAAAAAACATGACTTTACTCTCGCTAATAATGAAAAAATTGCCTGCGACTTTATGGGCGGAGAGCAGACTGTCTCTGACTATGATTTCCCTCGTGATTACCTGAATGGGAAGCTGAGTGATGACATCAGGATATTCTCCATTCCAATTAAATCCGAAAAGCAGGAGAATGTTCGAGCTATTTTTGTCAGCAACCTGAATACTAAACTTGACGAAGAAGCTGTCAAACATTTGAATAAAGTACTCGCTTCTATTCTCGACGGTAAATGCCGACAGAAACAAAATAACGTCGAGATTTATTTACCACAAGTCAATATTAATACGGAACTGGATGGCCACGAACGTGAAAGAGTTCATGGCTTCAGTGAACGTATGTTGATCTGTGAAACATCTAATGAATATAACAGACTAAAAATTGACAAAGAAGGTACGCGAGCAGCGACTTCTAAGTTTACCTACCCATCACTCAGCAGTAAATTACCCCCGGCGCCCCGCTGGCTGGATAAACCCTTTGGCATTTTCTACGCCAATGGAAATACGGTGGAGCTTATCACAATGGTGTCTGATCCAGCAGCCGTGCAACCAACTGAATAGTCACCTTCTGTGTCGGCCCAGGTATATTTCGGGCCGACACATACTACGATACCTCGCCTGAAAGAATGCATTTCATGCTTACTCTTGTTGGCTAGCGTTATCAACTAATGAACTCTCAGACGGTGCCTCAACTCTGTGGATAACAGGCCGTGCCTTTTCCGCCAACCAACGCAGGATCGCCACGGTAAAATCGGGAAAGTAAACAGCCAGATCCAATTTAAGTTGTGGATTCGCAAACATAATCTTTATCAGTTTATCAACCTTGCCCAGCATGACCTGCGTTAGAGGTTCACGCCACGCTGCACGTAACTCTTTTGCTAACGTCACCTGTTCCTGGTTGGAAGAGTAGCGGCAGGCATGGACAAATGCCCTTAAATACTCTGGTTCATCCTTAATGTAAGCCCTGAATACATTAGGGGAAGACATTATTTTGTGCAATAACGCGGCCTGTTCCTGCTGTGACAGCGGTTTTACTCTATCTGTATAATTGACATATATTTCATCTTCAATATCCAGTTCTTCCCGAACAATGCCAGGAATAGCATAGTGAAATAATTCGTGAAGGTAGGTTGACAACACCGTTTTAAAACTGCCATCTGCAGTGCATGAAATCCCTACGAGCGGTTCCACTTCAACATCACTCGGTGAAGATTGCCCAAGAACGCCCGAGTAGGGCAACATTATTCTTTCCAGATAGGTATTCAAAACCAGTAGCTTTCGTTCATGAGTAGAAGGATTATATTTACTATAATCCTTAAAGATTCTTATTTCTTCTTCACTGTGATTGACAAGTAGTGTATTTAACGCCACTAGTATCCTCTCAAACACCGTAGTATTAAAGGCATATCCGCTCTGTACATGAAACATCTTCCCCAGCTCACGACTAATAAAAGCACGGTCGAGCCGCATAGTTTCATGAATTTTTTCTATTTGTTTTTCGCCATATTCACGCGACATCCGAAGATCTCTGGATAACCGGGGAAACTTTTCTTCAATGCTCTCCCCCATGGCAATATATTTTATATTATTTACTGTTTCAGACCTCGTCAGGCCGGAACCTGAACCATACAAGAACATACCGATGATGCTTTCACGTTTAAAAATATATCTACTATATTTATTGCTATATTGACCACGGTGCTGACTATAGTTTTTCTTCGCCTTATTAAAGGCGGCTAATTTGCTGGCAAAAATGCTGGCTAAATTAATCAGGAAGTTAGCTTTTGTTTTAAAACTATCAATATTATTTCTGGTCAGGGCATGATCGCTACCAGGAAGTTCGAAAACCTGAAGAATATTAGCAAGACCTTTCCTGACGTTGATGTCCCTTTGTAAAAAATCAACATAAGATTTTATTGCCGGATCCAGAGGGGGATTAATGAAATTCGTTGCGCCAGAGGCTATGTCATCGATAAATCCTATCAGTGATTGATAGTTCTCACGTCCTGCTTCGTTTACTGGCAGCGTGTCGAGATAATTTTTTAACGCCTGAAAACAGGCTTCTTTTTTGGTTTCATTCGCCTGCCAGATAATGTCTATCTTTAACTCCTTTTCGGTTGTTAACTGCATCAGGCTCTTACGATGCTGATAAAGTGCGATCAACTGTTCTCTTCGTTTTCTGTCCGAAATGCGTTGCAGGCCATAACGCCCGTATACATCAACGGAGCTGCTGCTGGAAGGTTCATTATCGATACTACGCTTGATTCTTTCTGCCATGGCAGGAAATAACGTTGGCTCCCAGGGTACAAACTCTCCTGCCTCATTGACTTCCCGCAAATAAATATTGCCATCCTGATCTTTTACCTCAATGACAAGCCGGTTATCATTGAAGACCGACACATAGAGATTCTCTCCCGGTGTCATGTTTACCGGCATCACCAGCTGGCAACTTCCATCCTCATCTGTTACGGTGTGATTAGCTTGTCGCTTGCCTACTTTTATATAATTATTAGCAACTACGTTCAGATTACCTGACTCATCTCTGGTTACACTTACAATCCGGTCAGAAGGTGCGCCAGCAGGAATACGATAATAAATCTCTCCCGAACTGGCTACGGACTCACTTTCCACTTCATAATAAATTTCTTCTTCACCATATTTGTAGGTTAAATAATCTTTTCCCTCAGCACGCTGGGTTATCTCCGTTGCGTAGCCCGCCAGATTATCTAACTCAATTTTACTGTTTTGTTGCGGTCTGAATTCAGCAGTAGATAATGAGGACCAACAGGGTTTAACTGGCCGCCTGAGATAGGGTAATAATCCTGCATGTGCATAAACTTTGTTTAATGTTGCGAAAAGATTGAATTTAGCAACCTCTCTGTCTTCCCACTTGAAGATCTCCTCATCATTCAGATCCTGGGGATTATCTGTCTGAGTCCCTGTTTTGCCCTGTTTAATATACGTCAAAACTTTACCGACAACCGTTTCGCCAACAGTCATCAACAGGTGTTCCTCTTCTTCTCCGGGGAGCAACGTTTCCAGACACATCGCCCCTGTTCCAGCCAGCTCCAGGAAACGATAGTGCTTATCTGGTGAAAAAATATCATCCAGTAATTCCTCACAATGACGATAGTTGGTCCAGCCAATAATCGAGTCAACAATGCGCCATAATTTATAGAGTGCTTGTCCCTCTGAGGTTGTTGGAACACTTGAGGTTGCCGTGGTGGTTAAAGCAGCTTCGTTTTCCCCTATCCGCAACACAATCTCTTCAGCCATAAGTTGATTCCACAATCCCCCATGATGATCACGGTAGGAAAGCAGCTTTTCCGTAAGAGTTAACTGATGATCGGGTACTGAATTAACGTTACTAAACAGAATATTGGTTAGTGCGCGCTTTAGTTCAGCTGGGTTGCGAGTGATATCAATAACGTCCCGTTCTGTAGCATCACTTATCCTGAGAAAGGGCGAAACCAGGTAGGTCTGTTCACCAACCTTAACAATAATACCGAGACAGGGTTTATGAGCAGGATGATCTCCCGGTCTCGATATCTCGATCAATTTAATCATTAACGACTGAGGAAAGTGTTGCGCCAGTTGTTCCTGGGCTGGCTGTGGCAGGGACAGCAAAGCACTGGCATAAAATTGCCGACTTGCTTCATCAAAAGCCTCTTTTGCACTGCTCAACGTAACAGGCTCCACATCCTGCGGCTGTCTCAGAAGTTTATCCAGTGCCCGTCGTGACCGGGTAAACTCCAGCAGCACGAATAAACGGCGTGCTTCCTGTCGCAACGTGCTTTTGATGCGGTCTTCTCCCGCAGCATTACCAAGATAGAGAGTCTGACCTAACATCTCGCGCAGCGTAGCAAAAGGCTGCGATAACAACAGGTGTTGGGCAATTTGCAGCACACTCGATAATCGGATGGTTTTGCATTGACTTTCTGCGACAACCGCAGCCGCCAGAGATAATCTGATACCCTGACCATCAAAACAACGTTTATCCTGTAACGAGGAATTGGATGCCAATTTCAGGATGGGGTAATCCTTCTGCAACCGTGCCGTTAATAACGCACGAAGACGCGCAATATCGCCCGCAGAAATTTCTGCATGCTGCTGACCTAACTGGCGGAAAAAAAGGTCTTTTTGCTGTTCAACCAACGTGAAAAATTCATGTACCGAAATATCAGGAACGCCGGTAGCTGAAACTTGCAGCTGAGAATTTATTTTGGTGTTAATCGCGGCAAAACCGGCAAAGTCCTCTGGCTTTTGCCAGAACAGGCTATCAAGAGTAGGTAATACCATTTCAGCCAGTAGTGCCATGCGGGTCAACAACTCGCCACCACTGAGTATGGGTAATCCCTCATAGAAACCGCTGCGGAAATCATTCTGGAGAATAGCAAACTCAGTTTGGTCCAGCGCAGAAGGGGGAATAAGTACCTTATCCAGCACCTGCAACACCATTTTTATTCGGTCTGACAGACTTGAATCGTTTTTATCCCTTAACAACGGATCCAGGCCGATTTCACGTAACGATTGCTTGCTGCTACGTAAGGCATAAAAACGTTCAAATGCCGCTTCAATCTGTTCTGCAGGTGCTTCTGTGATGACTTTGAACCAATGATCAACGGCTTTTGCCGCGCTGCGTGCATCTGTGAGTAAAGCTGGAACCGTAGTCAGAGGCTGATTTTCTATGGAAAGTAGATCGTACTGATTCGCTCGGGGAATAACCAGGGCAGGATGACGCTGCACCGAAACATCACGCTTATACCAGTTATGCCCAAAGCGATTGAAGTTTATTCCATTGGGTAGACCTTCCACACCTAACCAACGCTGTGGCAAGGAAACCAGTTGATCGAGCCAGGTCAACCAATGCATTGGTGAAGGATCGGAGAGTAAACCAGCAGATACGTGAGATTCAGCAGTGATGGCTGTAGAGGGCTGCAACCGGGACAGAGGTGCAGCCGGAGCAGAAGTGGAAGTTAATGCAGGCCTATTACCCGGATGAAATAACGAGGAAAATGAAGTAGCCTGACCGGCACTACGTAGATTTAATGACAGGAAGTTTGTCCCGGAATTAACCACATGCAGTAAGGTATTATTATTTTCCGCAGTGCCATATCCTCTGCCAATGCCCCTGGTCAGACCGGCAGTGACATTCATCATCCCGGATATTTCCATTCCTGCAGGGCATTGAGGAAGGAACAACAACGTTTCGCTTTCAGGAGCCAGGCGCAATAACGTGCTGGATTGCGGCAAGGTACTCAGCACCGCAGCGTATGGCAGGTTGATGTCTGCTGAATGTGGTGCTGTGGGAGCTGTAGCTACTGGATCCGGGATCGTTGCAGTTGGTTCACAGCCGAACTTAATGAGCAGACGCGACATCAGTTCGCTGCTGAAAAAATGCTGAGCAAAATGGCTGGTAAGATACTTCAGCAGGATTTCTTTCGTATATGCGCCAGGATTTATGACGTTGGCTTGTATGAACCAGGTTTCCAGCTGATCAAATGCCCGCGTATTCAACTGTAATGGCTCTGCCCCTCCCCCAGACAACAGCGTAAGGAAACGCAGAAATTCCGCTGAGAGCTGTGATTCCTCAGTCTTCGCAGCGATATACAGCTGTGAAAGCTGTGCGCGTACTCCTGGTTGAGACAACACAAGCTGCGCCCCGACCACATCAATGGCTGGCAGGTATTGTTCGTTTGATGTCGCTTGCTGGTGATCTTTCTGTCGAAAATCGCTCTCACCAAGCAGCTTTAGAATCGGCCTTTCCAGCAGCTCCTCCGCTAACACGCTCATTAGCGGCTCAACATGTTGCTGAAGTACTTCTGCTAATCTCTGGTCTGGCTCACGGAACCATGATTGCAATAGTACAATTTGTTCTGGAGTGATCAGTATCTTATTCGCTCGCTGGTTGAGAATATTTGCAGCTCTGGGAATGAAATCCATTAACAACGAAGCCAGCCATGAAGCGGAATACCTGACGGCACACGTCAGTGGATAATGGCATGCATACTCAATTTTTCGTATTGCTGAAATAAAATCATTGGCAACCGTAATAATGGAGAGTACTGGCTTGTTATACAGAGATGGATTTGAAGCAACAGGCACATTATCAATCATTATATCACCTCCCTAAAAGAGCCTGTCAAAAGCGTAGACTAAGCTTTTTTAGCGGCCGAAAGTTGAAGTGTGATTAATTAATGAAAATTACCCGAAGTGGCGTTGATAACTGATTTCAATCCAGGCCGAGCTAAAATGAATAACAGCAATGAACCTATCAGATGATGCATGTAAACTTATTTAATTTCCGCCCCGACCTGATTTTTTTATGAAACTGTTCTGAGTCAAGCAAGAAGTCACAATTATGTGCAGCTAATAGACTAACATCAATCAGACACTAACAGGAGACAAAATGGACATATCATTAGGGTACGCGTGCAGAAGCAATTGCAACTTCGAGATATCAGACCAAAAGGAGATTTCACAGGATCCTTTTTTAAAGGACCATTTCATTGTGGGAAATGCCAACCTTTCAATATCATCTAATACTACCGATACAAAAGCCAGCATACATCACCATTTAACTGTCAGAAATGGAAATACACTCATAACCAATGCAGTAATCGCGGAGGGATGCCGCCTGTTCTTAAATGGCGAGAGAACAATGATACGAAATACCATTGTATTTGGTACCATCTTCATGGCTAACGGAGGGACAGTCGAAGAGACCAGCCAACAGGGGAATGGTCATATATTTATGGCAGGAACGGCGAATTTGAAAGGGGCACAAATAGAGACGTTATTGCTGAAAAGCATAAAGCACGCTCGCTTTGAAGATATCAGCAAAGTAAAATATCTGTGTATCTATAGAGATCCGTTGAAAACAAACTTTTACTTGCAGGCAGAGTTAAAAAGTGGCAACCAGGTGCATTTAACTGATCATTCCCACGGTAAGCAAAAAGATCCGGGTTATTCCCCCCTCATAATGATTGAAACCAGCCATCAGCAGGACCGCCATTCCTGGCACGAGACAACCTGACGGAAATATTGCAACGCATAGTCGATATTGATATTAATCCATATACATGGCTCCATATAATTCCTGTTTGCGTTGGAAGTTGGAATCAAGTTGTTTTGCATATTCAAGAGCTTCATGCAATTTTATTAGCTGCTTAAACCCGGTAATGAAGCTCTCAATATGATTTTCTGTCGCTGGTGTCACGGGTTCCAGTGTTGGCATATCATCACTATTCAAAACAGATAAGATATCATTAGTAAGGGTAACAAGTTCATTTGTATCATTATTCGACGTTAACATATCACACTGCATCATTGCTACGGCATTGTTTGATATCATTTACATACTCATCTTGCGATTACTTGTAATTTCATAGAGCCTGGGGGTGTTATTATTATAAACATTTCACGCTGGGTTCATGGATGAAATCAAAACAGTTTATTCTATTTATAAAAATATACCCGATGAAGATGTTTTATCTGTTTTTATAAATCTCAGGAGAATTTATGATGAAGAAAAAAGAAATCATTTTATCATCGGGTAGATATAAAATTCTGACCAGGCAAATGGTGTATTTTATTGTGGGTCACCTAAAGTACCATATATGTCATTTTTTACCATGTAACTGTCAACAGATTCGCTTAAGATCGTTGCAATACAATTGAAATTGTCAAGTTTTTCCTGAAAACTTTTGATGGCGAAGTCACAATTTTCAATTGCTAGCCTGGCGGATTTACATTGACTATCAAAATGGTTCCTGTCTATTTCCACTGATGATTTTTGTTTCTCAATAAGTGATAAGAATCCAGTCAAATCGCGGTTAATGTCATCCAGCCTCATTAAGTTTCTGCTAAGGTCACTCATGGCATGAGTTAATGATAATCCATTTTCACTCATCTGATTAAATTTTTCCATTGCCAGTACATATTTCTGTCTCGCCCGGAATTTAAGAAGTTTATTGCGGACTTCGTTTACATACTCACTGGCCATCTTACATCTGTTTTTAAAAAGTCTACGGTCCACCCTCATTTCTACCTTAAGTGTCTTAATTCCCTTTTGAATGGTTTCATTGAACTCTGTGCTGTTGTTTCCTTCAGCGAAGACAGCAATCCTGGATAGAACGCTGAGAGCGGGCATCTTATTCGTATCCATGATCAATAATAGATCATGGTTACAGTTATAAAGCTCATTAATGAAATTTTTTATATCATCATTTTTCAATTCCCCAGAACGCGATTTCTCTCTCAGGTTAAATGGAAGTTTTTCTATCTCTAGTAACGTAGCAGAACACATATCCCTGATTGCGTTCCGACCGAACTCTGATAATCTGGTGGGAACCCCGTTTTCTGCCTCATTAAACAATCTTGAAAATGCGATACTATTGACATTATGGCTGCGATTGAAATTAGTTGTCAGACTAAATCTACCCGTATTGAATATTTGCCTTATGCCTTTGGCCATCGCAGAGAATGGTCTGTTGATATTATTTACTACAGGTTGTATCACTCCTGTCATTGCCCTGGATATGGTAGTCATAACAGCGTTCCTTTTATTAAAGTTGCTTTAAGGACAGCGACCTTGCTGGTAGCTGAAACCAAAATATTTATTCTGATCATTCCCATCAATTTTGTGATATAACCACAATCGATTACGAAATTTGCTAAAGAGAGGAACAGGATTATTATTAATAATCTCCCCTGCTGCTATCTCTTTGTTGGCTGAACTTTGGTTAATCGCATTGGCGAGGTCATAAGACCAGCGATATATATTATCAGTATTGAGGTGTGACAACGTGATGTATTCACTTCCCCCCTTACGTCTGTCAAGTTTCAGACAAACGTGGTCAATCAGATATCCTCCTTCTGGCTGATTTATTATCATAAAATCAGCCACCGGATTAATAAGCCATTTCGTTGTTTGTAGCGGTGTACTTTTATCCACTTCAGGCACTGACAGAGATACCGTCCAACCTTGTTTCTTCAGATTGTTTGGAAGCCACAATAGGTTATCGTCAGGCCCGACGACCGGATGAATATGTCCGTCTTTACTTCTCCCTCCAGCCTGCACAAATCCCTGTTGAGCGTTGATTTTTGCTGCCACAGCCATCGGCCACGATCCTGAACTGAGCATCTTTTGATCCGCACTGCCAGGTAACATATCGCCCTGCTGTCTGAGCCGCTTACGCTCGTCTCTTACTTGCCAGCTTATTTTATAGTAATCCTCACCAGGCATGAGTGAGTTGCCTTCAATGATACCTGCTGCCAGTTCTCTGTGATTCTCCAACTGCATCACTGGTTCTGCAAGGTGGAACAGATTCAGCTCACCACTTACCAAAGTATAAAGACGACCATGTTGTAAGATCATTGACTGTAATTTTCCAGCACTGGCTTTGCGGAAAATGATGTCACTCTTTTGACTGGCCGGATCAAATCGCCATATACCCCATTCTCGCCCGTTGTCGATAGTATTAATCGCGGCCAGAGTGTGAAAAAAGCTGTATCCAAACCCAGTAACCGGGTCAAATACTGGTTTCGAGACTTCCACACTTGTTGAATGGTTATTAAGCCTCCTTAGCGGAAATTCAATAAACCCTTCTGTCTCGCCATTATCAGCGCGCAGGACATGCAGTCCCGGCAAAGGTAAGCGTTGTTCTGGTACTGCTTTGGCGGCAGCATACAGTAAGCCCGTAGGGGATAGTGCTACCTCATATGGCAACGCTGTGCCCCCTTTTTGCGAAGGACTCATTTCCCAGTCATCAGAGTTGCTATCGACTGTAAAGGGGTTAAATCGGTGTATAAATGCAGCCTTTGGCTGGCCCGAAAGTCTAACGCTATAGATATCACCGTTGTTGTCGATGACCGAAGAAAGGTAGCTGTGATAATTTTCAATTTTATCAGTGCGGATAATACTAAAATCAACTAATGAAATAATCCGATTGCTACTCTCCCCCATTAAATAAAGCTGTGTTTTGTCTGGGCTGATAAAACTTCCTCTGTAATTACTATCGATAAGTTTAGATATTTTCTTACCTGATGAATCCAGAGCAATCTTCTCCAGCACAGTATTACCGCGAACATGATTATTTCTGCGGGATAGGATATAGAGAGCATCTCTGCTATCACTGAGAAATGCCTTTTCAGGATCAATTCGACTGTTACTTTTATAGATTATCCTGGGAGATAAATGATCACCCTCAGGTGATAAAGAAAAAACCAGACCACTATTCTGGCTACTTAATGGAAGATAAAATACCCCATTATATCCTGAAACAACATCAGCCGGACAATCCAGTACTTCACCTGGTTCTCTTAGATCACCCTGAGATTCAGACATAAGGTTCGCATTAATCACACGGTACGCCAACATGCCATTCATTCGTGGTTCAATTGTTAGAACATCACCATTTGCCGACAGTGTCAGATAACAGATATTCTCACCAATAATTGAACGTTGAACCATAATATTTGCGGCATAAGTTAGTTTACTCATTGCAGACAGGAAAAAGAACAAAAAGACGATAAAAATTAAGCGTAGAAACATAACAGGAACCATGCCCACTCCACATTAGTTAAAGCAGCCGGATCAATTAAGGACTACGGGAAATCTGTTACATTCCCCGCAGTCGGTACGATTATACGTTTTATAGATCGCAGTGATTAATATTTTTACCACGTTGGCGGATATGAGAGACAGATGGGTACCGGTGTCGTCGTATGATCTTTGCCATATTCCGCAACAAAATAGTCAATAACCGGGTTTTCGTTTGCCGAATAAATGAAAAAGCACATCACCACGTTATCGTCAACGATATCATAGGCCTTAAGCTCGGCATGGTCTCCATAGTGGTGAGCAAAACCCACTTTGTCTCCTTTGATGTCAGTATAACATGGTCTTCGTTTCGCCATTTCACGATTACCTTTCCAGATTAATCGTGTTCCTGATCGCGTGCGGAAACGAATGGTCTCTTTTAAATGTGAATAGCGAGGGAATACGGCATCCCCTTTCTTATCTTTGAATTTCATTTTCACCAGTACGGGCCCCTGGTGCAAACCATCTGGAATAATAAACTTTATTGCTGCATCGCGTTTATCAGCCAGCTCCATAGAAAACTCCGTCAGATGATATTTTTCATCATTCATAACACTTCCTCCACGTCATTATTTTGATCAATGAACATTCAGGGTCATAAAAAGAAGACATGCGCCACAGAAAGTGGCGCATAAATATAATAAAAGGACAAAGAAACTGACTACAAATTACGAATTGCTGCCTGGTTGATCCTCTGATCACTCTTCAGGAAGTTATTTACGGCTTCATTAAGTATATTTTCAATATTAATCACTTGCTCCTGTGCCTTAGCGGAGTTTGTAACATCATCACTGTTCAGGTCTCGATCCGCTTCTTTCATTTTCTTCTGAACCTGGGCCTGGGTAATAGCAAACTGCAAGGCTGATCGTGTCGTTTCTGCGCTAAAAGTACTGAACGCCATGCCCATCATATTGCTGATCATGTTTGAATACTGGAAAAGCCGTTGTGCTTTATCAGAATGGAAGCGTTGCTTATCCGTATAGAACTGTTCACGTTCTTTCAACCAACCTCCAAGTTTATCTTTTGCTACTGCCAAGCCTTTATTGTAAACGCTGACAAATTCAATTTTCGCCTCCACATATTGCTTGAGGGTATCCTTAAGTGCCTCGTGAGATGTTACATCACCTTTTTTAGCCAGCACCAATTGATCCTGATATTGCTTCCTGAGCAGTTCAGTTTTATCGCGTTGGATTTTGATATCTAAAGCTGCCTGATTTATGTCATTTTTAAGTTGCTCGGGGACGGGTTCATTAGCACGTTTGAGTTTCTTCATACCAAGTAAAATATCATCAAAACTCTGTTCGCCTGCATCAATATGCGACTTTATTTCATCAACGCGTATCCCCGAGGCATCAAGTTTACTTTGATACTCTGCATGTTCACGGAAATTATTCGGAACAATAATATTGCTTAGCACAAGGTTTCCAGCTTTATATAACGCCCTGCTATCTATGGCTTTATTATCCAGCGCCCTGGCAAAAGTCGCCTTTTTGCTACCATCATCTCTGATATGCAGACCACTGAACTCTTTGTACTCCCTGTCCATGCCACCCGGATATAATTTATTAAGTTCGCTGAATTTTTGTACTTCAGCCTGATACGCTTTGGCAACTTTCGACTGCTCAGGTAAAGCTGGGGCAGCAGGTACATTACCCGGTTCAATATCTGTCTGGGTACCAACAGAGTTAACCTTTTTATCAGACTGATATAGCCTCGCCCTTTTGGCTGGAATTGTTTCGGTATCGGAGGTTTCAGCCAGTGGTCTTCGTCGCGAATTACCCGGAACGCTTAGTGCTTCATTATGATCATGAGAGCTTGTGCCAGGCCTATTTTCCGTAGCATCTGTGGTACCTGATTTCTTAGTTCCAGAGTTTTTACCTTGTCGCTTGAGGGCAAACCCTGACGCTTTCATCTCTTCAATTGCTTTTCCACGTACAATGAGTAAATCTCTAAAACCTTTCAGATCGAAATTACCATCAATTTGAACTGTTCCAGTACCTTCACAATTAGCACTCCCACCCGTTGCGTTGATAAGCCGCTTAGGTTGACCCGCATTAATCACCTCATTAGCGGGTTCAGGCGTTGGTAATGTTTCGGGGGCAGGAGTTGGTTTTACTATCGGAGCCACAGTTGGCGCGGGTAAAGGTTCCAGTGAAGGTTCTGCTATTGGAGCCGGTGGCGTTTTTGGTGTCAGGGACGCTGATGTTGGCTTCAATAAACTATCCTGGATATTCTTCAATGGCCCAGGGTTTTTATTTTTTGGTGGTGTAGTCATATAGTTGCATTTTGTCGTATCGCCAACTTGTTTCATCAGGTCTGTTTTGTCCTGAAATTCGTTGGCCTTTTTACTATTTGCGCTTGCCCTGCATGACAAGTACAGACTCACCCCTACGGCTGTCGTTACCGTCAAAAGTGCAGCCATGGGAGCTAAGCGCATCTGTCTTGCAAGGCTATCCCCTTCTTTAATAATTTGTGCCTGTTCCATCTCGTTAATCTGGCGCTTAAGTTGAAGGAACGTTGATCTGAACTTGAGGAATACAATTCGCAGGTTGCCCTCCTCATTAAAGAGTTCCATCAGTAATTTAATGAGGTCAGAAACTGTATTATATAAGCGTGTCAAAGGCTGACCGGAAGTCAGTTTGTCATCTGCTAATTTCTCCTCATCAAAAAAAAGGCGGGTAAGTGCATCAGCATCCTGGCAACCTGCGATAGCTTTTACACTGTCCTCACCTAATTTGTTTTGAAGAGTAAGTTGAGCCTGAAACAGATTTACCGTTTTCAATGCAGAAACTAACGGTGCTAATTCTGTCATATCCTGTTGAGTGAACTGTAATTTGTCCGGCGTTTTCAACCAGGGTATCGCCAAATCAAGTTTATTATCAGATAAGGTTTCATTCACCTCAATACTACTGATCGTCCTGAGATCTAACCATTCTGTTTTTTTGGTGATGGGTTGTGTTGCTGAAAAGAGTTGAGGTGCAACAAATGAGAACCGTGCATGGTTCAATAATTCCGTAGCCATATATCAGATTCCTTATTAGTGAGCAGCATTATTTAGCATCATTGCTCTGTCACGCTTAATAACTTTATTCAACATGTCACTGACCAGCTCGACGAGTTGTCCTGATGTTTCCGTAACGCGTTGTAATGCGTTAGGCGTGTCCTTCATCATATCGTCAATCAACTCTTTCAAAATATCAGCAGCTTTCAATTCCTTTTTGTTATCAGAGAGGTCTTCCTGCGTCTGCGCCATTGGGAAGGAATAACCAAACGCAGTACTCTTATCTGCAATTGGCATTAGAGTCGTTGCTCCTTGCATCAAGGTCTTATTCTTATCAAGGAATTTCATGAAACCGGACATCTTATCAGGGCTCATTTTTAAGATCAGATTCTTCAGCCAGGGCAGCTTATCTTTTATAGTATTTATCATGCTCTGACATCCCTGTGTATTAGTCAGTTTTCCGAGTCCTTTTGTCACCAGAATTGAGGCAACGATAACGACAATCGCCGCCAGGGCATTAGCCACGTATTCTACCCACTCTCCATCCGCCCCCATCGCCTTCATGGCTTCAGAAAATCCTTTGCCAATATATTCAGTCAGCTTACCCATCAGGCTAAAACCAACCGTTTCTTCAAGCACAATTTCCACCACAGTAAACGCCAGTGTTACCAGCATCGCACCCAACCCGAGCGTCAACACAGAGAATATGGCCCCCACAACTGCCATCAAGGCACGCATAACCCATTTGAAGATTGTGCCTCTGCTTTCCGCCGCTGCCTGCTGCTGCCGCGCTTTATCTACCAGAGCGCGGTTTTCCTGCAACCTGCGGGTCATAACTTCCGTCCAGTAGTCTCGGGTTATGCTGATGTGCTTGCTATCGTTCTCGGTGGTTATCGCTCCTCCCTCTTGCTGAACTCGCCGCAAGGCAAAAAACAATTCCGCGAAAACACGGTCACTATTGCTGGGAGGTGCAGCCAGTTGCGGCTTTTCAGTCGTATCTGTAAACGCAGCAGGTGGCGTGGTGCGTGTAAGGCTCGTCGGATTATTTAGAAGAGTGGTAATGGCTGCATCCTGGGCCTGAGCATGTTTTGCCTGCCAGGCACTATCTAATCCTGAAACTAAGGTTTCCAACTCTTCAACAAACTGCTGCAAAGCGACACTGTCAGTGGGCTGTTCGGTGGGTGTTCCCGCTGCCGGATTTTGCACTGACTGAGGCACAGCAGTAGTCTGCCGTAACAACGCTTTTTTCATAAAGGGCATCAGAACTGGTGACATACTGGTATCAACCGCTCTGCCGTCAGTTTCATCCAGCAGTTGCTCCACGGTAAGTAGCTGTGAAAGCTGTTGTTGTAATGACACACCGAGGCGTGAAGTGGCGCCGCCAGATTGGGAAAGGGTGAACAAAGCATTCTTTATCCGAAGTTTGATATCATCTAACTGCTCTGAAAGCATTTCTCGCTCTGCTGGCCGTTCATTGAACTTTACTCCCTGTACCTGTACCCGGGTGATAAAGGTTGCTACCTCCTGGCTAAGCATGTCGAGGTCGTTAGCCTGAGGCACGTTCTCGGTGCGTGTCTCTGTGTTTGGCTGCTGCGACTTTTTAGGCTTATCCACTGGTGAGTCATAATATTGAAATAGAAAAGGGCTGCGTTGCCCCACGACATTTGTCGTCATATTGGATCTCCTGTTTAATGACTTTCTTCTGGGGGATTGTCCATCGCGTTGAGATAACCCTGCGCGATGAGTTTTAACTGGGGATCACCATGCGCATTGCAGACTATGTCAAAACATTCTCGCGCCCTGGACTTTTTCTTAATCATTAAATAACAATATCCGGCTTGCAATATAGGGCGGGAATCATTTTCAACCAGCACGGATGCCGCCATATAAAACTCAATAGCGCGTCGATATTTTTTCTTTAGTTGATAAATTGCAGCCACACCAATCAGATAATCTTTATTCAGTGGTCTTAGCATGCATAGATAGTTAAACAAGGAAAGCGATTCATCTAATTTAGATTGCTGATATAGATTCCAGGCACAAGTGTACAGACTATCAAGCATATTCTGGCCGACATTTATCCCGGACAGGCCATTATTATCCGCTTTCCCATCCGCTGGATGGGCCGAAGTATCTTCCATCTTTATTCCTTTACCTGATCATTTTAACCAAATCAGCAAGCAGACTTTCTGCTGTCTTGATTAAATTACTTAATGCCTCTTTCGTATCGTTGAAGAGTGTTTTCGCGGAGTCGGTTTTAGTGTTGACTTTTTTAACTACAGTATCAAATTGAGTTTGAGCCTGAGATAAAGCATTATTAAATTGCGTTAACTGCTCAGGGGTAACCACATATTTATCCCCCATATTATCAAATTTATTAAAGCAGCTACTTATCGCATCCTTAAGCATCTTTACAATGTCGTCGCCCAGATTAAGCAGCGTTACAGTACCCACCATCTCAGTATAGCTTATTCCGGTACCTTCCAGCAGATTAGCCAGGTCGGTTTCACTTATGCCACCTAATATTATGGCCATCTGATTTTTCATGGCCGAAATATCATCCAGCACAGCTAACATCTCTTTAACTTTAGTTACTTCGAATTGATGTTTGCTATCACTTTGATTGACACCATCTGAACTTTTCAGGACCTCAGCATATTTCTTATTAAATTCATTAATCTTGCTCTGCCATGCTGTAATTAATGCAATCACAGATTTATAAAAGGTAACGTTACCTTTATCTATCGTATCAAAACCCGGCAACATACTTTGCAGCCAACCGCTCAGCGTACTGTCATCTTTAACGGGCTTGTCTGCCAAAGGATATTTATTATTTAGAAAATCAATGTATTTTTTATAATCGCCATTCTTTACAAAGTAATTTATCCAGGTTAAAGCCTCTTTTGCTTCTCTCAACATATCGGTTACAAACGGACCGTCAATAGCACGTTTTAATCTTGCCAATGTTGTTTGTATGTTTAAGAGACTAAAATTTTTTATTGCAATCTGACCATTTCCAAGCATCTCATATGAGATTCCAGAATTGGATAATAGTTTATCCATCTGTTCTTTACTCAATCCATCTGGGATTTTCAATATAATGCCATCAGATGTAAAATTAGTATCTTTTAAGTAGTTCTCAACTTTCTTACAAAGCATATTGAGTCGATCTAATAACTCCTGGAGGGATGTGGTAGAATCAAGCTTTGATATCTCTTCCAGTTCTTTCCTGACATTCTCCAAAGCAGCAATTTCTGCCATCATCATCGATAACTCATGCCAGAATTGCTCCTCTGGCGTCATCTTGTCCTGCCCGATTGTGGTGATATCATCTGCAGATGACTCAGTGTTATAAGTTTCAACATCATTCTGTTTGGTCGGCGTAGCGCGTGACATTACATTATTTTCAGTTTTATCTGTCGCATTGCTATCATCAAGATCACTATTCGATAGTGATTTTTCCTGCGTCAGGTATGCCGTTGCAATATTTTTTTGTTTCAGCGGAAAATTTTTCACTGCCGCGGTAAGTGAAAGCATATTACCAGGTTGAATAATATCCCCCTCAGCATGCATCAGAAAATTTTCCGCCTTAAGCAATGATACTGACAACATGTTTACATCTTTCTGCTGCTGAAGGACTAAAGCATCTGCTGATTGATAATAATCCAGTTTATTATTCAACAACAAACTATTTAATTTAAACTTCAGCCCCGTACATTGTTCAAGCATTATCTCGCAAAGTGAGGGTTGTTCATTTATTTTTTTCCTTTGCTGCTGCAATTTCCCTATAAATGAAGTAATTTCCTCACCGATCGCTTTAAGCTTTTTTTGGAATAAAATTTCTGCCCCATCGTTCTGCTGACTATCCGAACGTTCTTTTCGCTCTTCCTCTTCATGTAAAGATATATGTTGAGGGAAGAAAATATATTGCCTACTGATATCTGTCATAGCACCGTCTCATTTGTCACATTGATATTCACTGCCATTACTCCTGCAGCGGTCTATTTTTTCTCATGAACCTCGTCATCGATAGAAATATATTGATTTTCAACTTCCTCTAACCATCGTAATGCCGTTAGTAATGCATCAAACCATTTCCAGTGCAGGAACGTATAAGGTTTTACCGTTTTATACATCTCTCTGACTAACTTCTTATCCCGGTATATCGGTTTCCCAATTTCACTGGCATACTTCAAAACAGCCTGTGCTGCGGCTCCACTTTGAACCAGTGAAACAAATGGATAGGGCGATAAAGATAGGTTAAAATAAATGCCAATTGCTATATGAGTAGGGTTAGCCAGCAGAACCTGCGAATCACGGACATTCTTCTTAATATCTTCATTTAATATTTCCTGATGCAGTTCACGGCGTTTGCTTTTTATTTCCGGCTTACCATTTTGTTCAGTATGTTCCTTTTTGACCTCCTGGCGGGTCATCATCAGCTCTTTGATGTAATGGAAATACTCCAGCAGGAAGTCAAGAATAGCAATCAGACCGCAGGTAATTAAAACCGCTAACAACGTTGAAAGGAAAACTCTTTCACATAAAGCAATGACGGACTTCAGACTTGTGGCGTTAACCCCAGTCAGTAAAGAGTGGATTACCTCGTGATAACCCAGCCAACTCACGCATCCTACTGCAGCCACATACAGCAAAGACTTCAGCGTATTAAGTAACGTGCGCACTGAAAAAATTCGTTTAAAACCCGCAACAGGATCCATACGTTTGAAGTCGATCTTCAGCGCCTGTGTAGCGATGACGAAGCGACTCTGCAACAATGATGGAACGATTGATGACACCAGAGTCACCACGAGCAACACCAGCGTTGGTTGCACCAATACCATCATTAAGGTACGGAGCCATGCATGACTGTTAATACTATTAACGGTGGGTAATGTGGTAAGCAGGAAGTGCAGGGTTTCATCTAACCCATTAAAGAAATAAAATAAATAACTCATCACTACAACCAAATTGATGGTGGTGGTGATATCTTTACTTTTCAGTACCTGCCCACGCTTTGCCGCATCACGCTTTTTTTTCAGTGTGGGGAGTTCAGTTTTGCTTTGGTTCATGGGAGAAGGAAATAATATTCAAGTGGCATAATGCCATCAATAATCTGCTGAAAGGTCGTTGCAAAAACCGGGTTATAAAACAGTAACAAAACGGAAAAAGCGATAAGGCTTTTTAATGATAAGGCCAACATAAATGGGTTGAGCTGTGGAGTATAGCGATACAATACGGCCAGCAGAATGTCGGTAAGAAATAAAGTAATCAATACGGGTGAAACCAGGATAATTCCCTTAACGATAGCGAGGTCCAGTAACGCAATGAAACTTGCAATCCTGATCATCGAGAAATCAACAGGTTCACCCGGAGGGAATAGCGCATAACTTTCCAGCAGTAAATTGCAAAGATGAATGAAACCATTCCCCGCGACAAACACCACGCAACAATAGAAATTAAACCAGCTGGACAATGTGGACGAATCGACGCCACTATTCGGATCAAAAGTACTACTGATGGTTGCACCACGCTGATTGTCAACAAACTGACCGGCCACATTAGCAACCCAAAAGGGGAGTCCCACAGGGAAAGCAATCAGCAGGCCAAGCGCCACCTCCGTTACCGCCGTACGTATCAAATGATGGGCAATGTCCGGTAATGCAGGTTGGATATGAGGAATAAACGCCAGACCCAGCATAACAATCAGGCAGTTTTTTATCATGCTATGCGTCAACCAGTGGCCCTGAAACAACGGAATGACTAAAAACATGGGCAGTACACGCAGATAAAATACGGCCAATGCGTAGAGCCATTCCAGCGGCATAACAGACATCAGGGGCTCCCGCTAACGCTGACTAATTAATGTAAATAACTCATTGGCATAATTCATTATTACCTGCGACATCCAGCCGGAAAGCTGAAACAGACACACGGAAACGGCAATCAACTTAATGCCGAATGACAACGTTTGCTCCTGAATCTGTGTAACGGTCTGGATAACAGCAACGATAAGCCCTACCATTGTTGCGACAATAACTGGCCATGCTGAAAGCACCAGTATCAGCCAGATGGCTTTATTACTGACGTAACTGATTTCCGTCATGACATCTCCAGGTATTTGGTCAATGTGCCTTTCACAACTTTCGCCCAGCCATCGACTGCCACGAATAGCACTAGTTTGATCGGTAGAGAAATCGTGACTGGACTCATCATCATCATGCCAAGTGCCAGCAAAATGTTGGACACTAAAATGTCGATTACGATAAAAGGAAGGTAAATGTAGAAACCGATTTCAAAAGCATCTTTAATTTCCGTTAAAGCATACGCTGGCAATAACGCGAATATTGAAGGTTCCGGTTGTTCATAAGCAGAACCCGTCGCAGGGGCTGCTTCTTTATCCCGCTTTTGCCAGATGTTAGTGAAATACGTCGTCAGGGCTGGATCAGCAAACCGGGTCAGATAATCGCGATAACTTTTCGTCCCCTCATTCATCAATCCCTGTAATGAGGCAGCATCACTGTAACTAACAGGGTTGTTATCTACCCATGTTATGACCGGCTTCACCACCGGTACCATGACAAACAGGGTCAGGATCAGTGCCAGACCATTAAGCGTCAGGTTACTGGGAATCTGCTGAATCCCCAAAGCATTGCGCACCAGCGCGAATACGATGCTGAATTTAATAAAGCAGGTACCCCCAGCGATCAGAAAAGGCAGCGTAGCGGCCAGTGAAAGCGTTAATATGAGCGCCGCATCGTTCATAGTTTTACTGCGATTCCTCTGGACGGAAAAAGATGTGATCCAGAATGACGCCAAGCTGCCCGTCAATTTCGACCAACTCACCTTTCGCCACAGTCTGATTACCCAGCAAAAGTCTTGTCCCTTTCAGACCTCCGCTAGCGAGAGGAACAAAATCACCTGCCTGTAACTCCACCGCCTGAGCCAATGGCATCGCAGCTTTACCCAGCGAGACCTCCAGCATCAATTCCACATCCTTCAAGGCAAACTCAGCCAGCGTGTCTTGCGGTTTTTCTTCCGCATGGTGCTGTTGTTCATCAGCAAACATCCATTCATCATCATTATCCAGACGTTCCAAAATGATCCCTCTTTTATCAAACTGCCATTGCCCAATTTTGTTTCCCGACAACGTCAGATACTGTTGTTGCCGGGTAATCATCACCAAATCACCTTTTCCTAGTCCGCGCAGCTGGCTGAGCGTCAGAGATGACCATCCCACCCGGCATTGCAGTGGTAGCCACCACCAGGGATATCCGCCCCTGGCCTGTCGTGTTGTCGGGCCGGGAAGAGCGATTTCCGGATTGTCATCCATACATAAAGCAGCCGGGCCGAGACTGGTGGGTAGGCCATAGCACCAGTTAACCAGCGTTTCTGGTGCCCCCTCTGCTTTGGTTGCCAGGGTTATTTGTGCCAGCGACCAGGTACAGCCGGACAGTTCAAATTCCGCTTTTTCGAGATGCTGCTTAACCAACGCCTGTCTAAGATGGCAGTCCATCAATAACGTGTCTGGCGGCGATGCAGGAGAAAAAATGTGCTGAGCCATGGTGTGGGCGGACAGAAAAAGACGCAGTGGCCTCACTTCCTCAGATCTATGTAACAACAAGATGTCTCCGTCACCTTGTGGCCAGCTTCCCCGGGAACATTTTTGTTTATACATCAGATGCCAGTGGGTGAGGCTCATGACTGGCACGCGGGGAGGTAATCGCTGCTTATTCTTCACGATCTTTCCACAGGTTGTTTTCCGTTTTCCCTTTCTGATCGTTTCCTGAGAGGGACAGATAATAAGGTCGGGATTGCTTCGCACCGTGCAGTAACCAGCCTGGATCATAATTAGATAATGCCGCTTGCCCCACCAGCATTTCACTCACACGTACGTTACTGCTGGCAGGGGCTATCGCCTGTTCTGTCAGTTGCAGTTTCACCACAGCCTGGTCAGTGATGGGATAGTGCAGTTCAATCTTGTCTGCCTGGAGGTCAATATTGATGCTTTTGGTCATTATCGCTGGAGAAAAATCGGATTCAGCATGACGTTGCAGCACTGTGTGAATTGGCTTCGTTTCTGTAGTAAAGGTGGCCTGTTTCTGATTTTCGATGACAGGCAGCGTCTGGTTATGTTCTGCTAAAATGACCCGCGGTGTTGGCGTTATAATTTCAGGAAATTTTTCTGATTTTTCATTCTGAGATTTGCGTTCAGTGTGAGACGTTATATTTGCAGTGATGGATGCTGGCGACTGGACTGACGTTGCTGTCATGGGCGGCACTGACGACATCAACCATCCATTATTGACATGCTTTGTTTGTGGGGCAGAATAACCTGAAGTTGAATCGTCGGCAGTGGAAACACCCTGCGTAGCCATTTTGATCACTTCAGTCTTGTTTTCCGCCTTTGCACCTGCTTTGTTCACGACAACAGCTGAGTCAGACGCGCCGTCGATAGCCTGCTTAAAAGCGACACCTTCCCTTACGGTTAATTGCATCAACACACGGGATAAAGGAATATTTTCCTGTTGTTGTTTCGCCTGCAATGGCTGAGCCAAACCGATAATTTCATCTCGTGCTTTATAGCGTTTTTTTAATCTGCCCACTTCGTCTTCATTTTTTTGGGTCAATCGTTCAGCAAGGCATTGTGCTAAGTCATCAGTTTCACTGGCGCAGGCTACCGCACCCGAATTATTCATCAGGTCAGAGACAGAATTATTTGACACATATTTCTCCTTTCACCCTGGGCATCACACCATTAACAATTCACATTTAAACCGTGGCTAAGATTTGCAACTGGCTGTGATCAGAAATCTCCTGCCACGACAGTACATCGAGATCGGTAAACTTATTTTCCAACAGCTTCTTCACAAAACGACGTATATCCATGCTGCACATAATGACCAACTCATCAGCGGCAAAAGCGGTCTCAGCAATGGCACTTGAAAACAGCGAAAAAATCTCCTCCATTTGTCCCGGTTCCATGTTGAATGAAGTGCCCGAACCACTGGTTTTGATGTTTCGTCGGATTTCTTCTTCCACTCCCTGAGTCATCATTACGCAACGAATGAGACCCCGATGCTGATATTTGTTTGAGATGTAACGGGCGAGACGGCCACGTACCAACTCAGTCAGAGCCAGGTTGTCTTTTTCCTTTCCCGCATGCTGTGCAATGGTTTCGAGAATTATCTTATTATTCCTGAGTGAGATTCCTTCACTGATTAAACGTTGAAAAATTTCTGAAATTCTCTGAACAGTGGCATTTCTATAGACTTCTTTCATGAGTTCAGGAGCTTTGCTGTCTATTTT
The DNA here is from genome assembly GCF_011395035.1 of Pantoea cypripedii. Taxonomy (NCBI): domain Bacteria; kingdom Pseudomonadati; phylum Pseudomonadota; class Gammaproteobacteria; order Enterobacterales; family Erwiniaceae; genus Pantoea; species Pantoea cypripedii. Next base: position 269,386 of record NZ_CP024770.1, read on the forward strand.
GTCCAGCATTTCTTTGGTGTCCTGAATGCCGAAATACTCGTTCACTAACCGACTCAATCCACGCGACATTAAGCGATATATCTCTTCCCGGGAGTTTCGCGTCTGGATATTCAGTTGTGCTAACTGACTGGCGTGTTCTTCGTGGCACCAGAATTGCGGGGGAGTACGCTCCAGACGAGTGGCTGGAATTTCCAGCGACTCCAGTAACGGAAGCTGTTCGATAGATAAAATACGGTGCTGACCCTGCAGTACCTGTACATGATCGACATCGATCTCGTGAATCAATAACTTTACAGTTCCTTCAACCACACCCTCTTTCGCCAGCAATTCGGTGCGCGGTAATGGAATGCCAAATTCAAGGAAAAATGCCTGACGGAACCATGCCATATGTTCCGGTTGATTTAGCCACTGGTAAGTTTGTTGTGCCATCACCAGCATGACGGGAATGGTTTCCGGAAACAGCTGCCCTTCGGCCTGTTCTTCAGTTTTTTCCTGGGCTTCTTTTTCTGCCTTTATCTCCTCATCGGTGCGCATCAGTCCGGCCCGTTGCAGACCGGTGACCAGCTGTGATTTGAATTTACCGTCACGCTTTATCAGCATGATCAGGCCCAGCATCGCAGCCAGTGACCCAAAAACAACCAATGGGAAGCCGGGAAGCAAACCGACGATAAAAATCATCACGCAGGCTCCACCCATGACAAAAGTGTTGCTGAACAATTGCAGGACAATGCTCGCACCGAGGTTTTTGTTATCGTCATTGACACGAGTAACGACAAAACCCGCTCCGATAGAGATCAATAACGCTGGGATTTGCGCAACCAGGCCATCACCGATGGTCAGCATGGTGTAAATATCCAGCGCCTCGGAAAAACTTAAACCATACGAGTGCTGGGCAATCAAAATTCCACCGACGAAGTTAACCAGGATAATCAATAAACCAGCAATAGCGTCTCCTTTAACGAAACGCATCGCGCCATCCATAGAACCAAACAGCTGGCTTTCCTGCTCCAGACGCTTACGCTTGGCGGTCGCTTGCTCGGAAGTCAGCGTGTTAGCTTTAAGATCACCATCAATACTCATCTGCTTACCGGGCATACCATCCAGTGAGAAACGCGCACAAACCTCTGCCACACGCTCCGAACCTTTGGTAATAACGATAAATTGCACGATAGTAACGATAAAAAAGATCACCACGCCGACGGCTAAACTCCCGCCAATGACGAACTGCCCAAAGGTTGAAACCACTTCTCCAGCGTAACCATCCAGCAGGATCAATCGGCTGGTACTGATAGAAAGCGCCAGACGAAATAAGGTGCTGATTAATAAAACTGCCGGAAAAGTAGAAAACTGAATGAGGTCATTGACATACAGTGAACTCAGGAAGATGAGTAACGCCAGCGCAATATTCAGGCCTATCAGGAAATCAATAAGCCGCGGCGGTAAAGGAATGATCAACATTGCAATGACCATACCAATCAACGTGACAATGGCGAGTTCTGGTTTGATGAACGTAGAGAAGCCGAGTTTATTCAGCACGGGGCCACTCCTTGAGCCGTGTAGTGACCTCATGGAGGTCATTGAGAATGTGGCTTGTCAGTTCCACATAATAGCGATGCAAATAGCATTGCTCGCGCAGAAGCAGCAGTAAGTAATTGGGGAAATCACGCTCAACCAGGCCCAGTAAAGAGAATGAAAAAGGAACGTCTGTCAGCTTTACCAACACCTCCCAGCCGAGATTCCGCCTGTGGATATCAACGGTAATGCCGCCAATATCCAGCCGCATCGCGGCACCAGGGTCCAGCTCGTGCCATGACCCAATCAATCCATTTTCATCAGCATCCCACATCATGTTGCCCTGTATCCTGTCCCTGCCAACGTTCACTCAGTTCCTGAACCACCTTTGCGTCAAGCCGTGCACGATCACTCTGTTCTTTGAAGAACAGGTCCGGGAGTTCCACCAGCACCTTGCGCAACTCACGCAGAAAACGCACCTGATGCGCAAAATCAGCCAGTGATTCGTGGTCACGTAACTTAATCCATTGAGGTAAAAAGACGACCGGCTCCACCAGGATGGTACGGAGAAAGTGAGCAACCGAGCCAGCCAGAGGGGAATCAGGCTGTTCTGCGCCCGGTTGCCCAATCGGGCACAACCCACAGATACGCTGAACCAGGGTCGTAAATCTTGTCATCGCCGAGATTTTATTCAATAACATGCTCAGGCGGTCCGGCTGGGTGCTGGGGCGCAACGCATTAATATCGTGGCGTAATGCGCGAGTTATGTAGTGGAAAAGCGTCCCCAGGCTGTCTGGTTCGACTTCCTCCGTCATCGCCCAGAAAAATCCATCCTCATCTTCGATATCCCAGGCTAACCACACCCGATACCAGCGCCTCAACTGACGTGAGGTGAAATTCGTCATGCGGGCATACTGTTGCGTCAGGGCATTTGTATTCACCCCTGCCCACATCGCCTGCCGCTCAGCTTCATCGGACTCAGCTTCCAGTAAATCCATGGTTTCCTGTAGCAACAAGCGATCCAGCTTCCAGTAGCTGTAGTTTTTGATCATCGCCTGTAAAACTAACCAGATATCCGTTATGTCGCTAAAGCGTTGGCGTAGCATGAGTAAGAGATCACTGGCGCGCGTCACCGGAAGTACTTCCTGGACCAGTGAAGAAGCATTTCCTTCAATATCCAGCTCCACCTTAGAATTCATTTCCTGTGGTGCTGTTTTATGCGCTGCCAGCAATTTCAATAGCGGCATTTGCATGCTCAAATCATCGCTCATACCTACCAGTTCGAAATAATTCGGATAGATGGACTCCACGACAATTTTATCCCGGGCGATCTCACGGCCTTCGGGACGCTCATTGGTAACCGGATTGGGTCCGGGCATATTTTGAATCGGAGTACTCATGGCAGACTCCGTGAAGTTTCCTGACGTGTACGCTTCAACCATTCATCCAGACGGGTAACGGAGCTGTCAGGTTCATTCAGCACGCGGGGTTCAATAAGGAATAGCCTGACCACATTGGTACGGCGGGGTATTTCATAGCGAAACAGGCTGCCTAGCAGCGGAATGCGGCTCAACAACGGGATACTATTTTGATCTTCGGTGCGCTCACTACGGGTATAACCCCCAATTAGCAGGCTGTCTCCCGAGGGCACTCGTGCTACGGTCTCAATGCGTGTCTGGCTGGTGATCTGATTTGTCGAGTTAGCAGGCGCATCACTGCTGCCATCTTCAACCGTTAACTGCATCTCTACCTTAGGTGGCTGACCTGCCGACGTGATAATTCGGGGTGTCACGGAAATCAACGTGCCGTAAGTGATGGTTTTCAGATCAACAAATCGTTCCGCTTCCAGCTTGATATAAAAGGAATGATTATTATCAAAATACGCCGTGACGTTATCCTGCGTCAGCACCATCGGTCGCGAAATGATGCGCGCTTTGGATTGTTCAGTTAACGCATGTATCCGCGCGAGGATCGAGGTGGTTTGCACCAGGGTTTGTGCACTTTCGACTGGATTGATCTGGCCGATGAGGCCACCACGTGTGAAGCTCCCGGACCAGTCAATCCCCAGCTGTTGCACTTCACTCTCTTTGACATCAATGATTTGCAGGCTGAGCTGAACTTGCTGGCGCGGATTGTCCAGTTGCTGAATCAGAAAGCGGGCATCGCGTATTTGTGCCGGGTCACCACGTAAAATGATGCTGTTGGTGTCGCTATCGCCCAGAACCCAGAGTTGCTGGCCTGTAGATTGCGGAGAATCCAGCGCCAGCGATTCCCCTTCTGTCGCGGGAGGAAGCGTGTCGTCAACCACTGGCGGGGGCAATACTGCCCTATCCCCTTGTCTGGCATCACGTGGAATGGCCAGAGTTAACCTGTCAGCACCCTGCCATAGCGCGCGCAAGGTATCAATCAAACCGGGCTCGGTGATTTTTTCACCTCGGAGGGTCAGCTGACGGGCAAAAATGGGTCGATAACGAACGCTGACTACGGCGACTGAAGCATTCGCACCCGTATGCTCCACCTGTGCCAGTTGCTGTTGCTTATCCAGTAGTGCGGCGGTCTGGGTCACTAATTGTACGTACTTAGGTGGTCCGGATAGATAAAAAGAGTGCGCATCCGGACGGGCTTTTAAAGGATACTGTTCATCATAAAGCCCTGCCTCACGCAGCGCGCGCACGAGCGCGTCGACGCTGAGTTGCTCAAGTCGTATCAGCGAACTGGCCAATTCATCCTGGCGATAAACATAGATAGCCTGGCCATCAAAATACCAAATCAACCCCATATCACGACTGAAGTCCTTCAATGCCTCTTTGGGATCTGTCAGATCAAACTGACCGGAAATTTCCAGTTTTTTACTGGCAGGACTGAGTATGATCGGGCGTTCCATTAATGCCGACAGCGCCTGGAAATAGACTGTGGCAGGTTGTTTTTGCAACGTCAGCACTGCCGGTTCCTTTGCAGACACGGCGAAACAAGTAAATAAAAGGCATAAACTGACGGAGTAAATAAAAATCCTCGTCAGAGAGAGACTGATAACTCCAGTCATTTGTTGTCGCGACACGTTTATCACCCGGCGTCCTCTTCTTCAATTATGAATTGCCCTTCTGTTTCCTGTACCAACCATTGCAATAACGTCAGACATTCATCGCCCGATTCATCAGGGTCTGGAATATCGAACGTTACACGACAAGTGTTTTCATCCGGGAGAATATTAACCCTAATAGTAACGCGTTCACGTAATATCAAAATCACGGCAGACAACAAACTATAGTGATAAGGAAAAAAAACATCCGCAGTCAATCTGGCATATAATTGCATCCAGCCCTTCCAGACTATTTCATAACTCGCCACCGAATAGCGCTTAATATTACCGATTAGCATCCAATAAAACCATGCCACAATGATTGATAATCTTCTGAAAAGAATGATTTAAATCTGATAAATTCTCTCACCAACATATGAACGAAAGAGTGCATTCAATTAAAATACAATGACTTGAAAGAAAAACGATGGCGAGAAGAGACTTTATCTCCCTTTTTTATGGTTTTCTTAATCTGCATATCCCAATAAAATAAGAAAATTCCTCTTACACTTCCACGTTGTGGGTACGTATTGCTAACTTTGGGTTTATCATGTTTTCACTAAAAATCTTAAATGGTCCATTGAGTGGTTTTGACATGATGTTAAACAGTGGATTATGGCATCTGTACATTTACAACCAAAATAATGAACCAGAGCAAATTCGAGTTGCCAATAACGTAAAGGTCGCGAGCGATAATGTTATTTTCATCCCTGTTTATGGGGATGAGAATACAAGACATATGCAATTGCAACTGGGTGAAAGCGTACAGGAATGTCGTTATGGCTGGCAGGACGAGCCAGCATCATTTCAAACTCTCACACCACAACAAAAAACTGACTTTGGCGGGTTAAGTTTTGCACTGAAAACCCAGCATGAACACTGGGAGATAATGAATGACAGCATAGCACTTCCTGTCCTACAACCAGCAGAACCGTCAGACGCTCCCCTTATACGTCCTTGCAGAAGGTTCCCATGGCGAGTTGCTTTTCTGCTGTGCGGGCTGATGATACTGGTTGTTACCACCGCATATCATTATTTCGTCGCTCCCACATCTGAGGCTGCACCCCAGGTTGCCACAAGCTTTCGATTAACTCAGGAGGTGCGGGGGCAGATGGAAAAACGCCTGTCTGAGGCGGGTATTCTGTGGCTCTCCCTGAGCCAAAATGAGCAACACAAACTGGTGCTACGCCTGCTGACCGATGGACAGCAGGATGGTGTAAAGCGCGCAACCCAGTTGTTTCAGCACAATTTTCCCGAGGCTGGCACAGTAGTCATCCACTCACATACGTTGCAGGAAATGCAGCGGGAGCTCCAGTTGCTGTTTGCCCAGACCGGAATTCAGTATTACCAGGAAACCACTGCGGAAGGGATTTATGTGGCCGTGCGACAAGCGCTCACCCCAGAAGCACTCGACTTTCTTAATCAGCGATTAATGGGTTTCTATCAACGCTGGGGACAGCAGCGTGTTCATGTTTCCATCCAGTTACCTGATACCAGCACCGCACCACGGGCCGTCTTGCAACGTGGTCAGGACGACCTGATCTGGGATCGGAAAAATCACATCTTCCGTCCTGTAATGAAGCAAACCCTGTAAGGATTATTGCTAATGGCAGAAATTACTAATAGCGAAGTGACAAAAGATAACCCGCTAAGTGGTTCTTTTACCGACCTTTATAAGGCATTTGAACAAAAGATTGCGGATTATCACGATGCGCTGGAAACAGCAACTTCCGCCTGGGAAGGTGCCGCCACTGACCCTAAACTCACGCTGGCCATGCAGGCTGCACAGGGTGATCTGGGCAACATGACCCGTGGGCTGGGCAGCCTGATCAGTGCCCTGGTTGCACTACAAAGCGAAGCAACCCAGAAAATTAAATAATATTACGCAAATTCAACGAGTTTCCCCACCACAGGTAAAACAAGGCTGGGGTAATCAGGTTCGGTGTCGGAAAAGTTTTCTCTTCCCTCCCAAACTGAGTAGTCCATGAAAGGAGCAATATTGATGGCAAATATTATTACGAAAGCTGCAACAACTGACGAACCGCTAAGTGGCTCTTTTACCGACCTTTATGATGTATTTAAAGACAAAGTCGAGAAATATCATAAAGCATTAGAAAAAGCGACTTCCGACTGGGAAGGCGCCGCCACTGACCCCAAACTCACCCTAGCCATGCAGGCCGCACAGGGTGACCTTGGCAACCTTACGCGTGGCCTGGGTAGTCTGATCAGTGCCCTGGTTGCACTGCAAAGCGAAGCAACGCAGAAGATTAAATAATATGGCGCAAATTCAACTTCTCACCCTGCCAGAGGTGGCAGGGCAATTTAATGATATCGCGGTCTCACTGGATGAAAGAATGATGGCCGCCATGAGCCAGCTGATCACTGATAACCAACATTTACGCGCATCCGGCATCGAGGCAATGAATAAAGCAGTAGTCACCAATTCCCCCGGTGAGATGCTGAAATCGCTCTCTTTGCTGGGCGACCACAAAATCCATACAGAGACGTTACTGGCCTTCGCGCGTGAAGTGAACCGAGGGATTGAGACGCTGGTTAAAGCCTGATGAAATTGTTAACTACGGGAAAGAAATGCCTGTTCATACTGCTTATGCTGCTGCTTACTGCCTGCCAGGATGAGGTATTAACCGGGCTAAGTGAACGGCAGGCGAACGAAGTGATCGCCCTGCTGGAGCGTTACCACATCCCTGCCACCAAAAGCCATGGTGAAAAAAAGCAGTTCAATGTGCGGGTAGACCAGAAGAACATGAAGCAGGCAATTTCGCTGATTGCCGACTATCGTCTCCCTTCACAGGATGATGTTGAAATCGATCGTTTTTTCCCGACAGATGCCCTGGTTGCTTCGCCCAGGGCAGAAAAAGCGCGCTTGATCTCAGCTATCGAACAAAAACTACAACAATCACTGCTCCGGCTGGACGAAGCGGTAGAGGTACGAGTACACATCAGTTATCCGCTGGAAGATGAGAGCCGTCTGGCCAATCCTCCGGATAAGCGTATCTCCGTACTGATGCTGCATCGTCCACTGGATGATGCCACTATTTTTGCTAATAAAATCCGCCTGTTTATTCTCAACAGCTTTCCTGATGTAAAGCTGGAAAACATTACCGTAGTGTTATTTGCGAAACAGGAACCGCAGCCCTATTCGGCCACCATTCAGCCTGCTGATCCGTCCGTCAGAGGTCCCTTGATTATGGCAAGTAGTGGCTTACTGCTGGCGACTCTATTGCTGATTTTCATTGGCGTGCGGCTTTACAAACGGAGAACGTCAGATGCAAGCCGAAAATCATAAACGCTTATGCCAGCTTGGAGATATCAGCAGTTGGCTGCATCCGTTACGACGGATGGTGGATTATGACTCTCTGAATAAAGCGCAGCAAAACAGGCTACTGTGCGTGCAATACCACATCTTGTTGCCGTCGCTGGAAGAAATAGCCGCCCCCCCCACCAGCGAATTTGTGAATTGCTGGTCGAAACTACCCCGGCTATGTCTGATGGCCGGGAGCCTCGGCTTGATGGGTTCGATACATGCTCAGCGTTTGCAGCCGTTGTATCATCCTGCAGATCTTGCTTTTGTCACCACCCTGTCACAACAGTGTTTTCCGGTTGCCTCCTGTAATGCAGAAAACGACCTTAATGAAGGCCTACTGTGTGACCGTGGCTGGCTGGCAATATGTCAGGCATTCAATCTTTCGTCTGCACTGCAGCGAGCTGGACGGCTGGCATTACCACCATCCCCCACTTGTTGCTCAATACCATTGGCAACTTCATTGCGTGTTTGCCTTGCCCTGAACAAGATCCGCCACTATCTGCAGGAGGCTCCCGGACAACATGAATAATATCAATCCATTTAACAACTATGCCGTTACTGCAGCGACTGACCCCTCTACCCACTCTCTGGATGCCATGATGCAGCAACGCTTGCAATCACAACCCAGTGCCAGTGTATTTGCGGATTCTGAAGATACAGCCGCACAGGAAGCGATGGCGAAGAAAAAGTTCTTACAACGCTATATTCAGGCAATTGAAGGTGGCAAATTTATCCTGATATATGACAACGATGAAGAGAAAAAAAATAAACAGTTTGCCGCAGACCTTGAACTTCTCTATTCGCTGATGCTACCCGCTAAAGAAGATGAACTTGATGCACCCACAATGGCAGAGATGGAGAACTGGTTGATCGCATTATTCGACCCTGATGATGATAAGGCCGGAGATAAGCAAGCCATCGACCACACACCCACCAATGACGAAAAGAATTTTTTAATGCTGGCATATAATAATTTCAGAATGATATATAAAAAACACTATGAGAATATGATCGATAAGATCAAAGAAGAAATGATTAAACCTTTAAGTGTCAGTTGGGATCAACCTTACTCTGAACCAGAGTGGCCATCAGGCACCGGAGAATATACGCCTACAGCACATCTCAGCAGTTCCTGATACGCTCAACGGGATAGTGATCTTCCTTAGCAGGAAGCGGTCACATCGCTATCCTGTTCCAGGTAGGTAGAATGCCGCACCTTTCCTGCAAAATTTAATGGTCGATGGAGAAAAAATTTACTGGGATGATATATCCTGAAAGGATTCGGACGATAGCCACGACCATACAGGATGGAGGACATTTCAATTAAAAAGACGCTCCTCTACTGGGCAGGCTTTGCAACACTTTACACCCTGCTTGCTCTGTTTAGTTTTCAAAACCGTGACCCCTGGAGTTTTTCCTCAACAGTATGGTTCCCGGCTGGATTACTGCTGGCTGCGCTGTGGCTGTCTGCACGAAGGGACTGGCCATTATGGCTGATCACTGCGGGCCTGTTACATGCGTTGTGCGGGGTCTACACCGGACGTCCGCCATTACTGGCAGGGATCTTTGCCGCCTTTGATGTCGTGGTGTTCCCACTCTGCGTCATGCTGTTACGGATGTTGCCGCCGTTAACGCGGACATCCACCAGCTTTCAGCCGGTTGTAACAACGCTGTACCAGGTAGCGATCATTGCTTTATGCCTGACTCTCGGCAGCATCTTACTAAGCTGTTGTTTATTGCTGGCTGGCTATGCCGTGGCCCCCCAGCATTTCATCTCCTGGACACTTGCCGCACTGACCGCCGCGTTGTCTATTCTGCATTATCTGCAAAGTGAAAGCGGCAATATGCCTGCAACCCGCAGTCGTGGGTACAGCTATATGGTTATCGCCATCAATCTGGGAATGATGTTCACATTTTCAGTAACCGATACGGGCCCCTGGATGGGACTGAATCCGCTGTGGGTACAACTTAGCGTTCTGTTGTTAAGTGTTTTTGTTCTTTCCGCCCGTCAGGCAGGGCTATTGCTGATACTGCAATACATCATTATGACCACTGCCATTTCGTTCGCTCTTTCTCCGCAGGCCACCATTCTGGCCGCCTGGCAGACCCAGTGGTATTTGATTTTTTCGGCAATCCTCACTGGCTGTCTGAGCCAGTTCGTGACCAGTCACCACCGATTGCTTTGCACCACGCAGAGCGAGCAGGAAGTGATTGTGCAACTCGCCGGTAGTGCCACCTGTCTGATGTTCTACCTCAACCTGCCGGAAGGAGAGATAGAGTGGCGCGGATCACCCTCGGTATTTTTTCCCAACGAGGCACTTTCAGTCAGTACGCTGGTGTTGCTAAACGCCCATTGTTCCCCCCCTTTTATTGCTGACGTTCAGCGGTGGTATCAACGCGCCGAAAGTGCACAATTTCGCCAGCAAATAACGGTGCAGCGACTCACCGGTGAGCAAATTCACTGCCTGCTTTTTCTGCAACGTATTTCCGGACAGACTCATCTGGCTGGTGGCATCATATTGCTGTCCGCCGACACAGCACAGATTAGTTAATCGCGTATATTTCTTAGCACGGTGTTGACAACACTTTCGCCGCTGCGAATACATTTGATGCCGCCCAGGGAAAACAATGAGGTTTCTGCTTCGCGAAGCTTGATAAAATAGATCGTTTTCGCCGTGCGGACACTGCTGGCAGGCGGGGTGAGACGGGTAATCGCTTCAATTCTGAAAATTGTCGCAGGTCGGAACAAATATTCACTCTCAATGTTAGCCTGCGTGGTATAGCGTTTTAAAAAGGGTTTAGCACTACTGGAGGTGATGTGGTAAATCACGATCCCTCCCTCCCTGTGAGCATCAAATAAGTATCCTCTGGCCAGAATAACATTCGCCAATCGTCCCTGCGCTGATGCAGACATAAAAGTTGGGGCATTGGTGACCAGATCGCCGGGTTGAAATTTGTGCAAATTGATATCCGGCAGCTCGACTACCCGCAGCAGGGATTGCTCCTCCATGACGGGTAATTTCCTGAGAGCCTGATCCAGTATTTTTGCCGCCGTTTTCATTTCTTCTGTCGGCTGAAGGCTATAAAGCGCATCGTTGAGTTTGAAATTCAGCCCAGGCCTGCCGCTTATTTGCCGGGATAAATAATAATCAGGCTGCGTATCTATCCAGCTCCAGCGCCTTAAGGCGTTCATTTCCTCTTCCGATAACGCGCTGCAGGCTTGCTTGTACGATTTTTTATAGTTGCCGGACATCACCACACCTTGCCACGCCGAGGGGTGGTGATAAATGCTGAGCACCAAATCCTGCCACTCCCTGCCGTCAAGATGCGGCATGATACCTAAAGCAGCAAAGCAGGCCTTATGGGGCGAGCGAATGCAGCGGGATAACTTTTTAAGCCGCTGTATTTTACGCATCCCTTTCAGGAACAAAAAAAGATCAACCGGTGGCAGGAGAAAACCCGCAATCTCACGGCCGGTAACGGCAGCGATTTTGCGTAATGCCGGTTGTAACGCTTTTAACACCGCCTGCTGTAGCAACTTACCGGTGAGGCCCGCAGCACGCCCGAGTCGCAGTGCAAGCATGCCGGCACGGATGCCGCTGACACTCAGTTTCACCAATGGGATCCCCAGCGAGATCAATGTCAGAAACAGGTCAAAGCAGTCCAGCGCCAGCTCACCGAAGGAAGGCCGATATTCAGGATCGTGCCAGGAACGGATGATGGGTTTCAGAAAGGGAATAAAGGAGAGACCTTTTTCCAGCCAGGATTCATCAAGATAAGCCTCACGTAACGCATCGACCATTTGCCCGATTGCCCGGCGTTGCAGCTTAATCAGTGCGTCCACCAACGTTTCACCTGCCATCGTCAAATCATAACGCGCCAGCATCATGTCTTTGTCGGGAATAAAATCTGCACCCGCTGGCCACAATGCCGTCAACAAACTTTGCGTATCAAGCGACAGGATATATTGATCATTGCGCAGCCGAAGAATCGCCGGGAGATCTTCGCCCGCGATCAGCTGGCTGATATCCGCAATGACAAACACCCCTCCCCAGGTACTGGCTGCGTAATATTTCCCTGAATCACCCTGCGCGATATAGATTATGCCACCACGGTAAAACCTTTCTGTTCTCGCACCGGTCTGCGGCAATGACTCGGGTTGCGAATATACCGGCCGAACCGCAAACAACGACGCGAAGCGGCACTCCAGATCAAGCTGGCTGATACCGTTATAAACCGCCTGCTGGGCCACCATCGCCGTGGCATCGTCGCCAGCATGATGCGCCAGATAATGATTAAACTGCGCATAATAGGCATGCAGATCATTTAACTTATCCCGGCGTATCAATGGTGGAGCTGGCTTGCGCAGCGTGGTGCGAAACTGATTTTGATAAAAGCGAATCACTCTGGCAGGGTTAAAAATCTGATTACGCTTAACATGCAAAAATAAAAACTGCTGTTCGCTGTCAGCCGCGGTGATATCCAGGTCCAGTTGCAAAACCTGTGCGACGAAATAACAGAGAATCGCTTCATAACGGGTAAACGCAGCCGCTTGCCTGGCGACATAATCCGGCGCTTCAGGATCCAGCAATCGGGTAGCCAGCGCGAAACATTGCGCATCGGTTAATGAAGAATCGTTGTCTGTCGCCGGGTATAGCCTGGCAGCCTGCAAACGCATCTGCGTTAACGTCAGGTATCTGGTGGGCGGATGTGCCTGCAGATGCGCAAACAGGGTTTGTATCACTGGCAGCCAAAGCTGGTAATCCACCAGCTGCGCTCTGATCCAGTCACGTTTCAGCGCATCGATTGTGTCGTCGGCCCAACGGCTATAAAGGGATTTGATCTGGACAAAACCGGGGGGGTGTCGCGCTGCGGTGAAAAATGCCTGCCATTGCTGTTGTTCAAGCTGGAGCATCTCCTCAATTTGCCCGGCAGATAAGACGGGCTGCACAGCAGGCGTATGATTGCCATGATGATTGAAAGATATTTTCGACGTCGACTGCCAGCCCGGAGGGACAATCTGTCGTTCCAGCAGCACTTTTTCCCGCAGCGATAGCGTTTTGGGCGGTGCGGGAGTGGTCTCATTAGCGGTGGGCAAATCCTCATCCCACAATTTTCTGTGGTTATGTTTTTCATCCCGCGCTTTGCTGCGTGCTCTGGCCCCAGACGGTTCAAACTGGCGATTTTTGCCGGGTTTGCCCCCTGCGCGGTCAGTCACAGTCACGGTGTCGCCAGGTGATGACAGGGTGGTTTTTTTATGTACCTGCACGCGCTGAGTTATCTGCGGTGATAACCATTTGAACTTTGCGCTTTGCAGCACACGCGGGCGAGAACGCTGCAGACGATGAATGACCATTGGGTGCGGGATGCTTCGGAGCTGGCTTTTCATTACCGGCTGAATAAAACGGGTTGAGTGGTTTCCTGCCCGCATTGCCAGACTGGTACCCGGCGTAAAGGGTGCCAGTTGTGACCTCATGCTGGTGACGCCCGGCAGGATTAGCGTGATTAATCCGCTACTGGCAAGAAATAGCGGCCTGATGGCAGCGTAGCGCCTGCGCCGTAACTTATTAGAAAACAATGAATTGCAGTTATTATTTAACGCCGTCAGGGGGATGTTGCAGTGTCTGATCGTCACCTGCATTTTCTTACTTACCCTGTCTCGCTTCTGCAAACTAAAATGAGAAACCCGCTGATAAAAATCAATAGACATACGCTGCTCATTTCCCCCTTCAATCCGGTACGGTAGATACACGGTTAATTGAATGCCAGACCGCCATCATTTAGGATCTCTGTTCCTTCGGGTAATGGCGCAAACGTCACTCCGAAAATATCAGGGAAAGGAGAGGAACATGAACATCAAAGGTATGGTGCAGCAAAAATATCAACGCGGATTGCTCTGGGGTTTGATGGGGCTGGTTGGGATCTGGTCATGGCAGGCTAGCGCCAGCTCCGTCGGTGAACTGATCAATCAGCGTTTATCATGGATGAAAGAGGTCGCAGCCTGGAAAGCCGTCAATCATTTGCCGGTTGAAGATTTAGCTCAGGAAAAGCGTGTGCTGGACAGCACGCTGGCAGAAGCACAGCAGCTTGGATTAGCCCCTGACACCGTCAGCCCGTTTATCCGTGCACAGATGGATGTCGCCAAGGCTATCCAATATCGTTACCGCGCAGACTGGTTATCACAACCCGGTCAGGTAACCCCGCCACGATCTCTTGATGAGGCCAGGACGCAAATCAACCGTATCAGCAATGCCACTTTGCAGCAGCTGTCCAGTGATTTACGTACTGATCCTCAGGCAGCGGTAAAAATATGCAGCTCAGTGCAGAACATCCAGCTGCAACACCTGACAACGGATGATAAAAATTATCTGTGCCGCACCCTGCAGCAGATTAAAAGACAAAATCGATAAACATGAAAAAAGCGTAAACGGCAATGCCGTTTACGCTTAACAAGCTTGTATTTAAGGGTAATTACTTAACCATTATCCACAAGGTGGGCGCATTCCCCGGGAACCAGTCCAGTTGTGAGGTGTGGACGTTCAGACAGCGATAAGTACTGCCCTGGTAAGTCACCAGGTCATTCACCTGATAATGTTTACCCACTGCCCAGGCACCGCTGGCAGGCGTTTCATGGCTATCCTTCACCACCACCTGAATATCTTTCTGCACGCTGCCAAAGGCATTAGATGCCGTCAGACGATAGGTGCCGGTACCAACGTGGTCGGCAGCAACCCAGGCGCCCGGTGCTGACATCTCTGCACCTTCCAGTTGATGAACAGGTGACGTTCCCTGTTTATCCTGCAGCTGGAAATGGCTGTAGCCGTCAATCACTTCCCATGAATAATGGGTGACATTCTGAGATTTAGAAGCATCCAGGGTGTAACTCATGTTGACCGGGCTTTTTTCGACAACCAGCTTGTCCTGCGCCAGCTGGATTACCGGCTTATGTTGTGCTTCCAGTCCATCATCACCGATATTGTTGCCACTGAATTCGACGTCCGCGGTGTTGTAGAAGGCATTGCTGGTATCATCAACGGTCCAGATGGCCAGAATAATCTGGTAGCCCTGACGATCCGGCACATCACAGGTGTGACTGTCGGTTTGACCCGGACGCTCACCACCACGGGATACGGTACAGAATGGTTTGCCTTCAAAGGAAGCACGGCTTAATACCTGATTCGGATTCCAGTCGTTTTTGGTGATGAAATATTCGTATTTGGTGGTGTTGTGAGGAGCTGTGAATTTCCAGGTAAACTGATGTGGGCCGGCGGACATCGGTGTTTTATTCCAGCGGGTAGCGCTCTGGGCATCCATTTCATAACCATCTTTCCATTGTGCGCTGCCGATGCGACCATCTGCCGGACCCAGATTTGGATAGCCCTTATTTGCTTCCATACTCTGCGGCTCATACTGAACGCTGCCACAGCCGGTATTCATTTGTTCGACGGGATAGCTGCGGTCATTATTCTTGATGTGGTTACACAGCAAAGCACGCGAAGGTGGATCCATCAGGTAGCCGTGTGACCAGGCGGCACCACTTACCAGCAACGTTGTTATAGCAAACGCCAGTTTATTAAACTTCATTTTTTCTCTCATCAGTTTATTATTTAACGAATTAAATCATCCAAACGTGGCTGTAATACCCTCACAGAATCGACGTTCGTTTTTCATCCAAATCCGGGCGGGAATATTGCGGTCAAAACATCAGCATCGGAACAGGAAATATCTCTTTATTACCAGGAAATCATTTACAGACTTCAGGAACAATCGAAGCAACAATAGAAAAATCAACCACCTTCAATATCTGGTGATAATTTAAAGTTCTTTCTCAGGAAACGTAAGAAGGGTCTTATTTTGGGATCTGATTATGTTTGCAAAAATCGAGACGGAATAAATCTTATTCTAATTCAATTAGACAAATTCGATTTCTTATTGTTTGCCGAATAACTGACGAGAGATTTCATGGAAAAAAATAAAGTTGCCATTGCCCTGGCCACATTACTGGCAAGTAGCATGGCATGGTCACAGGGATATGTGATAGACCCACCATCACGTGCCGCATTGTGTCAGCAAGGTGAAAATCATTGCGGATATGGTGAGCGCTACCATGCTGATGAGGTCATCACCATCGCCGGAAGTCATGATTTTGCCGCACCGGGAAAAATTGCCTCCGCGGGCAATGATGAATTCGATGGGCTGAATACCGAGGGTTCTCACTGGCAAAAAACCGTGATTGGCGAGGTTCCCTTAGACATCAGCTGGCAGTTAACCCGTCCAACCCAGGTTTCCAGCTGGAAATACTATCTGACCGAACCCAACTGGCAAAACGCTATCGGCACGGGCCAGCGCCTGAGCGCTGAGAATTTTATTCAGACGCCCTTTTGTACCTTTGCCGGTGATGGCAAATTCCACCAGGGCATGATTACC
Organism: Pantoea cypripedii; assembly: GCF_011395035.1. Classification (NCBI taxonomy): domain Bacteria; kingdom Pseudomonadati; phylum Pseudomonadota; class Gammaproteobacteria; order Enterobacterales; family Erwiniaceae; genus Pantoea; species Pantoea cypripedii. The sequence continues at coordinate 285,729 of NZ_CP024770.1, forward strand.
CACCAATGCACCCTGCCCGAAACACAAGGCTATCAGCTGATTTATGCGGTTGCCGAGCTGGCTCAGGTTGATGGGCACCCCAGCGAAAAAATCACCAACATCATTGATGTCGATGTCATTAAAGGAGAGCAGCACAGCGATGCGGCAATCCACACCCACTGGCAAAAAGAGATTGGCACCCTGGACCATTTGATCAGGGGAAAACCCCTGAAGATCAATGCCGGAGACACCATCCGGGTACGCTTCTTTGACCACATCTCGGAAGTACCCTCTCGCGAGATCAGCGTCAGCGTATTGCCTGGTGAAGAAGCCAGCTGGTCCGAAACGGTAGCGAACGCCATTAATCAGAAATATCAGGATGTCCGCGCGGGCGTATTCCAGCCCGATGGCGACGTTCAGCCAGAAAAAGGCGAGATCAATAGCGTTTATGTCCCTCAGGAAAACCCGCTTCAGGGCGTCGAAATTACCATCAATTAAATACAGACATGAAAATAATGATGAATACAAAACATATTAAAACTCTGGCTTACGCCATCGCTGTACTGTCGGGTGGCATTTATTCTGCGCAGGTTCTGGCACACGGTGCGCTTGTCACTCCGTCCAGCCGTGCAGTGCAATACTATGGGAAACAATGGCCGGCAACAGAAATTGAGGGGCTCAAACTTCCCGCCGGGGGATTGATGGAAGCCGATACCCCGTATGAAAATCAATTTACTTTTCCGCCTGATGGCAAGATCGCCAGTGGTAATAAAGCCGAACGGGCGGCGCTGGATAATGAAAGCTATCCGTGGGTGTCACAGCCAATGCATTCCGGTGTGCAGAACTTCGAATGGTTTTTTGGTCAGTTTCACCGCACCACCTACTTCACCTATTACATCACTAAGCAAGACTGGAAAACGAAGCCCGGTTACGGCCAGAAGCTAACGGCGGAAATGTTTGAGAACCAGCCATTTTGTCATCACATATGGCCGATGAGCCAGCCCATTCCATCCCCCAGACCCACTAGCCTTACCCACGTCTGTAACGTTCCTGAACGCACTGGAGAGCAAAAGATTTATGCTGCCTGGCGCATTCGCGATACCGATAAAGCGTTTTATCAGCTGGTCGATGTGAAATTCGATGGCAACAGCACGCCGGGAGATGACACCGGGCAGCAGAAACCGATCATTCATGTGGCAAATGAGAAGGTCGTGGTTGACCAGTCTGACGCCAGCGCCGCTTACCCCCTTGATGTATCTGGCAGCCAGTACGCCACCCAATATGTCTGGGAAGTCATTAGCGGCTACAGCAACTTCCAGGTACAGGAAAAATATGGAGCCACAACCGGCCAACGACGGGAAGGCCCGACTCTGACCTCCCCACTTGCATGGGTAGCGGCTAATCATACCGGTACTGGGGTCTATCGCGTCACTGCCAGCAACCAGTATGGCTCCGTCACTAAAGATATTACCGTCGAAGTGAAAGCCAAACAGGCAGAACAGAAGCCGGTTATCCATGTGGCAAATGAGCGGATCGTGGTTAATCAATCCGCGGCTAACGCCGGTTATGCCATGGACGCCTCGGGAACCCAATATGCCACGGATTTCACCTGGGAGGTGATTCAGGGTTTCAGCAACTTCCAGCTCCAGGAAAAACAGGGGGCAATAACCAGTCAGCGCCTGACAGGCCCGACGCTGACCTCCCCACGCGCATGGGTGGCGGCTAATCATACCGGCACCGGCGTTTATCGCGTGACAGCCAGCAACCAGTATGGCTCCGTCAGCAAAGACATTACTGTGGAGGTGAAGGCCAGTGACAGTGACAATGGCGAGGATACCGGAGCTGTCCCGGCCTACGATAGCCATGCAAAATATGATGTGCCCTGCACCAAAGTCTCGCACAACGGCAAAATCTGGCAAAACCAGTGGTATTTGAATGCTGGCCAGGAAGAACCCGGCACCAATGGCCAATGGGGCGGCTGGCGTGAGCTCGGTGCCAGCAATAACAGCTGTAAGTAAAACGAATGTTGCCCTGCGCTGTCTGGCAGGGCATATCTCATCATGACAGTTAAAAGCCTGTTACCCGCGAAGGTTTGAATGCGTTTTTGACGGGGTTGAAATCGTGGCATAACTTCCATGGCACCATTGTCACCATGCCGCACAAACAGGCCGTCATGGCCAGTCTGGATCATGTATCTGAACAGGCAAAAGCTATTGGGGCCTGTAATGTTATCAGGAGAGAAACCGATGGTAGCCTGACCGGAACCATGCTGGATGGGGAAGGATTTGTCAGTAGCCTGCTGGTGGCGGGGTATCAGGTTGCGGGAAAAACTATCTATCTGGCCGGAGCCGGCGGCGCTGCCTGCGCCATTGCCCATGCACTGGCAAGCCATGGCGTGGCCAGCATAACGCTTTACAATCGCACCCGAGCCAAAGCGGAAGAACTGCGCCAGGCGCTGCAAAGCCAGTATCACGGGTTAAAGGTTAATATGGGCACTGAGACGCCAGAACCTCATGATATTGCGATTAATGCAACATCTGCCGGGATGGGAGACTCTGATCTGCTGCCCTTCTCACTGGAGAAACTGACGCCGCCGACGTTAATCTGCGACATCATCATCTACCCTGAGCGAACCTTGTTACTGCAACAGGCGGAGCAACAGGGGTTTCCCACCCATTACGGCAGAGCAATGTTGCAGCAGCAAATCAGCCTGATGCTGAAGTATATGCTGTATCAATAAGATGCGTTTCCATAGTGGCCACTTTCTGGCCACTATCACGCAAAGCCACGGTTTATTTATTTTTCTGGCAATCGATATTCTCATTCCGGCAGAACATGGAATCGGAGCCGTTATCAGCTTCACATTTCGCTCTGACTGCCTGGCGTGTTTCCAGTTCTGTTCGGCCAAAGGCTGAATGCTCTGTCCCAAATACTTTTATTTTGCAGAAATAATTACGGCCGGTGTTTGCAGGCCGCCAGTTCCCGCGCCCCGGACGATCATTACCGATGTTGATATTGACGTCGGGTGATACCGGCATGGTTGAAATCTGCGCATCCTGTCGTTTCATTTCGCGCCCTTTCATATAACCATCGCGATAGCCTTGCTGCATGGCATTCTGCGTATTCTCCGGGCAAAATTGAATGTAATTACTGTCCATCGGACCACCCGCCATGCCGTCATTCATACCACGGGTAAAACTCGTGCTGGCATTACAGGATTGCGGTGGCACCAGATCGGCAGCTGAGAGAGTACAGCCGGACAACATATAAATAGCCGCGGCCAGGATACCGATGCGATGAACAGCACTCAATTTCATAGAAGTAATCTCAGGATGAATTTAAAAAAGGCACATCGCCTGAAAGGGAAATAAGATGCGAACACCTTCAGTAGAAATGCCGGATTGATAACAATATCCTCCTGTTACAACCCGGTTTTCTATCAGTCAGGTTCGAAATGCGTTCAGGATTAAGCCAGCACTAAATCACCCTGTGGATGGCAGGAACAGGCCAGCACATACCCTTGTGAAATTTCCTCACTGGTCAGGGTCATGGTGCTGTTGACGCTATATTCCCCTGCAAGAATCTGCGTTTTGCAGCAGCCGCAAACACCTTCACGGCAGGCGGCATTAATCGGAACCTGATTACTTTCCATCGCTTCCAGTAAGGAATAGCCCTGAACTGCGTAAAAAGTTTTAGCGGGCGACAACTTACTGAATTTCAGCTTCTTCCCGGAGCCGGACATCTCTGATGGCGGGGTAAAGAACTGCTCTTTAAAAAATTGCGTCACGCCAAGCGTTCGTACGGCCTGCTCAGCCCATGCCATATAGGCTGCCGGGCCGCAGCACATCACGGTACGTGCCGTAAGATCAGGCACGCTATGCAGCAATTGCTGGCTTAACCGACCTGATGCAAAATTTCCCCTGGCATGCTCCTCTGCAACCAGCGTGACCGGATAATCGCGCCATTCACGGGCAAAGATGACATCCTCTGGTGTTCGCACATTAAAGATGACCTGCACATCTTTTTCCGGATGGTTGTTCGCCAGCCAGCGGCGCATCGACATGATTGGGGTGATACCGCAGCCTGCGGCCAGTAATAACAGCTTATCGTTCGGCTGGTCGTCGCAGGTGAACTGCCCCTGCGCATCGGACAACCACAAATAATCACCGCGTTTCACGTCCTGCGTCAGCCATTGCGATCCCACGCCCCCCTCAATATGACGTACCGTCAGGGTGATATATTCACTCACTCCCGGCGTTGATGAGAGCGTGTAAGCACGCAGGGTATCGCCTGTGTTGCGGATACTTACCAGCGCATACTGCCCCGCGCGGTAGGGATAATAATCGTGACACAGCAGCGACAGCGTCCAGACATTTGGCGTTTCCTGCTCAATATGGTGAACCTGCATGCGCCACGGGCACTGTGGGGTTGGCATTGTCATGGTTGGCTCCTCAGGCGCTCAGCAACTGCTGCATATCCTGTTCCACGGTGGTTATCTGCCGCAGACCGAATTTCTCGTTCAGGATGGCCAGCAAGTCTGGAGTTAAAAAGCCTGGCGCGGTCGGACCGGTAACAATATTTGTGACTCCAAGTGACAGCAGCGTAAGCAAAATAACTATCGCTTTTTGTTCAAACCAGGACAGCACCAGCGATAGCGGCAGATCGTTAACCCCACAACCCAGTTTCTCCGCCAGGGTTACGGCGAGAATGATGGCTGAATAAGCATCATTGCACTGGCCAGCATCCACCAGACGTGGCAGACCTTCAATGTTGCCGAAGTCGAGTTTGTTAAAGCGGTATTTACCACATGCCAGCGTCAGGATCAGACAGTCATCCGGCACCTGAGTAGCAAAGTCCGTAAAGTAGTTACGTTCTCCGCGCGAGCCGTCACAACCACCCAGCAGAAAAACGTGGCGCAATTTTTCCCGACTCACCAAATCGAGCAGCGTGTCCACCGCCCCCAGTAATGTCTGACGACCAAATCCAACGGTAATCAGATGTTCGATTTCGTCGTAAATAAATCCGTTGAGTTGCTGCGCCTGCTGAATCACTGGAGTGAAGTCATCCCCTTCCAGATGATTAACACCAGGCCAGCCAACAATGCTACGCGTCCAGATTCTGTCGTCATAAGCGCCAGGGGCGGGATCGATGATGCAGTTTGAAGTCATCACAATCGGGCCAGGAAAACGGGCAAATTCCACCTGTTGATTCTGCCAGCCAGAACCGTAGTTCCCGACTAAATGTTTAAACTTACGCAGCTCCGGATAACCGTGTGCGGGCAGCATTTCACCGTGGGTATAGACGTTCACGCCTGTTCCTTCAGTTTGCTGTAACAGGTTAAATAAATCTTTGAGGTCGTGTCCGGAAATCAGAATGCATTTTCCGGCTACTGTTTTGACGTTGACCTGTGTGGGAGTAGGATGTCCATAAGCGCTGGTTTCTCCCGTGTCGAGAATACTCATGACACTGAAATTCATCTGGCCAATTTCCATCGCACATTCAAGCAATGCGTTGACATCAGCAGGCCAGGTACCCAGCCAGGCCATGGTGTGATGGTAGCGGGCATAAATATTGTTGTCGTACTGGCCCAGCACATGGGCGTGTTCCATGTACGCGGCTGCGCCTTTCAGGCCGTACAGACATAACAAACGCAAACCCAGAATATTTTCGCCGATCGCCGCTTTATCCTTGTTTGGTGTATAGCTGCCAGCTTGCTGTTGCAATTCGCCTAAATCGTCGCTCACCAGCTGCAAATCGGCCATTGGGTGTTCTACGCTGGCGCGAGGATCAATCGACAGACACAGCGCCTTAAGCGCTTCACGTTTTGCAATGGCTTCCCGCGCGTAACCCACGATACGGAAGGAGTCAAAATTGACATTGGTTAACGTGGAGAAAAACGCTCGTGGTGCGAAGCTATCAATATTATGGTCGATAATGTCGTATTTCCGGGCTTCGCTGGCCCAGGCTGAAAGCCCCTGCAGCGTAGCAATTAACAAATCCTGAAGATCAGATGTTTCGGCGGTTTTGCCACACATACCCTGGGCATAAGAACAGCCTGTAGCTACCGGAGTTCGAATAGTTTGCTCACATTGCACACAGAACATAGTCGTACCTTTATAAGGTGTATTTAAAATGCATCTTTAAGCTATGCCTGATTGAAAAGCCTTGCCAGCATTTTCACCACTACTCATCGGGAACTTGATTTTGCTCAATATTCAACAGTGGGACCGCTGCGTGAACAGGGCATGAATTGATCTGTGCAGGATGCGGATGCTTTTATCCGAATAAGGCCTCATATGAGGCCATTAACTGACTCTCGCTATGTGTCTAATCCAGCTTCACTTTTCCTAATAATCGGGCGCTGGCAGCATAACCCAAACCTGCAGAGGCAAATTTACCGACAGCAAGGCCAGGGCAATTAACCTCAATGGCAGCCGGAACCGATTCACTGGCAGGAAAAAGGCGATTTGCCACCAGTGCCCCTGTGAAATCACCCAGTGCCATAGATGCAGCAAGCCTTGCAGGGTCAGGAAGCAGTAAGAAAAAATTCATCATGCCAGCTACGGTAGCGGCACTTCCACTCAGCAGGAGATTCAGCAGCAGGCTCAGCTTATCTTTATTAAGTGAATAGATTTCCTTGCCGCAACTTAACCCATAGTTTGTTGAAAATTGGATACCATGTTGATGGGAACTTAAAGAGCATAACGGTGTGTATCTGAAGAGTTGTTCACGCGTTACTGTGCAACCCTTATCTATATTCAATTCATAGCCATCGGCTTTTCGTTCAAACGTAAAACTGATGATAATCCTGTCAGTTGCACTGAGTTTGCAACTAACAGAAAAATTTGCATCTTCCTTTTGAATACCCACATCTTCGAGTGCCCCCCATCCTATTCTTGGCCCTGCTCCCACCGAAAAACAGACGTCAGTAGACAACACAGGAGGTTTATCATTCAATACAAGGTCAAAGAAAACATAATTCTTAAAGACAAGACGAGCCTGCAGCGCCAGCGTAGTCTGGATACCGCTTATTCCAGAGGTGAGTGTTGACCATGAAGTACCGGCTAAAACGACACTGCTGTTAATTTCAGCGATCTTTTTCAGGAAAAAAACAAGTATCTCACTTATTTTATCTGATAATTCCGAACCTATCTTTTCGATGTGAAAATTGAGTTCCTTACTGTATTTTTCACATTTTCCCTCTGACTCATCCAGCTGAATTTCCAGATCGCTGATTTTCAATTCATCATCGTGATTCTGCCGATTCCTCATCTTACGATCTGTGATCTCGCCTTTCAAAAACTGCGAGTAACATCTCTCTCTTTCTCGCCGCAGAAACGCTTCAACAATTTCTTCAACACAATCATGCCCTACCCCCTTTGGACCTAACAAACTGCCGATCTTTAACACCAGCTTCGCCTTTGCATCACCTAAACAACCCTCAAGTTTCTTGATTTCTGCATCAGCGCTTTCCTTCAGCATTTCAATAGTACTATTTTTTATAGCCACTCTGGTTTCGTGCCATAATTTTCTCGTTGTAGACACAATACTTTTAGGTAACCATAAAAAATCATTAAAAAAATGACGCCAGACACCCTTATTTGATGACAACTTGTTGTTGGTGTTATTTATGTTTATTACGAATTCCGGGATACTGCTGATTTCAGTTGCATTCACTTCTTTCTTATGTCCGATATTAGAAAAAGGGAATACTGCAGACAAGCTCATCAAAACATATGCCTCATAATGATTAAGTGTAGTGATAACTGTATAGACCATTGCATCCAGCATTGTTAAATGGCCAAATGATTTAAAACAAAAATTAAAATGATAAAGGCAGGCTTATTCTGAGGAATGAAGTGAAAGGATATAGTCTATCTCAAAAAGATATGATGACTTAAAATTGAAACAATTGAAGAGGCTGGGTGGGAAGTTCTTCCGCGAACCGGCCAGGCAGGAACGCGGAAGCTATAGTGTCAATTATAGTCAGCGATCGGATCCAATAGCCTCTCCAGCAAGGGGAGAGCTGTTAGTGTTTCTAAGCTGGTTTGTAAATTCAATAAGCCGATGTTGCGCACAACTCAGTTTATTTAAATTCTCATTCAGATAGTCCGAAGTAAAGGCTATTTTTATAATATCCCTCTCCAGTTTTGATGCCATCTGATTAAGTTCGACCGTTATTTTATCAATACTTCGCTGCTTCTCTGATATCTTTTTCTGATAATGCCCAAGGTGCTCAGCATCGGTAAAGGCCAGAACCCGATACATGTTATCCCTGTTCATAGCAAAGATAAGCTTATCATAAGTCCGCTCAATACTTTTTAACCTGCCATGCATGGTACTGGAGTTGTAATTTTCAACTTTCACTCCTGAAAGTTTTGCCTGCTTGAATTCATCGCAGGTATTTAATATATCCTTTATGTTACCAATAAATTCCTGAACATTATTATTGGCGTACGATATTTCTTTAACACCATTTAACGAATTATTAGCAGGTACTGAAATCGCGTAACTTCCGAAACTTAATTCTGACATCACAACCTCCTGTTGAAAATGGCAAGGATGAACATCTGGTTACAAATTCAGATAACCATCACCCTTTTAACCCATTGTTATATCCGGGATTCACACCCCAAAGTGCGGGCACGCCAGACGTAGAGGAGACTTCATTAATTTAGCGAAAAGCCCTGTTTCTCAATATCTATCCCTGCCCTTTCTCCCCATTGCGGGGAGATTTATCTCATCACTTCAAACCTGAAAGATAGATGTCTCCATTATAGATTATACATTCGCACCCAGCGACTTCTGCTGAAATCAGCGATACTGGCATTACCATCTTTACAATATGCAAAACGTACCTGCATGCTAATATAAAAACCTACAGCGTCTGGCTCGAACATTATAACTATCGGTACCGTGCCATTTGTACCGGTTCTGGACTGGTAAACGCGAGGAAAAATATCATCTTTAAACTGCAAACATATCGGGATATCAGCGAGCAATTGCCCTTGCTGCCTGGCAGTAACCACATAATCTGACCTGAATTGGTTGCCAACCACTGTGGTGACACCGTCTGTGTAGGTGACTTCAATTAACCCAGGATCTGGAACGATAGTGTTATTGATCTTCACCGGATCGCTATACTTCTGCTCGCCAGTTACCGATTGGGAACTCCCTTTGGGTGTCACACCCACACGCACTTCAAAACCAACGTATCTGTCATCCGGTGTGAATATCTTCTGTTTTGCATCGGACTTATCAGCTTCAACCCAGGCACTATCGCCTTGTTTTCTCTTGTACCACTGAAAAAGAGAACTGTCATTTCCGGTCCCCTGGGCATCAAAACTACTGTAGGTAGCTGTCAGTTTTACATTCGGTGTTACCGTTCCATTCGGCGAAGTGCCGACAGAACCGATTGATGGCGTGCCATAGACAGTTATCACGTCACTGAACAGCCTGTTACCTAACGACGGCTGCTCGCTACCTTTCGCTGTCACACGTACCTGCACTTCATACCCGCCATATGATTGATTTGGCGTGAACGTCTTCTGTATCCCTGCAGGGTACCCAACCTCAGTCCATACGCTTTCACCCAGCTTTCTGTATAACCACTGATACATGGAATCATCACTACCCGTGCCTTTGCCATCAAACCCTCCGTGAGTGGCTGTTATTTTAACACCGGTCGCGATGGTACCTTTCGGTGAAACATTGACAGAAGTAATAGAGGGCACACCGTAAACCTTCACGATACTGCTGAATTTCTCCTCACCCAGGGTGCTCTGCATACTGCCTTTAGGCGTGACACCAACCTGAACCTCAAAACCGGCAAGCGTGGCATCCGTCCGAAAGAGCTTTTCTTTAGCATCAGATTTGTCAATTGCTATCCAGTTACTGGTGCCCAGTTTTCTCTTGTACCATTGGTATCGTGAATTATCACTACCGGTTCCCTGTGAGTCGAAACCACTATAACTGCCGAGCAATGCGTCTCCGGCTGCGATGGGACCACCTGGTTTGACGAAAACGCTTGTAATGGATGGCGTTCCCAGGAACCAGACTGTGACCTCTTTTGCCGTCGTATTACCTACGCGCGCGGCGGGTTTATATTCTCCCCTGTTCTGCTGGCTGTAACTGTAATCCGCCACTCCCTCGCCATTAGTTGCTATAGGCTCGCCTGGTAACGCGGCACCCGATTTGCTGGTCAGAAAGATCACTCGCGCCTGGCCGTTTCTCACCAGGTTACCGTACTTATCCTGCACCGTTGCCAGCAGTTTAACGCTCTTACCAGCAGATACTGATGCCGGGTCTGCTTTAAGCTCGGTTACCTGCGCCCCTGCAACATCAACGGTAAAAGTCACTTTTGTCTCCTTTGCAGTGTTACCAACCACACGCGCCGCTGGATAGTATTCACCCGCTTGCGTCAGCGTATAATCAGGATAAGTTGCCATCCCATGATCATTGGTTGATAACGTGGCCATCACCGCACCATTCGCCATCGAACTCAGGAATTCAACCTCAACATTCTGTATCGGGTTGCCATAGTTATCCTGCACCGTAGCAGATAACGCGACTTTCTTACCGACCTCAGTTGTGGCTGGTGCGGCTTTAAACTCTTTGATTTGCACACCCGCCATGTTGACTTGCCAGCTTATCGCCTTCGTCTGCTTCTCTGATGGTTTGTCCTTCAGTGCCGCTGTCACCACATAATTACCCGGTGCACCCAGCTCTTTTCCCGGGACTATCCTGAGTATCGTTCTGGCTATTCCTTCTGCGTCAGTTTGAACATCTGCTGCTTCCGTCATCCATTCTTTACGGTCATTAGTAAAATCCACAACGACATCCTTCTGTGGATCACCTGCCAGATTTGTCACCAGCGCCGTCATTGTGAGATCTTTACCTACTAACGGAGAATCACTGCTTGCTGCCAGAGAGACCAGCTTCAGCACCGGCAACAAAATCGTGCTGTCGTTAGCTTTGACACTGCCTTGCTGCACCACCACGTCCAGAGAACCGTCCTTTGTTGGCAACGTAACCGTAAGCAATCCCTCACCTTTTTCATTAGTCGCATCATCTTTGCTAAAGATGACGTTACTAATCGGCCCCTTGACCTGCCACGACAGTGCTGCGGCAGGTACCAGGTTTTGATGCACGTCCCGCGCCGTTACTTTCCAGCTAGCCTTAGTGTTTCCATCCGCCAGCAGATCTCCGGTGAAAGCACGCTTCAGCTCCAGATTCACTACTGCACCAGGCGTGAACGTTACCTCAGTCGCTTTCGCCGTGCCGCCGCTCACCCGCGCCGCCGGGTGATAGATCTTCGCTTCCGTCTGCGTGTACTCCGGGAACGCCACCTCGCCCCTCCCGTCCGTCGCCAGCGTGGTCAGCAGCGTGCCGCCCGTCGCCGCGCTCAGGAACTCCACCTGTGCGTTTTCCACCGCGTTACCGTGCCGGTCCTTCACCACCGCGCTCAGCGTCACCGCGCTGCCCGCCGCCGCGCTCGCCGGAGTCGCTTTCAGCTCCATCACCTGCGCGTCAGTGCCGTCCGCCGTGAACGTCACCGCCGTCGCCTTCGCCGTGCCGCTGCTCACCCGCGCCGCCGGATGATAGATCTTCGCTTCCGTCTGTGTGTACTCCGGGAATGACACTTCGCCCCTCCCGTCCGTCGCCAGCGTGGTCAGCAGCGTGCCGCCCGTCGCCGCGCTCAGGAACTCCACCTGTGCGTTTTCCACCGCGTTACCGTGCCGGTCCTTCACCACCGCGCTCAGCGTCACCGCGCTGCCCGCCGCCGCGCTTGCCGGAGTCGCTCTCAGCTCCGTCACCTGCGCGTCAGTGCCGTCCGCCGTGAACGTCACCGCCGTCGCCTTCGCCGTGCCACCGCTCACCCGCGCCGCCGGATGATAGATCTTCGCCTCCGTCTGCGTGTAATCCGGGAACGACACCTCACCCCTCCCGTCCGTGGCCAGCGTGGTCAGCAGCGTGCCGCCCGTCGCCGCGCTCAGGAACTCCACCTGCGCGTTTTCCACCGCGTTACCGTGCCGGTCCTTCACCACCGCGCTCAGCGTCACTGCGCTGCCCGCCGCCGCGCTCGCCGGAGTCGCTTTCAGCTCCGTCACCTGCGCGTCAGTGCCGTCCGCCGTGAACGTCACCGCCGTCGCCTTCGCCGTGCCGCCGCTCACCCGCGCCGCCGGATGATAGATCTTCGCTTCCGTCTGTGTGTACTCCGGGAATGACACCTCACCCTTTCCGTCCGTGGCCAGCGTGGTCAGCAGCGTGCCGCCCGTCGCCGCGCTCAGGAACTCCACCTGCGCGTTTTTCACCGCGTTACCGTGCCGGTCCTTCACCACCGCGCTCAGCGTCACTGCGCTGCCCGCCGCCGCGCTCGCCGGAGTCGCTTTCAGCTCCGTCACCTGCGCGTGGGTGCCGTCCGCCATCAGAGCAATAATCGCTTCGTCACCTGATTCTGTGTTCCCGGACATTTTAGCCTCCACTTGCCACTTGGCAGGCTCAGTGCTAAGTGGCGCTGTCAGCGAAAACGATGCCTTGCCCTCTTTTCCTGTTACATACGAACTTGTTTTTCCCTGGCTGGTGATTTGCAGTGCGACATTTTCCATCGCTGAATTTTCCTGATCTGTCACCTGCACGGTGAAGTCAGCTTTGCTACCCACTGTGACTTCCTGGGGAGGATTAACAAACCTGATATTCGTTGCGGCGCTAAATGTGACAGTGAAAGGTAACTTCTTCATATTCACCGTATCACTCATCACCCGAAGTTTTTCCACGTCAGGCTGAAGGGAGGCTATGATGGTATCCTCGCCCCCTGATGTCACATTGTTGAATTTAACCAGGGACTTACCATTGCTGTTTGTCATCTGCCTGGTGTGCTCAAGCTGCCCAAGGTCCGGATTGCCATGTGACCAGTACACTGGCTGATCCTGCGCTGGTTTACCGTCTTTATCCTCTACTTTGGCTTCAAAAAACAACGTACCAGAATCGCCAGCTTTAAATTTAATCCGACCGTCTTCCAGCAGCTCTCCACCGCCAGTCACACCAGATATAATCAGGCTATTGACGGATAACAGAGGCCCTATTTGTTGGGCACTGGCAGGCACACCCTGTAATCCGGCTTTATTTACCGGAGTGACTTCATAAATCAGCATCGCTCCGGCATCAGCGGCAGTCAGTTGATATTGACTGGTCACGGATAACACTTCCCCCGGCGCATTCGCCCGATACCAGCGCTGTGTTGATTTCTGTTCTGCCTCATCCTCGCCTTCATTAGTCATGAAGGTGTAACTACCTGTTAGCGTGTTGCCTATAGTTGACTCACCTGAGATACGCACGTTGGTAACCGCTGGTGCATAATCCCCAGGTTGCACGGTCAAACGATACTCGGCTCTGTCATAGAGTTTTGTCTTGCTGGCATCCTGATATTCTTCGGCAGAAATGATCACTTCACCCCGTTTTAGGGGCGCAACTAACCCGGCTTGCTCATTCACCAACTGCACTACATCTGGCTGGCTTGAGTGATAAACAATAAATCCACTCCGCCCACCTTTCACGGCATGAATAAACGGTTCGCTACCCGCTCTGGTAGAAAGTGATTGAGGTTCGAAGTACAGGCGCAACTTTTTATCACGCTGTTGATAGGCCAAAATAATATTGTTGTTACGCATGACAAAATCATGGCGCGCCTCTTTTAACAAAGGAAGCGCTGTCGATTCCGCAGGATTTAACATCTGGGATAAGGTGCGACCAAACTGCCAATTGAGTGCGAGACCAAGCCTCGCATCATTATCCTGACCACTGATAGCACTGTATTCTGCATTCATACTCAGTAGCGGCACAGGTTGCCAGCGAGCGCCAAAAGTCGCCCCGCGAGGATCACGACTTGCCTGGGAACGTGTCCCGTTCACATCAACTTTGTCGCCATACCACTGAAAGTAAGTTCCTTTAATGGCCACATGCTTGCTTGCCGCCGTTTCAATATTGAAATCCCAGCCGCGTGCTGGCCGCTCATATAGACTGTACCTGAGCAGATCATCATTCAGGCTATTATCCTTAGAGAGATGCCAGTTGCTCAATGGCTGATAGTAGTTAATGGAACTGCGTACTCTTTCCCCCCAAACTTCGCCTCCCACTCCCATACGATTATGTCTGCGGCTAATATCACGGTCATAAAAGACGTTACCACCTACTAACCAATGGTCATTAATATCGTGGCGTAGTCCGAGACCAATGTTGAGCTGGTTACGATCATTCCAGCGATGAAAGCTGAGTTGGGTAAAAAGCGTATTAT